>JBGQDI010000045.1:0-14728 GCA_041495765.1 Nitrospirota bacterium
AGGGTCTCGTGTCGCAGAGAGCGAAGAATTCCAAGATCAAGAAATTATCCGAAGAGGGAGAAGTTGGGAGAACAGCGTAACTGCCTTTTGAAAAGAATTCAATCCCCATTTCGCCTGAGTTTTCTCCATTTCTCCTCATAGGTTCTTCATCAAGTATCAGGGTCTCCTGGGAAAATCTCCGCATGGGGAAGCCCGCAACAGACGTCTTCTGCAATATTCTGATTTATTATGCAATGCCCTTAAATTACCCCGATTTTTGTTTTGCTTTCAGCGTCTTCTCACCCTATAATCGCGACACCACCACGAGTTTGAACAGGTATTCCTTTTTTATGTATGCGACTAAAGTATGTATAAATTAATTGACCGGGCTCGCCTGGTTTGCTATAATCGCCCCACTCAATAAGATGTCAGCACCGGTATATCACTAAGGTAAAGCACGTCATTGCCGGATACCGGCAAAGTTCTCTAATCTCGAAAGATAGGGAGGGTTCGGCCATGTACGTAGCGAAGCGCATCGTGTTCTTTGTTGTTTTAGCGGTTCTCATTGCTGCCGGGGGATGCACCAATAACAGCGACCAGGGGGTGCCGCTCGCTTCGGCAAAGGTCTCGGTGGGATACCTTTCAAACCGCATGCTGACCGCCGCCACGACCGGAGATGTGGCCACGATCACCGTGGACGTCTACAACGGCTCCACCCTTATCGTCGGCGGGGTCTCCCTCTCTTACAACAGCGGACTCTGGACCGGGACCATCAATAACCTTCCCATCGGGCCGCAGCTCACCTTTACCGGACATGCCTGCAACAATACGGCAGTGGAGATCTTCACGGGGTCGACGCACTATACGATGACAGGCGCTCACGACCAGGTCCCCATCCTCATGGCCCCCGTCTCCAGCGGCGGCGTGCAGCAGTTCCCGAAGATCGTCAATATAAACCAGCCAACAGAGATCGTAACGGCAGGTACTGCATCGGTCGGCGTGGATGTGACGGGCGGTGCCGACGAGACCTATTCCTATGTGTTCACGGCTGCAACGGACGGCGGCACCTTCAACCCTGCTTCCGGAAATATTACCCTGACCGGGACGGCAGGGATAGTCCTGTCCGATTATACGGCGCCCGGCAATATCGGGACCTATGATCATTCGATCACCGTGGCCAACAGCCAGGGCAACAGCATCACCACGATGTTCAGCATAAAGGTCATCAGCGCCGGAACCGGCACCTCGGGCATCGGCATCGAGTTCGCCCCGGTCATTCTTACGGTGAACGGCCAGCGCAACGGCTCTGATGTGACCTTCACCGCGACCGTCTCTGACGACGGCCCGGCAGGTGAACTGAGATACCTGTGGTCCTTCGACGGCGGCCTGGCCTTTGCCGACGCGACGACCAATCCGGCCGTGCTCCAGGGCTACAACGAGACCGTCGCCGGAACGCTTACGCTCACCGTCACCGACCACAACGGCACCGGGAGCAGCACGGTGCGTTCGGTCGCCTTGATCGCCGGGCAGTTCCCCGGCGACCCGATCATCCCGCCCCCGCCTCCGCCGCCGGCCGGGGGAGACTGCATTGATTGCCACAGCATGGCACTGGTCAAGACCTACGGATCCGGCGGCGCGATCAGGCAGGTCGTCGGACCGGGCGGCGATTTCATGTTCCCCTTCGCCGGGTCGCGGCATCTCTTCGGCGCTACGACGATCGTGCGATGGGACTGTGTCGTCTGTCATCTTGAAGGTTCGATCGTTGACGGCGGACCGTCGGCCTTCCATCATGGTGCAAGCGACCTGACCGGCTCGGTAAACCTGCGAGATGTAGACACGACCGATGAGACCGGCGCATCGGGCTGGACGATCAACAACAGGAGCTGGTCCACCACCGACTATGCGAAGCTTGATGCATTCTGCCTGAGCTGCCATGATGCGAACGGTGCCTCGGCCGTGTACGTCAATGCGACGAATGACGGCGTGGGAACAGGGAACCGCTCTCTTACGCCTTTCAATACCACCGATGTCAATGCGAGCGGGAACATGGGCGGTTCCACGAACCTGCCCAACACGCCGCGCATGCGGGTCGTCAATATCAAGGACAAGTTCTACGCCGGGACCAACGGGCCCGGAGCTACTTACAACGGCAACCCGTCGCAGCACGCCGTGCTCGGCAGGCGGTACAGTGTCGCCAATGCAAACTGGGGTACGTCGTGGGCAAATGTCATGCTCAAGAAAACCGGGCAGAACCTCCAGGCCACCAGGGAAACTTCGCTGCTTTCCTGCGCCGATTGCCACGTCCTCGATGCAGGTGCGGGAGGCAATGCGCACGGAGGCAGGAACGCGTACAACATGTGGGCCACAACGCTCGTGTCGGAATGCTGGCGATGCCATAAGTCGACCACCTATTTCGATGGGGCCGGTCCTGGCACGCGCATGAACCATAATATAGACGGCAGTTGGAACGGGTCCGAGGGTTCTTACGGATTCGGCAACAACCTGAGCATGGTGAACTGCCTGCTCTGTCATTCGAGCTGGAACGGTACGACGACCATCTCGCGTATGAATTCCGGTCTGGGCGGCATTCACGGATCGTGGACTTCGACCGCCTGGATGTCCACGTCGGGAGCTTCAAAGTCCGCGCAGCGGTTCTTCCCCGGCTCCTACTTCCAGGTTGGATGGGGAAGCGACGGCGGATGGAGCCAGCAGGGCGCCACGGTGAGCTGCTACTTCTGGTCGCGTGCCAACTCGTCAGCTTCGTCATGTACGTCACATACCAATACGGTCCCCGGTACGAGATCGAACACCACGAATTACATCAGGCCTACGAAGTATTAACATAATTCTCCAAAGAGTGCACGTAAAGGGGAGGCTTAAAGCCTCCCCTTTTTTTTGACCGATCAGAGGTCCGGCCATTGCGTCGAGGGTTCCCCGTTATTCACGGGTTTCATAACATCGCTTCTGCACTTCGCCCTGTCGAACATATCTGGAAAATAAAAAGCCCCCGGCAGTGCTGCCGGGGGCTTTGTTGTTCTTAAGCTACAAGGACGTCTAGCGGACCGTGATCATGTCCTTGATCTTCTCGTACTGTTTTTCCTTAATGCCCTTTATTTACCTTGCCTTCTTTCCCCGGTTCTCCGGTGCTTGCGTTGCAATCCATAAGTATCGGGAGGTCCTTCTTTGAAGCCGATATTTTATCCGTTACCACCAGCGGCGTCAAAAAAAACGGTGGCAGATCGATCCTGCCGCCGTCATGCGTTTTCCCTGGAACTGACGATCGCTGTTGTGCCGGCCGGCTTAGGCTTACTGCTTCTCAAAGAGCTTCACATACTTGCCGTAGCCGTCCTTGACCAGGTCCTCTTTCGGGATGAACCTGAACGAGGCCGAGTTCATGCAGTAGCGCAGATGTGTCGGGGCCGGGCCGTCGTTGAACACATGGCCAAGGTGGGAGTCGGCGTGTTTGCTCCGCACCTCGGTCCTCGTTGCCAGATACCAGGTCCGATCCTCTTTGGTCACCACATTGCCGGGCTCCAGGGGCCGCGTAAAGCTCGGCCATCCGGTCCCGGAATCGTACTTGTCGAGAGAACTGAACAGCGGCTCGCCGGAAACGATGTCCACATAGATCCCCGCTTTATGGTTGTCCCAGTATTCATTGTTAAAGGGAGGCTCCGTGCCTTCTTTCTGCGTCACCTTGAACTGCATGGGAGTCAGTTTCTTCTGCAGTTCTTCCGGGGTCGGCTTCCGAAAGGCGCCCATCATCGCGTCGGCTGTCTCGTCTCCATGGGTCATGGCGTCCTTTCCCCAGACCTTCTCCAGGTACTGGTCGCGGCCGCAATTGTACCGGTAGAATTTGTACCGGATGGGATTCTTTTTGTAGTAATCCTGGTGGTAGTCCTCAGCCTTGTAAAAAACCGTGGTTTTGATCAATTCGGTCGCAATGGGCCTCTCATATCTTCCCGTTTTTTCAAGCGCTGCTTTGGACATTTCTGCCAACCGTTTCTGCTCGCCATCCCCGTAGAATATGGCTGAACGATATTGCGGGCCCCGGTCGCAAAATTGGCCGCCCGGGTCTGTGGGGTTGATCTGCTGCCAGAAAACGTCCAGCAATTTCGAGTAGCTTATTTTGGACGGATCATAGGTGACCTGCACCGCCTCGATGTGGCCTTTGGCCTCATAGTCCTCGTAGGTGGGATCGGGTCCCGTACCGCCGGTATAGCCTGAGAGGACCTCTTTTACGCCGTCCAGTCTTTCGAAGGGCGGGGTCATGCACCAGAAGCACCCTCCGGCAAAGGTCGCTTTTTCAAGCGGCGGCATGGCGCCCGCGTTTGCCTGCGTGACCAGAAGCGGCAGGACCAGCAACGTTCCTATCAATAATTTTTCAAACATGACGAGCTCCTTTCTTAATAAGTATCTGTTTTTTTCAGCTAACCGAACTATACCACCTCAATATCACGGCAAGGTCACGGAACGGTAACATCTTCGTCAAGGCCGTGAGCATCAGGATGAGGGTGGATGCCGAAGCGGCCCGCACCTGACGGCAGATCTCGATGCCGTCGATGCCCGGCAGCATCAGGCCGAGGACGATCAGGTCGTAGGGTTTCGCAAGCGCCTGTTCGAGGCCCGCTTTTCCATCGTTGATCACGCGCACGTCATGCCCGGCGTCCTTCAAGTGGACATCGACAAGACGGCCGATAACTTTATCGTCCTCGATGACCAGGATCCTGCGAGGCATCGGTCTCCTCCTGCTTCTGAATAAAGGATAACATAAACGAGCGGGAATGAAGACGAACGGACAAAGGGTACCCGAGAGAAGCCCCTCTTTTGTCCGCCATGCCCTGCAGTGCCCGGGAAATATGCTATGGTAGTATTACGCGCAAGCGGACCGGCACTCAGGACCGGGTCTGCAAAAAATGCTTGCAGCGCCGAGGTTGCCGTGATACAATTAATTATTGTTTAAGCTAATTTAATTAGTTTGATGGTCGTCCAGGAGACATTCCATAAACGTTCGTACAGGCCGGGGGATGGGGGTATGCAATTGAAGAGGGTCATGAACACACTTCCGGCTGCCGCGGCAATCGCGGCCATGCTCTCCGGATGCATGGGCGGGGCGGCGGTGAAGCAGGACCGCATCGCCGATACCAACAGGATCGCCGTTGTCAGCGTTGTGATGCCGCGCGTCGCGGACACCTCCCGGGAGAGCAACAGGGCCGTGCTCCAGGCCGTGATGGAGCGGGCGCTGCTTCAGGTCCAGACGGGCTTGAAGACCGTGCGCAACTGGACCGTCCTCGATCCGGCCGATTACAAAAGCGCTCCTGCGGTCATGTCCTTTGTTGCGGTTTCCGAGGAAGAGCTTATGCCCCGGTACCCCTCGGACGAAGAGCGAAAGGCTGCGCGGGTCCTGATCGATGGGGAACTGTCGCAGTGGAAACGGTCCTTCATCGGTGCGAAAGCTTTGCCGATCGTTCCCCGTCCGGCGTTGGTGCCGGAGAAGGGCGACCGGTCGGCGCTCGCCCTGGTCCCGGAGGTCATGCAAAAGCATGCCGCCCGGCTCTGCAGCACGCTGAACGTCGACGCCGTGGCTTTCGTCCACGTTCAGGCGAGCATCACTCATCCGAGGCCGAAAACGTTCATCGTAAGCAACAACCGGACGGATGGCGCCGTGCAGGTTGCGCAGACCATGGTCATCGTAGATAAGACCGGCCGGATCATCGCTGACCTGGGATGGCCGCTTTTGGATAAGGCTGCCCGGTCCCGGGACCTGCTTCCCCTCTACGGCGGCGCGGGGCAGGATGCAGTACGGCAGGAAAACATCGACCTGGGCGATCCGAAGAACAAGATCGCGCAGGCCTTTTCCGCGCTGATCGATGAGACGGCGGCCGATATGATCGCAAACCTCAAAAAGGCCGCAGCCAGATAAGCACGGGCTCGCTCAGCACCAGCCGTACGGCGGCCGATGAAGAAGGGGTCGAGATGAAAAAACTGAACTGCATTGCCGTGATAACGCTCTTCCTTATGACGGCAGGTCCCGCCGGGGCCGCCGCAGGCCCGCTCGTGATCTCGGGCTCCACGACCTTTCAGAAGCGCCTCCTGGAGCCGGCGCAGGCCGCGCTCGAGAAGAAGACCGGAACGAAGCTCGAGATGCGGTGCGTGGGATCGATCAAGGGGCTCTCGGAGCTCATCAAGGGCGAGGCAGCAGCGGCAATGATCTCCGTGCCGCTGGACGTCGCTTTCCAGGAAACGGGGGTGCCCGACGAGGGGACCTACCAGGAGCACGTTATCTTCAAGGACGTCATGGTCCCCGTTGTCAACCCGAAGAATACCGTGAAGACATTGACGGGGGAGCAGATCGCCGATATCCACAGCGGGAAGATCGCCAACTGGAAGAGCGTGGGCGGCCCTGACGAGCGGATCGTCGTCATTATTCCTCCCAAAAGTTCGGGCACGAGGAAATTCCTGCAGGAGACGGTGATGGACCGCGCCGATTTTACGGGAAGCGCCTTCACGGCCGTGACCACGCGGGAGGAGATCGACCTCGTTTCGCAGTCGCCCATCGCCATCGGCGTCCTCTCGGAAGGGTTCGTGAAAATGAACCCCGGCAAAGTGAAGATCGTCAAAACGAAGCCGATCACCCGGCAACTGAGCATCGTGACCAAGGGAGAACCGTCGAAGGAGGTCCTGGCGGTCATCGCCTTCCTGAGGTCCCCGGCAGCGAAAAAATACTTCAAATGACCCTGGCCTCCGGGGAACGGGCCGTTATTCCGATCTTCACTACTTCCTTCTCGGGCAATCCCGCACCAAACAATTCTCGCAGTTTCCGTCGTCGTCCTTTTCCAGGCCGAAGGGTATAATCTCCCCGCAGGAGCATGCCCATCCCAGGGTAGTCTTCGTTTCCAGAGGGTGGTCGCAAAAAGGGCAGTAGAGCATGGGAATCCTCACTGACAGCAGAGTACACCGTTCGTTTCCCCCAGGGGTATGATATGGATCACCCAGAGGTTTGCTGTCCGCCCCTGGTGATACCAGACCGCAAAAACAGGCTTGCATGTTCCTGAAAAAAGCGGTAGTATTCACCTCGCTGTATATTCATGTACCGATCATCTCGCTGCTATTGAATGCACCGGTACTGACAAACAAGGAGATCGATGATGAAAAGCTTTAAACTGGTTCTTGCTGCAGGTGTGGTGTTGTTGGTCGTCGTTACTGGCTGTAATTCATCCAAGAAAGAGGCGCCTTCGGTTCAGGCACAGCCCGGCGCCAACATGCAGGCCGAAGCTTCTCTTTCGGGCAAAGTAGTGGAAACGATGAACTCAGGCGGGTATACTTATGTTTGCCTGGAGAACAGCGGGAAGAAGACCTGGGTCGCCCTGCCTGCAACGGCGGTCAAGGTCGGCCAGCAGATCGCCTGTCAGCCCGGCGGCGAGATGAGGAACTTCACGAGCAAGACCCTGAAGCGTACATTCGACAGCATCATCTTCTCCCCGGGCACCATCTAATACCGGGGTATTACGAAGTTCCGACAAAGGCCGCTGAGTCAAACTCAGCGGCCTTTTGTTTTGCCAAGCGCCTCCCGCGGATATCCGCGGGCCCATCCGATCCCAGCGTTTCCGTCCGGGAGATGTTGCACATCGCAGAGGATTTGAATATAATAGGGTCAGAGTCAGGGTGGAAGGCAACCAATGAATACCAGGGGGCGCTGATATGACGAAAACCGCCGAGAAACTGGCAGAGGAGATACACTCCCTGTCAGACATAGAAAAACTTCAGATCGTGGACGCGATCCTTACTGATCTTGACAGGCCGGATCCGGCAATGGACCGCATTTGGGCGGAAGAAGCCCGAAAAAGATGGGCCGCCTACAAGGAGGGCCGCATTCCGACCGTATCGTATCAGGAAGTCATGGATAAGTATCGCCGGTCATGAATGTTCGTTTTCTTGCCCCGGCTCGACAGGAGCTTGACGATGCCGTTGAGTGGTATGAGCGGCAGGCCGCTGGTTTGGGAAAAGAGTTTCTCGATGAAATGGATCGGGTGATCCGCAGAGTTGTTGCCTTCCCCTTATCTGCAATGGAAATAGAGCCCGGACTTCGGCGCGGACTGATCGCTCGGTTTCCGTACGGTCTCATTTACGGTCAGGATGGTGATGCTGTCGTCGTAGTCGCGGTAGCACATTTACATCGCGCACCTCGGTACTGGGCTCACCGCATTACATAAGGTTGGTACGGTCCTTTGCCGTGCATCTGCCGCTTCTCATGTCTCTGTCATTATGCCCCCCGTTAAACACAATTTACTCAGCAATTAGCAGAGAGGACCGAACCTTACCGGAACCTGTGCCCATTTTTCATCCTCTCCGTCGTACGCTGCTTCACCCTGGCTGATATACTATGAGCAGAAACAGGTTCTGCTCTGAAGGAGATGACCGATGAAGACCATTCCCGACAAATGCATGGACAGCAACGTCGTCAGTTCGTTCTGCGGATGCATGGAAGACGTTGAGTCCGTCGACGTTGCGGTACAGGGGTTCTGCGCCCGCGCCGAAAGCGGCAAGGACAAAAATACCACGGGCGACGACCTGGCTGAGCTCAAAAAAGCACTGATCGACCTGGAAGAACCGGAATGAGGCGATGACGGGAACCACGAACGTGATCCCCGGCCGGAGGCATCCCCCGGGACTGTACGTCCTCTTTTTCACCGAAATGTGGGAGCGCTTCTCCTATTACGGGATGCGGTCGCTGCTCGTCTTCTATATGGTGAAGCACCTGCAGTTCACGCAGGTGCGTTCGTCGGAGATATACGGGCTCTACACGGGGTTCGTCTATTTTACTCCGCTCTTCGGCGGCCTGCTGGCGGACCGGGTCCTGGGTCAGCGCAGGACCGTGATCCTGGGCGGCCTGCTTATGGCCCTGGGACATTTTCTCATGGCCGTGGAAAGCCTGTTCTACCCGGCGCTGTTCTTCCTGATCCTCGGCAACGGCGCATTCAAGCCGAACATCTCGACGCAGGTCGGGGCCCTCTATCCTCCCGGCGACCATCGGCGCGACCGCGCCTTCAGCCTGTTCTACATGGGGATCAATCTCGGCGCCTTCTTCTCGCCGCTCGTGTGCGGGACCCTGGGCGAGAAGGTCGGGTTCCACTGGGGCTTTGCCGCCGCCGGCGTGGGCATGGTGATCGGGGTCATCGTGTACCTTGCGGGCCAGAAGCACCTTGCGCCTGACCTTATCATGCAGAACAAGGGCTCGGGGCAACAGCGACAGGAACCCATGACGCAGGGGGACTGGACGAAGATCGGAGCGATCTTCGCCATGATGGCCCTTACCGTTGTCTTCTGGAGCGTGTACGAACAGCAGGGCAATACGATGGCGCTTTGGGCCGATGCCAATACGGACCGGCTTATCTTCGGGTGGGAGATGCCGGCCTCGTGGTTCCAGTCGTTCAATCCGCTCATGATCTTTCTTTTCGTCCCCTTGTTGAACCTCTTCTGGGCCCGCCAGGAACGGAGAGGGAGCGAGCCGTCCAGCGTTGCCAAGATGGGGATCGGCTGCCTTCTCCTTGCAGCGGCCTTCCTGGTCCTGATCGTGCCGGCCCGGGACCTGGCCGTGAACCCCAAAGCGGGCCTCGGGTGGCTCTTCGCCTGCACCTTCGTGCTTACCCTGGGCGAGATCTATCTGTCGCCCATCGGCCTTTCGCTCGTGACGAAGATCGCCCCTGCCCGGATCGTTTCGATGATGATGGGCGTCTGGTTCCTCTCGAGCTTTTTCGGCAACTATCTGTCGGGCTATCTCGGAACGTTCTGGGAAAAGATGCCGAAGGAGCGCTTTTTCCTCCTGCTGTTCAGCCTGTCTTTCCTGACCGGCCTGGCTTTCTTTGCCCTGCTGAAGCCGCTCAAGAAAGCGATGGGACCGGGGCACCAGGCTGCAGCGGAGGGCTGATCTAAAGTCTCTGCAATTGTATTTCTTTGCGCGCTTGGCGGCTTTGCGCGAGACAGAAGTTTGTAGTTGCTTCTCAACTTATTTACGATTGAATCATATTTTGCATTGTCATTCTTTCACCACCTGTTCTTCTGCATCCCTGGGAAGATGCCGGTTTTCCAGGATGCCGGGAGCCGGGACAGGGGAGCGCGCTGTTGTTCTTTATTGATAAGGAGGAAGCTATGGACCCGGAAGTCACTATCGGCATCGAGGAGATCGACCGGCAGCATCAGGAGCTGCTTGACCGCATGGAACTCCTGCGTGATTACATGCGGAGGGGGCAGAGCAGGGACGCAATTCGCGATACCCTGAAATTCCTGGAATCCTATGTAGTGGAGCATTTCGCCACCGAGGTCAGGTACATGGAGCGGTACCGGTATCCCGACATCCGCGAGCACCGCACCGAGCACGAGACCTTTCTCCGGGATTTTACGGCATTCAAGGAGAAGTTCACGTCAATGCAGGCACAGGGCGAGAGCACGACCTTCCTGGGCCTCGATATCGTGCGCAAGCTCAATGCCTGGTTCACCGATCATATCGCGACGATCGATACCAAGATGGGGCGGTTCCTAGCGGAGCAGATGAAGTAGTGGCGGGTGAGAGGCTAGAAATAATAGTTCAGGCCGACTTCCACTGAACGGGTGTTGCCATTCAGCTTCTCGGCAAGCTTGGTGGTCGTTCCGACGGCGGGACAGTGATATAATGATACCAAGAGGAACAGACCGGAACGAATGCAGAGCTGTTCAACTGCTGCTGTCCGAGGATAAAACGAAGAAGTGTATGCACAGATCACCGGCCACGTTGTCCTGTGTTTGTCCTGTATATTTCAGATCTTTAAGCGGCAAGCATTGATAGGAACATGAAAGATCTGACCCCGAAGGCACGAAACCATGACAAAAATTGTGATGGATCTGAAGATCAGCCACCTCCTGCTCGAGAAAAAAAGTTTTCTGCAACGGGATGAGATCCAGCTGTTCACCGCCGCTTCCCA
Organism: Nitrospirota bacterium; assembly: GCA_041495765.1. Classification (GTDB taxonomy): domain Bacteria; phylum Nitrospirota; class UBA9217; order UBA9217; family UBA9217; genus GWC2-56-14. The sequence goes on from JBGQDI010000045.1 coordinate 10,935, forward strand.
CGATGAAGCGCTCGAGATCCACCGCGTGGAGCATGTGGATCTTATTATCACCGACCTCGATGCGCCGGGGATCACTACGGAACAGTTCTGCTCCCTGATCAGAAAGGACCCGGCGCTGCTGCAGGTGGCGATCATCATGGTCTGCGCCTGCGACACGGTCCAGATGTCCCGGAGCAGGCGCTACGGCGTGGATGCCATCATTCTCCGGCCGATCAAGCCGTCGTTCCTCCTGGCAAAGGCACGGCAGCTCCTGCACCTTTCCTGGCGGGAGAGCTACCGGGTGCTCCTTGACGTTTCCGTCGAGGGAGAGGTCTGTGACGGGACCTTCTCCTGCCGTTCGCTGGACATCAGTCCCCAGGGACTTCTCGTGGAGACAACGCGCCTGTTCACCCCGGGCGAAAGGGTGGTCTGCACGTTCATGCTTCCCGATGCCACGCAGATCCGGGCGAAAGGGGAGGTTGCGCGGAACCTGCCCACAGAAGCAGGCGCCCACGTCAACCGGTACGGCATTCACTTCCGCGATCTGAAGGCCGAGGAAATAACGGCCATACAGACCTTTCTTGATTCAGCAGCGCGAAAAAAAAGTCCGGCCATTTATTGAACCCCGGTCGCCTCCACGGCAGCGGTCTTGCCGGGGATTCCTTTCCTCCTGTCCGGCACCTGGCCGTTCGTGACAAACTTAGTCTGTTCTCCTGCGAAGGATACAGCGGCCTCGGGGCCACTGTCGCAAAAGAGGAAGAGCAGCAACCGAAACAGCCAGCATCGGGGCCCATCCCCCCGGGTGCTCATCTGCCCGCCTGGCCATGCCGTTCCAGCCTTCAAAATAGTTCAATAGACCCTTTGTCCTATGCTACAATACGCCCGTAGCCCGGCCAAGGGGTTGCGTCCGCTCTGCGGGAAAGAGAGGTCGACATTGGACCGTTTGCTTGAAAGACTCTGGAATTATGTGGCCCGTGACCAGACGCTGTCCATGCAGCGCCGGCTGTATCGCATGATCTGTCTGACCACGGCACTCCTCTGTTTTCTGGTCATCCTTCCGCTCAACTACCTGCAGGACCTTCCTTCCATGATCAATGTGGGGATCGTTCTCTTCGGGCTGCTCTGCCTGTACCTCTATTGGGGATCGCTTCGGGGCCGGGACCAGGTGCTCACCTATTTCATCACGCTTATGCTGCTTCTGGACCTGATCTGGTTCCCGAACGGCGGGAGCAGCGGGAGCATCATCTATTATTTTGCCGCGGCCATCATCTATCCCATGGCCTTCTGCCGGGGCGCGCTGCGGTGGACCCTGGTGTTCGGCCTCATGGCCGATCTTTTTGCGCTCATGATCATCGAATATCGGTACCCGTCCCTCATCGTGCCGTTCACCTCTCCGGAGGCCCGTCTGAGCGACCACCTCACGGGCATCTTTTCGGCCGCCCTCGCCGGTGCGATGATCCTCTGGGTCGTCATCACCAACTATGACTGGGAGCACGGCGTCATCGCGCGGGTCTCCAAAGAGCTTGCCCTCAGCGAAAAGAACTATCGCGAGGTCGTGGAGACGGCCAGCACGATCATCATCCGCATGGACCGGCGCGGAACGATCACCTTCTTCAATGCCTTCGCAGAAACCCTCTTTGGCCTCAAACGGGCGGACATCATCGGCAGGAACATGGCCGGCACGATCTTTCGCGATCCTGCCGTAATCGAGAGCCTCTGCGCGGCCACCGGGCCGGTCCGCTTCGACAGCGAGAATACCACCAGTGACGGGAAGCGTCTCTGGATCAGCTGGACCGTTCAGCCGGTCTTTGGCGCGACCCAGGAGGTTACCGAGTTCCTGTGTGTCGGGACGGACATCACGGAGCGGAAGATGCTGGAGGAAAAACAACAACAGCTCGATCAGCAGATGCTGCATGTGCAAAAGATCGAGAGCCTGGGCGTTCTCGCAGGCGGCATCGCCCATGACTTCAACAACATCCTTGCGTCGATCCTCGGGAACATTTCCCTGGTCCGCATGGACCTTGATCCGGCCTCTCCCGGATATCAGCGCCTCGGAGAGGCGGAAAAAGCCTCGCTGCACGCCGGTGAGCTGACGACGCAGCTCTTGACCTTTTCCCGTGGGGGCTCGCCCATCAAAAAGACGGTCCCCCTGGCCCCGCTGCTGCGGGATTCCTTCAAGTTCTCGCTGCGCGGTTCGAAGGTCCGGAGCATCATCACCATCGCTCCCGACCTGTGGCACGTGGACGCGGATGCGGGCCAGCTCGGCCAGGTGTTCAACAACCTCATCATTAACACCTGCCAGGCCATGCCGTCGGGCGGTATCGTGACCATGGAAGCGGAGAATGTCCAGGTCGGTGAGGCCGCCGGCCTTCTCCTTCCCGAAGGCCGGTACCTCAGGGTGATCGTCCGCGATGAAGGCACCGGGATCATGGAGGAGCATCTTCCGCAGATCTTCGATCCTTATTTCACGACCAAGCAGAGCGGCAGCGGCCTGGGCCTTGCGGTCGCCTTTTCGGTCATCAAGAACCACCAGGGACACATCGCCGTCCGATCGAAACTGGGAGAGGGGTCCGTCTTCACGGTCCATCTTCCCGCATCGGAGCAGCAGCCCACAGCGCAGCACCGTGCGCAACCGTCCTCCCGTCCCGTTAACGCGAAGGTCCTGGTCATGGATGACGAGCCCATGGTCCGCGATGTCGCAGGCGCCATCCTCAAGCGGTATGGCTATACGGTCGAGTTCGCCCGGGACGGCAACGAGGCAATGGCCCTGTACCAGCAGGCCGCTGCATCGTCGAAGCCCTTCGATGTGGTGCTCATGGACCTTACCATACCGGGAGGGATGGGCGGAAAAGAGGCGATCCGGAGGCTCAGGAAGATCGCCCCGAACGTCCGCGCCATCGCATCGAGCGGCTATTCGAACGACCCCATCATGGCCAACTATCAGGACTACGGCTTCTCGGCAGTCATTGCGAAACCCTATCGTCCCGCCGATCTCAGTGCCGTTCTGCAGAGCGTTCTTGAAAACCCCGGTAGTTGAGAAATGCGGAATTCGGAATGCGGAATGTGGAATTGAAGCAACTTCTATTTTCAGGCATTGATCCAGTTTGATTTCGGATCTCTGAAACACAAAAAAGATCGGGAAGAAACCCGATCCTTTTATTTTAATACTGGTGCCGGCGGTAGAATCTCACGCGCTTCGCTTCGATAGAACTATCTTTGTCCACTTGCCCCTCTCCCTTATATGGGAGAGGGACCGGGTGAGGGCAGGCGGACCGGTCCCCTCGTGTGCTCCCCCGATGCAGAAGGGGGAATGCTTCCCCCTGTCCCCCTGGTTCGATCCCGACCGCCTGAAACGCAAAAAAGATCGGCTAAGAGCCCGATCTTTTTTTTAACTGGTGCCGGCGGTCGGAATCGAACCGACATGGAGTTGCCCCCGGAGGATTTTGAGTCCTCTGCGTCTACCAGTTTCACCACGCCGGCACGGACAAAACTTACACCAACCTCCGTAGAGTGTCAAGTAAAAAGGCTTGCATCTTCGGGGGTGGGTTTGTATAATACAAAACTATGCTTACGGGGTACAACACCGACTTCAAGTTCCAGGGAAAGGTCTATCATTGTCAGACCGAGGACGGCGGAGCAAACAGCCCGTTCATAACGTCATTGCTTTATTTCCAGGGGGCGATCCTTGCCTCGCGCAAGACGAGCTACGCCGATATCCTCAAGGCAGACTGTCTTGACGAAGTGGTCCGCGAGCTCATGATGGAGCAGCATAAGCAGATGATCCGCGACCTGATGCATGGAAAGCTGGACCTGAA
>JBGQDI010000046.1:0-14450 GCA_041495765.1 Nitrospirota bacterium
CCTTGACCGGATCACGCTCTTCGTCGCCATCCCCACGGTCTACAAGATCCTTGCCGAGAAGAACATGCCCTTCCTGGTCAAGATGCTCCTGAACCTGCGGCTCTGCGTTTCCGGTGCAGCGCCGCTGCCGGTGAAGGTGATCAAAGACTTCGAAGGCGCCTTCAAGGTGCCGTTGCTCGAAGGCTACGGCCTCACGGAGGCCTCGCCGGTCGTTTCGATCAATCCCGACGACCACGGCAGGCGGAGGCCCGGCACCGTCGGTCTGCCGCTGCCCGGCATCGAAGTGCGCGTTGTGGACGACGAGGGGAAGCCGCTTCCCACCGGCGTTCCGGGCGAACTGCTCGTGAAAGGCCCGAACGTTATGACGGGCTACCTGAACCGGCCCGAGGACACGGCCAGGGCCATCCGCGACAACTGGCTCTCTACCGGCGACATCGCCTCCCTGGACAAGGACGGGTATATCAGGATCATCGATCGGAAAAAGGACATGATCATCGTAGACGGCCTGAATGTCTATCCCTTCGAGGTCGAAGAGGTGATGTACCGCCACAGCGCGGTCAAGGACTGCGCCATGATCGGCGTGCTGCACGGCGAGGACAAGGAGATCCCGATCATGTACGTGGTGCTGAAGGAGGGGCAGCAGGCGACGCCCAAAGCCTTCCGCGATTTCCTTTCCGAACATGTGGCCCACTATAAGATCCCGCGCCGCTTCCTGATGATCGATGAACTGCCCCGGACCGCGACCGGCAAGATCCTGAAGAAAGAGATCCGGAAACTGTACGTTGCCACGGAAATGAAACCACCCGCCTGAAGAAACGTTTCAGACAGGAGAAGTAAAGATATAATTCTTATAGGCAGCCCTTGGGGCTGCCTTTTGTTTTGGTTTGATCGATGCGCTGCCCTGTCTTGCCATGCCGGTAATTACAGGGTATACTGCGAACATCTTAAAAAAGCCGTTAACCGCGAATTTGCGCGAATGAACGCGAATGAAATCGTACCTTGGCGGTTAATTCGGTTTCAGAGGGGGCTGTCGCAGGAGGACCATGATCCAGGTGACGCGGAACATAGCGCTTGAAGAGCGCGAGATCGAACTGAATTTCGTCCGTGCCTCGGGGCCCGGCGGCCAGAACGTGAACAAGGTCTCGACGGCAGTGCAGCTCCGCTTCGATGTCGGCAACTCGCCCTCGCTGCCCGGCGACGTCCGCACACGCCTGATCCGTCTGGCAGGTCGTCGCATTACGCAGGAAGGCATCCTCATCATCGAGGCGCGGCAGCACCGCACGCAGGAGCGGAACCGCGAGGACGCCATCGCCAGGCTCGTAGAGCTTATCCGGAAGGCGACGGAGCGGCCGACTCCGCGGAAGAAGACCAAACCGTCAAAAGCCTCGAAAGAACGCCGGATCGAGAGCAAGAAACAGCGGGGGAGTGTCAAGAAGATGCGGAGTACGGCGTATGCGGAGTGATAGAGGTCAGAAGTAAGAAGTAAGAGGACAGAAGAAAACAGGGGGAAGAAGGAGACACAGGATGAGAGCTGAACAGCAGATTAGAAAAGCACTAATCATATGTGTCGTCATCCTTACCCTCGTCTCGGTATCTTTTGCCGCCGCCGAGTTCAAAACCATTGATACTCCGCAACTGCATTCGATGGTCGTCGACAATACATACCAGACCGAAGCCGGGCGAAAGATGCAATTTGCTATTATCGATGTACGGCCTCGGGAGGAATACGACCAGGTTCACATATTTGGCGCGATCAATATCCCAGAAATTAATTTCGATGCATCTTTCAAACAGCTGCCCTCTGATAAAAACGCTCTCCTGGTGGTTTACGGTAACAGTGTCGAATCCGGAGCAGGCAAACGATGGGCGGAGAAAGCGGTGTCCTCAGGGTATACGAATATTGCTATTTATAAGGACAGCCTATCGGCTTGGATAGATAAACATTTGCCTGTACTGCCAATCAGCATCATTCGCAGATAAAAGATGAGTTTATACTCGCAGGTTATTCCTGTATTCGTGGAGTTCTCATTCCGGACAACTTGGTAAATGAGAACCAATAAGTTAAGGTTCGTGAGACTGGGAAGTGGGAGAATACTATGATCGAAGTTGCTCTTACGTATGACTTAATGCCTGGGATCGATCAAGATGCTTATATACAGTTTTTAAAAAAAGCAATTGTTCTCATATTCCACCAGCTCGGCATTCTTGAGATACGTGCCAAACGAAGTTTGTCGGGGCCTCCAGAGGTATTGATCGCGCTTGATTGGGAGACCGTGGCAGACTGGAACAGGTTTGAAGTTACCAAGGAATGGACAACGCTCATCGAGGAGCTGAAAAAGTCATTTGTGCTCAATATGAAGTCTCAAGTTTGGGGCCCGTCTCCGATAGCGCCTGAACCCTTAAGACCCTCGAAATCTGCGTGATTTGCGGCTAGTAAATAGTTCTTCCTGAAGTTGTTGTAGTTTACAATTTCAATAACACATAAAGTTTGTAGTTCGGGTAGAGCAGGGCGAAACCCGGCAGGTTTGCTTGTTGATTCCGGCAATCTGAGCATCAATTCCAGCAAGACTTAGAAAGACGTTGGGTTTCACTTTGTTCTGCCCAACCTACTGACTGATATAAATGAAATACAATAAATTACCAATTTACATCTTAGGCATTCTTGTCCTGCCCTCAGTGGCCTTTGCTAATGCCGGCACACCGTTAATGTGGGTAGGTGCCTTTCATCTTATGATTGGCAACGCAGTCATTGGCTTGATTGAAGGTGGTATACTAATAGATTATTTTCGTGCTCCTAAGGTAAGAACCATCGGCCTTCTTATCTTAGCTAATTACTTTTCAAGCTGGGCTGGAGGTTTGTTTCTCAGAAGCGCAATCGTTGACCACCTGCCATTGGATATCAACAACGCATGGCTCTATTTCTGGGTAATGGTCTTCTTCACATATCTAATGACTCTTGTACTTGAGTTCCCTTTTGTATACACAGCCTTTCACGGCGATGCTAAACGGCTGCGCAAATCCTTCACGGGGACCTTGGTAACCCAAACAGTGTCTTATTCTCTTCTCTTCGGACTGTACTGGATTGTGAGCGGAACAACTCTTTATACTAAAACGGAGGTAGTTCAACTATCGAAAATACCACTTCCCGCAGAAGTGTCGATGTATTTTATCTCTTCTGAAGATGGAAACGTATACCTGCGAAAGTTATCATCACCAGTGACCAAGAAGGTCTTTGACCTTCATTCCCTAAACAAGAATGACCGCCTGTTTGTCCGAATGTCGCAAATCAACAGCAAGCGCTGGGATTTGGTCGCGCGACTAGAGATAAAGGGCAGCCAGAATGCACGTTTCGTGACTGTGATGGAATCGGCGCAGATGCAAACAGCGCCAAGTTGGCGAAGCAAGCTGAAGAACCCTGGAGAGGAACCTAATACATGGTTCAATATAGGCTCAGTATCAAAGTTAGGAGAAGCTCAAAATAGCACATGGGAGTTTTGGGCTGGGTTCTGGCCTGTTGAAGGTTTGCGCGGCGAAAGCAAGACAGGCGCAAAGGCTGGTTTTTCATACGAAACTCCATTTGGATCATGGGTCGTGCGTAATGCTACGCATCTTCCAACCGATAAGGTTCTGCTTCAACTTGGTTTCGACCAGATTTGCGTCTATGACCCGGCGATGAGAAAAATTGCTCTCATTACGAAAGGAAGGGGTCCTGTAGCAGTAATGGAGAAATGATCAATAATTCGGCAATCAAGAAACAGTGCGTTACACCTAATCTTACACCTTACCTCTTGGATTTTATCTAAATCATGAATCTCATCCTTCTATTCAAAGATGACTTTATAGACACCGCCGGCCGTGTTCGGCTCACCGGCCGCCGCTTGAAGCATGTTCGCGAGGTCCTGCGCGTCTCTGCCAACGACGAGCTCTCTGTCGGGCTTCTGAACGGACACATCGGCAGGGGACGGGTGACGGTGCTCGATGATTCAGTGCTCGAAATGGACGTGCGCTTGGACCAGGCGCCGCCGTTCCCGCTTCCGGTGACGCTGATCCTGGCGCTGCCGCGGCCCAAGGTGCTGCGTCGCGTGCTTCGGTCCGCAGCCGTGCTCGGTGTGAAGCGGATCGTGCTGCTGAACTGCTTCCGCGTTGAGAAGAGCTTCTGGCAGAGCCCGTTCCTCGAACAGGAAGCGATCAGGGAGCAGCTGGTGCTCGGCCTGGAGCAGGCCCGCGACACGGTCCTTCCCTCCGTAACCTTGCGACGGCAGTTCAAGCCCTTTGTGGAGGATGAGCTTCCGGAGCTCTTGCGGAACACCGTTGCCCTGGTCGCTCACCCGGCTGCAGCCGAACCTTTTCCGCGAAACACCAGCAAGGCCGCTACCCTCATCATCGGCCCCGAGGGCGGTTTTATCCCCTACGAGATCGAAAAGCTTCAGGCTGCCGGATGTGCGCTGGTCTCTCTGGGAGAACGGATCCTGAACGTTGAGACCGCCGTGCCTGCGCTGCTTTCCCGGTTGTTCTGACCCCCGCTGTACTTCCCTCCTGCTCCCGGACCTTTCCCGGAACATCCCGTTACCTGAAAAAAACAGTTTAATTTGGGATGCTGATTGGTGTAGCATGAAATCAGACTTTTCAGGTTGTATAATTAAGTCATGCGACCGGAAGGACATCCTATCCGGACCAGTGAGGTAGTATGAAGAAGCGGAGCATTTTTTTCAGGTTGATGATCGGCTATGTGGTCGTGCTGGCCCTGGCCACCGGGGTCAGCGTGTACGCCATCATCCAGCTGAGAGAGATGCGCGACGTGACCCATTCCATCATCCTCGTGGACAATCCTTTTATCGACCTGCACAACAAATTGTCCGATGACCTGCTGTCGGAGACGCGGTACGACAAGAAGTATACGATCCTGCGCGACAAGGCCCTTTACGATAACTTTCAGTCCGCCCGTGCCGAGTTCGAAGCGCATCTCGACGATGCGGCGCGCCTCGCCGATACTGCCGAGATGCGGGCCGTTATCCTGCGCGTCCTGGGATTCCATCGGTTCTATCTGGCGCTGTTTACCGAAGAGGCCGGTCATATCATGTCCGGGGGGAAATACGACACTGCCTGGTTCAATGGAGAGAAGGAAAAGGCCGTGGACTCCCTGTTGAACGAACTGATGCAGGTCCGGGTCCTGAGCCAGAAGAGCATCTTCGGCAAGGTCGTCCAGTTGAACGAGGCCGGGGTCCGGGCCATCAACGCCGCCATGGTGACGACCGCAGCGGCGCTCGTCTTCGGCGTCCTGCTTTCCCTGATCATCACGAGGAGCATCACCAAGCCCCTTGCCGAGATGAAGCGGAAGACAACCGAGATCAGCAACGGGATCTACGAGGCCGATCTCACCCTGGCCTCGCCGCCCGAGATCGCCGCACTGGGCGAGTCCTTCAACCTGATGTGTGAGAAGCTGAAGGCCGTGGACAAGATGAAATCGGATTTTTACGCGCTCATGTCCCATGAACTGCGCACGCCGCTCACGTCCATCAAGGAAGGCACGAACCTCTTCCTCGAAGGGCAGGTGGGCGAGGTGACGGAAAAGCAGAAGAAGATACTGTCCATCATCGCCGAGGAGAGCAACCGGCTCATTGACCTCGTCAACTCCCTGCTCGACATCGCCCGGCTCGAAGCGGGCATGGTAGCGTACAGTTTTTCGACGCTCGACCTCAATGCCCTGGTGATGCGGGCCGTCAAGGAGGTCGCCCCGCTGGCGGAGGCGAAGCGCATCTCGGTCGAGAAGGACCTGCATGTCCTGCCGCCGGTGCCGCTCGACGCCGAACGCTTCCTGCAGGCGCTGCGGAACCTGATCGGCAACGCCTTGAAGTTCACGCCCCGGGGCGGGACCGTGACCGTTGCTTCCCGCCCGGTCGAGGACGGCGTGGCAATATCGGTCTCCGATACGGGGCCCGGCATCCCGCCGGAGCATGCCGCGGTGATCTTCGACAAGTTTCGCCAGGCGGCGGTCGTTGGTGCGCAGAAGCTGCAGGGGACCGGGCTGGGGCTGGCGATCGTCAAACATATCGTACAGGATCATGGAGGCAAAGTATGGGTGGAAAGCGAAGTTGGACGAGGCAGTATCTTTACTATGGTCTTGCCTGCATCGTCGCGCTTGCCGGAACCGGCTGCTGCGCGCAGCTAAGGACGCTCTGCCCTGACCGGAAGCCGGCCCCGCAACAGGCGCCGCCACTGCCGCAGCCCTGCGTCCGCCTGCAGGACGTGCGGGAGCAGATCGACCATGGTGATTTTGACGGCGCAGTGCGCGAGTACCAGGAGGCCCTTGCCCGTTCGGGCACGGAGCGCCGGACGAGCACGCTGCTCTTCGAACTGGGGCTCTTGTACGCCCACAGTGACAACCCCAAGAAGGACTACCAAAAGTCCCTGGGCTATTTTATGCGCCTGGTGCGGGAGCATCCGAAGAGCGCGCTGGCCGAGGAAGCGAAGATCTGGATCGATGTCCTGGACTCCATGGAAAAGTCGAAGCGCGTGGACATCCAGATCGAAGAGATGAAAAAAGTACTGACCAAGTAGGAGCGGACATGCCTTCAGGAAAATTATTGATCGTTGACGACGACCGGAACCTGCTGGAGCTGATGCGGATGCGGCTGGAATCGGCGCACTATGAGGTGACTGCGGCGGCAGACGAGCAGGAGGCAAAAGAGGCGGTCAAGCACGCAGCCTTCGATCTTGCCGTCATCGACCTGCAGCTGGTGCAGCAGGACGGCATCTCCCTCATGGAGGAGCTGCGCCAGGTGAATCCGGAGATGCCGGCAATCATCCTGACCGCCCACGGAAGCATCGAGACCGCTGTCGAGGCCATGCGCCGCGGCGCCTATACCTACCTGACGAAACCCTTCGATGCGCGGGAACTGCTGCTGCATATCGAGCGCGCCCTGGAGAACCGGCGGCTTTCCACGGAGGTCATCCGGCTCAAAGAGCTCCTGGGCGAGCGGCATGGCTTTGAGAACATCGTGGCGCGCAGCGGGGCCATGCAGGGAGTGCTCGACACCATCTCGCACATCGCCCCGACGGACTCCACGGTCTATATCCATGGAGAAAGCGGCACGGGCAAGGAGCTGGTGGCGCGCGCCATCCATCTGGCGGGCCGGCGCAGGGATCAGCCCTTTGTGGCGGTCAATTGCGCCGCGCTCCCGGAGACGCTGCTCGAAAGCGAGCTCTTCGGCCATGAAAAAGGTTCCTTCACGGGCGCGATCAAGAGCTCGCGCGGGCTTTTCGTGCAGGCGCAGGGCGGCACGATCTTTCTGGACGAGATCGGCGACATGCCGCTCTCCATCCAGGCGAAGTTCCTCCGCGTGCTCCAGGAACGGCAGTTCCATCCGGTCGGCGCGGACCAGCCCGTGCAGGTCGACGTGCGGGTGATCGTGGCCACGAACAAGGACCTGGAAGTGGGCGTCAGGCAGGGGACCTTCCGCGACGACCTCTATTACCGCATCCACGTCATTCCCCTCGCGCTGCCGCCGCTCCGGGAGCGCAAGGACGACATTCCCCTGCTCGTGAGCCACTTTATCAAAAAATACGGCACAGAGATGGGCAGAAAGGTAAAAGGCCTGGCGCCTGCGGCCATGCAGCGACTGATGGTACACGACTGGCCCGGCAACGTCCGGGAACTGGAGAACACCATCGAATATGCCGTGGCCATGACACGGGAGGACGTGATCACGGAGGACCTTATCCTGCCGACGAAAGCCGTCAGCGCGGAGCAGGCGATCAAACCGCTGAAAGAGGCAAAGGACGCTTTTGAAAAGACCTACCTGAGCCGCCTTCTGGAGATCGCCCAGGGCAATGTGAGCAGCGCCGCAAACCTCGCCGGAAAATACCGCGCCGATTTTTATGTTCTGCTGAAGAAGCACGGGATCAACACCGGGGATTTCAAGAAATAGCCTGGGCCGTTGATCGCAGGACCTGAAATTAAACATGTCAAAAGTTCTCACCGCAGAGGACGCAGAGAAAATCTCGAAGCCCGATGCGTTCTTAATCTCATTTCTTTAAAGCTTTTATCCAAGACCTTGCAGTCCTCTGCGTCCTCTGCGTTAAAATGCTTTGCATCACAGGAACAACGTCCGATCTTACTCTGCCCTGTTGGTAAAACCCTACACCTGCTAAGTCGTTCACTCTCAACAACTTTCTCCCATTCACGCTGATTATTCCCCAGGTTCCTGCAGGAAAATCCATACAGCGTGTCATTTTTCCGGCACCTATCCTCTCTGCCCGAAAGTCTAATAAACAGTCACTTACCTTTTTTCTCCCCAATGGCATGGTGCTTGCTATAAGTCATGCAGAATAAATCTTGAACAGCGGAGGAATGCGTGGTGAGCATAAATTTTTATCCCAATAGAAAAAAGATGTCGAGGGAGATCGGGCTCTGTATCGTGCTCAAGCGGCGGGACGTGCTCGAGAGTTTTTGCGGCAGCTGCATCTTCCGGACCTTCGAGAATAGAGAGGCGCGCGAATGCTCCTCCTGTGAAGTGCGCCGGGCATTGAACGTTATCAGGCAGGAAAACAAAAAAACCACGACGCCTGCAGACCGCGTATCGGTGGAACGAACCGCCGCACGTGCCGACCTGGTCCCGGATCGAAAGGAGCTCAGGAGCGACAACGTGGATTTCCTCGGCAGGCTCATGACCTATTCGAAGACGTTGCTGTCGGCAATGCTCTTGTGCCTATTTCTCTTCGGCGACACATCAGTTGCGCTGGCGGCTACGCCGTCAGACGCAGCAATTCGCTCCATGCCCGCAGGCAACAGCTTGAGCGACGTGGCGAAGATATTGTCGGTCCTGGAGGGCCGGACCACGGACAGGACGGTCCTGGGCAAGGCGGCGGAAAAACTGAGCGCCATGGAAGGACGCAGACTGCGGCTGCTCTCCTCGCTCTGCGACCGTATTTCGCAGGACCCGCGCACCGCCGGAGCGGATATCGCTTTTTCGCTCATGACGGTGATGATCGTGATGTCGTAACGAAGAAGACCCGAGGCGCATTGGATGGCGACTATACTACAGCAACGAGAGGGGTTTCGTGATAAAAAATATTGCACACATTTCGTATCATGTCATGGTAGTGCTGCTGAGCGCAGCACTTGCGCTCTGTGTGCCCTTTGTGGCAAGCATGCTGGCGAGCGGTCTGCTGCGGTTCTGGGCGGTTATCGAAAATGAAAATTTCTTCCTGGTCGCGCTCGAAATAAGCACGGCCGTGGTCCTGATCGTGTTCTTCAATATGCTGAAACACAGCTGGGAAAGCCGGAAGCTCCTGCGGATGGCGAAAAGCGCGGGCATGGTCCCGACAGCACCGTCAAAAGGGTTCTTTTTGAAGAGGAGGGTCAGGAAAATGAAAAGCGAAATGGGATTTGCCCGGGACGTCATGATCATCGGCTCCACGGGCTACCGGTCCTTTGTGGAGCGTGAGGGAGACCTGCATGAGGCGTTGATCAATTGCCGGGAAGCAAAGATCATGCTGCTCGATCCGCTCAAGGAAGGGGTCCTGATGCGGGCCAGAAGCATCCCGGACCCGGAGATCACCCCGGAAGTGATGCGGGAGCAGATCATCCGCAGCATTGATTATCTCAAAGGGCTCCAGCATGCCCAGAAGGCGGTCACCCTGAAGCTTTACCCCGAGATGCCGCTCCTGAAACTGGCGATCCTGGGAGAGAACGCCTTCCTTCGCCACTATCACACCGGCCTCAATGTCCGGTACATGCCGGAATATGCATTCCGGAACGAGCCGAACCACGGCGGGCTCTTTATGCCCATGTACCGGTACTTCCAGACACGATGGCAGGACCCGAACATTCCGGAATATGATCTGGACACCGATGAGCTGGTATACCGCGACCGGTCAGGCACTGAGATCAGTCGCCAGCGGTTCAATGAGATCCCCTTGTCGCCCGGGTCGCCGCCCGTCGTGGAGTACGCGGAAGCGGTGCTGGAGCGGGAGTATGCCTGCGGTTGAGCCTGGCCAGAAAAACGTAAAATCCACCGCAGAGACGCAGAGACGCAGAGGCGCGGAGAAATACCAGCGAAAAGAGCTTATCTGCGCTTCAGCGGTTCTGAGTTCCAGCAACCTGACATTTAAGCATTACCCTGCAGTAAAACCAACTATGCCCCCGCTCGGCCGGATGGTCGGGAAGAGCCGTTCTCCTCGGCTGTCCTGATCGTCCGGCTTTTTTTATCCCCACCTGACCGCTTAGCCCTGCGTAAGACAGTTCAATGGACCATTTGCCATGTCTTGATTGCATCGATCGGCCAGGTCAGCATCAGGATATTCAAGGTCAGGTTGTCCCGGATCCAAGCCAGGAGGACGAGCTCTGTTGCCACAAAAAAAATGACCGAACGCCTCAGCCCCAGGTGGCGGGCGATCATAAACCCGAGGACGCAGCACAGGATATCGCTCAGGGAATTGGCGATCGAGTCCCCTTCGTAGCCCAATCCCATGGTGACGGTGCGATACCGGTTGATCACGAACCGGGAATTCTCAACGATCTCCCAAAGGGATTCGAGCCCCACGGCGATCAAAAGCTGCCACACGAACTGCATCCTCGGCAATGCGAACGCCAGTATCCCGCAGAGCAGAACTCCATGCAGCACATGCGTAAAACTGTAAGGGTCGAACAGGTGCTGCGACGTATGTGCGCTCCAGATATCGCCGACCCATAAAAAAGGGCTTCCGCATGCGCACCACCACAGGCGTCCCTGGTGATGCAGCTGGGCCACGGTTACGGCCAGCAGCAGCAGGAGCGCAAGCAAAGCCCAGGCTGCTTCGCGCCGTGTGGGAAGGTCTTTTGTCTGCATACGTTTCTCCTGAGGGAAGATTCACCGGGCTACGTCCGCAACGACGGAGTGCCGGTGTCTTGTGTGCCGGGTCGCATCCCGACGGCCAGTCCGGCGCCAAGCATCGCCGTGGCGGCCATCTGCACAAGGTGAAAGACGCCATTGTGGTCGAAGGGGAAGAGGAGATGGACCGATACTTCGTTCGCCTGTACCCCAGCAGCGATCATAGTCAGCACGACGGCAGCTGCGACGAAACCTGCACCTTTCAACCGGTGAATAAGGGACAGATACAAGTAGACCGCAAGTACCAAGAGCATCACGGTCGCTTCGTAAACGATGAAGACCATGAAGCCCCCGCTGAGCAACTCGGTCAGTACAAGGAAGGCGGCCCCCGTTCCGATGCTCCACGGAACGAGGCGCGCCGCGGTCTTTCGGCCGCGCCAATCAAGAACAGCGCCGACCAGGAACAGCGCAACGAGGACCCCCAAACTCAAATACAGTGCCCTCCAAAGCGCGGTCAGCAGGGAAGCGGGCAGGATGAATCCATGGGCGACGGCTCCGAGAAAAGAGGAAAGCGCTTGAAGGCCGAAAACCCAGCACCAGATCGCGGTCCGCCATCGATGGGCCGGCGATCTGCGCCACAGGTATGCCATGATCACAGCGCATTCGATGGCAAGCACTGCATCGGTTGCGCTCGTTGTCAGTTCGGTCGGCGACGATGAGAGAAGCACAAAAAGTTCCTTTTTACCGGGGCACTGCCGGCGCGGTTTGCCGGAGAGGATAGGAGTAGCGGGCGGTCACTCCCACCTGAAGATCATCGATCCAAGCGCAAGAAAAACAGCGCTCATGACAAGCAGGATGGAAAGCTCGGGAAGGACCTGGGCAAAGCCCGCACCTTCGGTCATGATGGCCCGTGCGCCGTCGACCACGTGCGTGAGCGGAAGGAACTGCGCGATCTTCCGGACGACCGGGTTGGCGCCTTCCAGCGAGAACCACACTCCCGACAACAGCATCATGGGCCAGGTGAGCAGGTTCAGGATGCCGCCGGCCAGTTCCTCGCTCGACAGCCGGGCGGCAACGAGCAGGCCCAGCGAGATGAGGCAGACCGAACCGATCAGCGAGATCAGGAACAGGTTGGCATAGGAGCCGCGCATCTGGAAGTGGATGAAGTAATTGCAGCCTGCATAGACGAGCACCGTGATGGCCTGGATCAAGAGCAGGCGGGAGACCATCTGCGCCAGCAGGAACTGAAAAGGCCTCAGGGGCGTGGCCTTGAGCCGTTTCAGAAATCCGTTCTTCCGGTACCGGACGATCACGTACCCCACGCCGAAGAGGCAGCTGAACATCATATTCATTGCCAGGATGCCCGGCACGACCCAGTCCACATAGCGGATCTCTTTGCCGGTGACCACTTCCTTGCGGTAGGTGGTCCGGCCCTCGGTCTTCAGCAACCGTTCGAGGATGTAGCCGTTCGGCGAGTTGGCATTGACCCAGTACTGGCGGCCGGAGCTCAGGTCTACCAGCAGGTCGAGCTGGAAGTGGTCGACCTTGTCGATGCCGCTGGCAAGGTCGTTTACGGGAATGAACTGGATGTACTTTGTCCTGAAGAAGCCGGCCTCGGGACCGGAAAGCTGCGTCGGGTCCCCGATGACGCCGACCTTGTACAGGTCCTTGGGCTCGCCGGAGAAGACAAAGGCGAAGCCGGCAACGAGCAAAAGCGGGAACAGGATGTTCCAGCCCAGGGACGACCGGTCGCGGATGAACTCCATGTTCCTGGCATGCAGGATTGCGAGAAATTTTTTCATAGGGACCTTTAATAATGTTTTTGTAGGGGCGTATTGAATACGCCCCGGTGTGAACGGCAACGACAGGGCGCAAGCATTGCGCCCCTACGAAAAACGGTCATTCCGGCACCTGGCATCAGCTGGTCAGGGTTTTGTAGGGGCGTATTGCATACGCCCGGTGTCTATCGCATCAGCAGGGCGCAAGCATTGCGCCCCTATGTGGGCAAAGGCGAAACAGCAACAACCCACAACCTATTCCGTGGTCCATATTCCGCAATCCGCATTCCGAATTCCGCATTTGAAAGGCTCAGCTTCTCAGATCTTTCCCCGTCAGCGCGATGAACAGGTCTTCCAGGCTCCAGGAGCGCATGTTCATGCGTTTGAGCGAGACCCCGTGTTCCAGCAGAGTCTTGATCGTCTGGTCCACATCATGGGTCTGGATCTCGCACCATCCCGCGCGCGACGCGGTACAGAGCCCCAGCCCGTCCAGTTTTCCGGATGTATCTTCTTCCGGGAATTGCAGCACCAGATTGCCGAAGTGTTCCTTCAAAAGCTGCACCGGCGTGCCCTGGGAGATGATCTTGCCGTGGTCCATGATCGCGATCTCGTCGCAGAGCGTGTAGGCCTCGTCCATGTAGTGTGTGGTCAGCACGATCGTCTTGTTTTGCGACTTGATGAGGTTGATAAGGTCCCAGAAATTGCGGCGCGACTGCGGGTCAAGTCCGGTCGTGGGTTCGTCCAGGAAGAGCACCTCGGGGTCGTTGATGATCGCCAGCGCCATGAGCATCCGCTGCCGCTGACCGCCCGAGAGCTTGCGCGTGTCGCGGTCGAGGAACTCTTCGAGGCTGCAGAGACGGATGACCTCGCCCAGGTCCATGGTCCTCGGATACAGGCTTTTGAAGAGCTGCAGCGTTTCGCGGACCGTCAGAAATTCCTGGAGCGACGTGACCTGGAACTGGATGCCTGCTTCACTTCTGAACTGTCCGTCCGGGGGGGCGCCTTTGTACAGGGTTCTCCCGGAGTCAAAGGGCTTGATCCCTTCCATGATCTCGATGAGCGTGGTCTTGCCTGCGCCGTTGGGGCCGAGCAGGCCGAAGCAGACGCCTTGCCCGATGGCAAGGCTCACGTCATCCACCGCGCGCAGGCCGGGGTAGGTCTTGATGATGTTGTGCGTTTCGAGGATCGGCGCCATGGTCATCAAAGTAACATGAGGCAGGAGAGCTGTCAAGAACAGAGGAAGGCGGTTGTGCTTGAGTCGGTCGGGGAATTAGTGTACAGTGGCAGGCCGTAAGCAGTAAAGCAAAAGCAAAGCTATCTCTCGCAAAGCTCGCAAAGGACGCAAAGAAAATCCTAAAGCACGGACAGGCGATAGTTTAAAACCAGAAGAAAAGACCTTGATTTAAGGTTCCCTTTGCGTCCTTTGCGAGCTTTGCGAGAGACGCCTTTAGTGTCAGCTGTTCGTGCCGAATAATAAGGAGTAAACTATGGCGCAGCCGTGGAAGACAATAGAAACGATCGAGACCGTGGACGGACCGCTGGAACTGCGCCAGCGGGGCGAACGCGATTTTCTGATCATGATCAACGGCCGGGTGCTGATGAACAGCACCGCGAACCGTTCCGAGATCGTGCTCGGCGAGCTCGCAGCGAAAAAAGTAGCAATGCGTCCGAAGCCGCGCGTACTGGTCGGCGGGCTCGGCATGGGGCTCACCCTGAAGGCGGTGCTCGACGCTTTACCTGCCGATGCCGAGGTCGTTGTTGCCGAGTTCAATCCGGTCGTGGTGCGGTGGTGCAGCGGTCCCCTGGCGGACCTTACACTTCGGGCGGTCGAAGACCCTCGGGTGACGGTCATTGTTGACGA
>JBGQDI010000047.1:0-14299 GCA_041495765.1 Nitrospirota bacterium
CCACCCTCACCCCTGCCCCTCTCCCGCTGAGGGGAGAGGGAACAAGGAAGATGGTGCTCTATCGTCGTAGTGAGGACGACCAAGCATGGCGTTAAGAAGTTCCGTCGGGCGCCCTTCTTTCAGTTACCTTTCTTGGGCGTGCAAGAAAGGTAACAAAAAAGTGGTAGGTGTATGGTTCATAACGGTCACCGAAATCCACCAATAGGAAAGTCAGAAGAGCCAAAAATATGACCCGTTACCGACCGCCGCAGCCGCCGAGCTCCAAATACATCACCCCCGAAGGGAAAAAGCGCCTCACCGAGGAGTTCAGCATGCTCTGGAGCGTCCGGCGCCCCGAGGTGACCGCAGCGCTCGCCGCCGCAGCAGCGGAAGGGGACCGCTCGGAGAACGCCGAGTATATTTACCGCAAGAAGCAGCTCCGCGAGATCGACAATCGCATCCATT
Source organism: Nitrospirota bacterium (assembly GCA_041495765.1). Taxonomy (GTDB): domain Bacteria; phylum Nitrospirota; class UBA9217; order UBA9217; family UBA9217; genus GWC2-56-14. The sequence goes on from JBGQDI010000047.1 coordinate 445, forward strand.
TTCTCAAGAAGCGCCTCGAGGACATTGTGGTCGTGGACAGCGTTCCCTCCGACCAGAGCCGGGTGTTCTTCGGGGCCTGGCTCCGGCTCGAAGATGAGGAGGGCAACCTTTTCTCATACCGCATCGTGGGCCCCGACGAGTCCGATTTCGAGAAGGGCATGATCAGCATGGACGCCCCCATGGCGAAGGCGCTGATGAAAAGGGCCCAGGGCGACGAGGTCGTGGTCAAACGCCCGAAAGGCGACGCGGTCTTCACCATCGTGGAGGTCCGGTACAAACCCTTTATCGAGGGCGCCTAGCGTTCGCGGCACTGAATCGCATCGTCCCTGAAGTTCGTTCGTTTCCCCCTTTCTTTCCCTCTCCATTCACGATTCGATCGCATCAACCAGCAAATAACGATCTGGCCGGAAAAGCAGGAACTAAAAGCTTGAAGCGCGAAGGCGCGAAGGTCGCGAGGAGATCTTAGGGACTTTATATTCGGCCAAGGTCTCTGCTGCTTTTGGCGTCCTTCGCGACCTCGCAGTAAATAATTTTTGCTTCGAGAGGCTTCCTTACTTCCAAAAGACCGCACAGGTGATACAATTAGAGTGTAAATACTCAAGGAGGTGATCGGTATGAAAAAGGAAGCTCTGCTGGTCATCGATATGTTGAACGATTTTGTGCTGCGCGGCGCACCCCTGGAGGTCCCGGAGACCCGCACCGTCCTCCCCGGCATCCAGCAGGAGGTGAAGAGCGCCCGGCTGGCGGGCAGGCCCATAATCTTTATCTGCGATGCCCATGCGCCTGATGACCGGGAATTCTCCCGGTTCAACTGGCCGGCCCATGCGGTACGGGGGACGAAAGGCGCCGAGGTCATTGACGAGCTTGCGCCGCGGCCCGGAGAGCTCGTGGTGCACAAGAACACCTACTCCGGGTTCTATAATACCGGCCTCGATGAAGCGCTGAAAAAACTCGGTGTGGACTCGCTCCGGCTTACGGGCTGCGTAACGCATATCTGCGTCCTGTTCACAGCGTCCGACGCGGTCCTCCGGAACTACGAGGTGGCGGTCGTGGAGGACGGAGTGGCGGGCCTCTCCCGGGAAGACCATGACGCCGCGCTGCGCATCATGAAGAACGTCATGGCAGTGAAGCTGGTGAAGGCGGGCGGGGACGCCGCTGGTAGAAAAGCGGCGTAGCAATTGCGGATTTCGGATTGCGGATTGCGGATTGAAAACGCATGAGGCGGGAATGTCTACTGTTTCAATGACACTGCATTGAATCCGAAATCCGCAATCCGAAATCCGAAATTAAAGGGGGTACTATGTTCTTTACTGCGGACCCGAAGGATATCGTTGACGGGAAGATAACCGATGTGTATTTCGAGCGGGCGCTCGCGATCCTGAAGGCGAAGGGGATCGATCCGGTGGTCAAGGCCGAGATCATGGCCAAGAACCTGCCCGAAGAATGGAAATGGGCGCTCTTTACGGGGATCGACGAGTCCCTTCCGCTCCTGAAGCAGCTCAGGATCAAGGTCAGGGCCATGCAGGAGGGGTCGGTCTTCCACGCCTATGAACCGGTCATGGAGATCGAGGGCCGCTACCAGGATTTTTGCGTATATGAGACGGCCATCCTGGGCCTTATCTGCCAGGCGTCTGGCATTGCCACCCGGGCCGCGAGGATGAAGAAGCTTGCGGGCGACCGTGTGGTCATGAGCTTCGGCGCGCGCCGGATGCATCCTATCCTTGCGCCCATGATCGAGCGGAACGCATTCATCGGCGGCTGCGACGGCGTTGCCGTGGTGAAGTCCGGAGAGCTCATCGGCGAGGACCCCATGGGCACCATGCCGCATTCGCTCATCCTGTGCATGGGATCCACCGTGGACGCCATCAAGGCCTATGACGAGGTGCTGGACCCGATGCTCAAACGCGTGGCGCTTATCGACACCTTCCAGGACGAGAAGTTCGAGACCCTGAACGTGGCGCAGGCGCTCGGCGAAAAACTCTATGCCGTACGGTTCGACACGCCGGGCTCGCGGCGGGGGAACTTTTACCGCATCCTGGAGGAGACCCGGTGGGAACTTGATCTCCGGGGGTTCAGCCACGTCAAGTTCTTTGTGAGCGGCGGCATCAAAGAACAGGACATCCCGGTCCTGAACCCGGTGGTGCAGGGCTACGGCATCGGGACGTCCATCAGCAACGCTCCGGTCATCGATTTCGCCATGGACATCGTCGAAGTGGACGGCACACCCCGCGCCAAGCGCGGCAAATGGTCGGGGAGCAAACGCGTCCTCGTTTGCGCAAAGTGCGGAGAGCGCAAGATCGTGCCCAACGATACCTACGGGAGCAGCTGCTCCTGCGGCGGGCCCTTCAACGACCTGCTGGTCCTGGCCCTCGACCACGGCCAGCTGTTGCAGCGGCCGGAAACGCCCGTGCGGATCAGGCAGCACGTGCTCGAACAGGTTGCTGCATGGGAGCTGTAGGTCAGGTCCGAAAAAATGCAGGGTGCCGCGGTCGGATCGGGAGTAGGGGCGCAATGCTTGCGCCCTTGTTGTTGATGGTCTTGGCACCCGGGGCCGGGCGTACGCAGTACGCCCCTACAAAAACCCCCATTCATTTAATGTAGGGGCGCAATGCTTGCGCCCTAATTGTTGTTTGTCTTGCCACCAGGGCAGGGCGTATGCAATACGCCCCTACAAAAACTCCCCGTTCGTTCCCCGTACTCCTCAAAGTGGTAAAATATGAGCAGAGGTTCGAGACATGGCGGACACCATCGCAAAACTTCATCTGACGTCCAATGCGTTGACCGTCCTTGCACGCCGCTACCTGAGGAAGGACGAGCAGGGCAAGGTCGTCGAATCGCCGGATGAAATGTTCCGGCGGGTGGCCCGCAATATCGCGCAGGCAGATCTCCTGTACGACGGCAATGCCCGGATGCGAACGAGCGAGGACGAGTTCTACGGCATCCTGTCGCGCCTGGAGTTCCTGCCGAACTCTCCCACCTTGATGAACGCCGGGCGGCCCCTTCAGCAGCTTGCGGCATGTTTTGTCCTTCCGGTCGAGGATTCTCTCGAATCGATCTTCCAAAGCGTAAAAGACACGGCGCTCATCCACCAGAGCGGCGGAGGCACCGGCTTTTCCTTCAGCAGGCTCCGGCCCCGCGATGATGCGGTGCAGACCACGGGGGGCGCTGCCAGCGGCCCCGTTTCGTTCATGCGGGTCTTCAACATGGCCACCGAGGTGATCAAGCAGGGCGGCACGCGCCGCGGTGCGAACATGGGCATCCTCCGGGTGGACCATCCCGATATCCTGGAGTTCATTTCGGCCAAACTGGACAACAAGGAGCTCGCGAACTTCAATCTTTCGGTCGCCGTTACGGAGGCCTTCATGCACGCGGTCGAGCTGAACGGCGATCTCCCGCTGGTGAACCCTCACAACAAACAAGTGGTGCGGACGCTCAAGGCCGGCGATATCTTCGACCGGATCGTGGAAAGGGCCTGGAAGACCGGCGATCCCGGGGTCGTCTTCCTCGACCGGATCAACCGCGACAACCCGACGCCGCAGCTCGGCGATATGGAAAGCACCAATCCCTGCGGCGAACAGCCGCTGCTCCCCTACGAGCCCTGCAACCTGGGCTCCATCAATCTTTTGCGGATGCTCAAAGAATCCGGCGACGGCCGTTACGAGATCGACTGGGACAAACTCGAGCGGACCGTGAGAACGGCGGTGCATTTCCTGGACAATGTGATCGATATGAGCCAGTACCCGCTCGAGCGCATCGACCTGATGGCCAAAGGGAACCGGAAGATCGGCCTGGGGGTCATGGGTTTTGCGGACCTGCTGATCAGGCTGGGTATTCCTTACGATTCCGAAGAAGCGACCGGGACCGGCGAGAAGATCATGGAGTTCGTGAAAAGGTCGGGGTGGGAACATTCCGGAGAACTTGCCAGGGAGCGGGGAGTGTTCCCGAACTTTGCCGGAAGCAGATACGACCGGGAGCAGGGGCCGAGGCTCAGGAACGCGACCGTGACCACGGTGGCGCCTACCGGAACGCTCTCGCTCATCGCGGGCTGCTCGGGCGGCATCGAACCGCTCTATGCGCTTTCCTTCAACCGCCGCGCACTCGGCGACGTCGATCTTCCCGAGGTGTATAGCTACTTGATCGAGACCGCACGCCGGCGCGGTTTCTTCACCGAGCAGTTCCTCATGCGGATCACGGCCGGGGAGTCCCTCCAGCGCATGGCCGGGGTGCCCGAGGAGGTGAAGCGGTCGTTCGTGACCGCCTTCGACATCTCACCCGAATGGCATGTCCGCATGCAGGCGGCGTTCCAGCGCTCTACCGACAATGCAGTGTCCAAGACCATAAATTTCCCGCAACAGGCCACCAAAGAGGATGTCCGGAAGGCTTTCCTGCTTGCCTGGCAGGAAGGCGTGAAAGGCATCACCATCTTCCGGAGCGGTAGCAAGCGCGAGCAGGTGCTCACCTGCGCAGATCCGCTGTACTGCTGAGGTCCTGTTGGGGAAAATAAAAGAGCGCCTGCAAAGTGTTTCTTGCAGGCGCTCTTTCTTTGTGGAGCGGTGATCGCCGGGCCGTTCAGATGATGGCGTCGAGGATCACGAAGAAGAAGTTCTCCCCGATGAACGTCAGCGCGGCCAGGATGAGAAAAACCTTGGACACCTTGAGGGGAGACACATCGAAAAGGTTTAAGATCCCGTAGCTTGCCGCGAACCAGAAGACGGAGAACCACATGAGTCCGAAGGGTGCGGTCCAGAGGATCAGGGCCGAAACGAATAGTCCCAGCGTGAGATAGGGACACCAGACGCAGGAGAAGATCGGCTTCCCGGCCGAGGCGGCGCGTCGGGCGCGGAGGCCGGTGATCAGGAAGATCTGCCACCAGGAGCCGAGGAAGAAGAACATGACCCCGTAGCGGTCGATGCGGTGCAGCACCTGCTCGGGTAGCTGCAGGCGGTGCTGGGAAAGGCTGAGAATGGTGAACAGAAAGAGCGCCGGGATGAGCGCGGTGAAGAGGTAGCCGCCTGCATCCATGATGACCGCCACGGCCGATTCTTTGCTCAGGCTCTTACGCTCCTGCTGCGCGCTCAGAAAGAACTCGATGCCGACGGTGAGCGGAATGATCAGATACACGAACTGCAGGTAGCGATAACTTTCCATATATCCCTCCTGGTATGAAGTGCTCTGAAATAATATTAAAGAGTATGGGTCCGCTTGTCAAAGAAAATCAGCAAACCCGCGCCAGGAGCGGGTAAATTGCGGTTTTTAGATGAACTGCTTCTACAGTTTTAGGGGAAGCGGTATTGCTGTGATGTATCTTTTAAAAAGAAGGAATTTACCACGGAGACACAGAGACACGGAGAAAAGCAGTTGGAACATATCACGAGGGTACTTATCTGCTTTCCGGCTTAGGTTTTTGGGAAGACCGGGCGGGAAGGGGAACGGCGAAGTCTTTCACCTTTTCCCAGAACTCATCGCCGGCGGTCAGGGTGCCGTGGGTGCCTGCAATGAAGACGGTCGCCGGGAACTTGTTCTTGAGCCCCATCAGTTTTTCCTTGAACGGGCAGAGCGCGACGATGCAGGAGCTGAAGTGGATGACCTGGACGGTCCTGGCAAGGGCCTTTACTTCCCTGAGCAGGCTGCCGGGCGCAACGTCCGTGGGGCACCCGGGGCAGCTGGCAATGCTTACCAGCTCCACGTCCCGGTCCTGGGGGTAGGACTTGAACATGCCGTCTCGGTTCTTGAAATCCGATTTGCACGACGCCGAACAGCAGCTCAGTTTGTGCGTTGCGTTCGCGCAGGTAAGTATGCCGACCCTTCTCAATGGATACACGCTCCCCGTCAGGATAAAAGAGCCTGCATGCTAACTCTTCTGCGGGGAGTTGTAAAGAGCTGATTCGGGTCGCACCCCGGCTGTTCGGGAAGGTCCATCGTCCAGGCAGGCCTACCGCGCCGCTTTTGCCTTGTGGCAGAGGAGGCATTGTTCCTTGGGCGGATGGGAGGGCTTGAGGGGAGATGGTTTTCCCGGTCCATGGCAGGACAGGCAGAGAGCATTCGACAGCACCTGCCGGTGCGCCTCGTCAGCGGGCAGCGCCGGCGCTTTCTGGCGGGAGGAAAGAAAAAAAAGGAAGGCCACGAGGGCAAGGGCGGAAACAGCAAGGACGATGTTATTCTTCATGTCGGGAGACCTCTCAAGGGTGGAGATGCAGGCTGAAGGCTGAAGGAATACAAAAGTGCACTGAGTTGGCGGTCACGATCTCGCTGGTTTATCCGAACAACCTTCAGTCTTCAGCCTCAAACAGCTGCATCAGTCAACTATCCAGGACGTCGCGCACTTTTTTCAGCAGATCGTTGAGGGACGCAGGTTTCGACAAAAAGTGCATGCCTTCTTCGAGGATCCCTTTCTTCTCGATCACGTCGCCGATGTGGCCGCTCGTAAAGAGCGTCCTGACCGACGGCCGCATCTTTCGCAATTCGTCGTACACTGCTTTTCCATTCATTCGCGGCATGATGACATCCAGGATGATCATATCGATCCGGTCCTGGAACTCACTGAACTTGACCACTGCTTCTTCTCCGTCGGCAGCCTCGATGACCGTGTACCCGGAACGCTCGAGCATGGTTTTCGTGACCTTTCGCACCGCCGCATCATCTTCTGCAAGGAGCACGGTCTCGGTCCCGCCCGCCGAGAACACGGGAGCCGCCTCCTGCAATTTGCCGACAGGAGCGGAGATGACCGGCAGGTAGATCCTGAAGGTGGTGCCCAGGCCCGGTTCGCTGTATACCATGATATCACCATGGTGCTGTTTGATGATCCCGTAGACCGTCGAGAGCCCCAGACCCGTGCCTTTGCCGACCTCCTTCGTGGTAAAGAAGGGATCGAATATCCTTTCCTTGACCTTGGCGTCCATGCCGATGCCGTTATCGGACAGGGAAAGCACTGCATAGGAAACAGCGTTTTCAGAATCGCCGGACGCACCCGGCCCGCTTCCCAGGTCTGCCCGGCCCGTTTCGATGGTCAGCACGCCGCCGTCGGGCATTGCATCGCGTGCATTCGTCGCCAGGTTCATCAGGACCTGTTCCAGCTGGCCGGCATCCGCCATGACGCAGACCGTGCCTTTTGCAAGACGCGTTCTGAGCTCGACATCGGACCCGATGAGCCGCCGCAGCAACTTCCCCACGCTCTGAATGATCTCGTTGATATCGATGACCTGGGGGTTGATGATCTGTTTTCTGCTGAATGCCAGGAGGCTCTGCACCAGGCGGGCGGCGCGCTCCGAAGAGGACAGGATCTGGTCCACGTCCGGGCGCAGCGGATCGTCGGCCGGCATCTTCATGAGCAGGAGATCCGCGTGCCCGATAACGGCCGACAGGATGTTGTTAAAATCGTGCGCAACGCCGCCGGCAAGCTGCCCCACCGATTCCATCTTCTGTGCATGCATCAGCTGGGCCTCGAGACGCTTGCGTTCGGTGATATCCTCGCCCGAGCCGAGCGTTCCGATGATGGCCCCTCTACCATCCTTCACCGCGATCACATGCCAGGCTATAAGCCGTTCGCTGCTGTTCGCCGTGATCAGCGGGCGCTCGACGTATCCTCCCGGCATGCCCTCGCCATTCATCATTTGAATAAAGGTGGCCCTTGCCGCTTCCCGGGCATTGGCCGGAACAAAAAGATCGAACCAGTTCTTGCCGAGGATATCCTGTTCCGCCATCCCCAGGATCTCGCAGCCCCTCCGGTTGATCAGGGTGATCCGCTGATCGCGGTCAAGCACGACCAGCATGACCTGCGCCACCTCAAGATAGTTGTGTGCCGTGTCCCGTTCCTGCAGGAGCGCCGCTTCGCTCCGGCGCAGCGCCCGGACGGGCAGGATGCGCAGGATCCAGAACACCAAAGCCCCCAGGGGCGCCATGAAAAGCATGAGCAGGCCCGTCCTCACGACCAGCGGATCCAGCGACCGCCCGATCTCGAGGCGGCCGACGACATGGCCCGCATCGAACAGGTTCACGCTCCGGGCCATGATGGGATGCTGCAGCACGTCGGCGCTCTCGGCGATGACCGCATTGTCCGCGTTCAGCACGCGGCGGATCTCTTCATGGCCTTTTCTCGGGCGGCGCGCGAGATATTCTTCGAGCCGCACCTGCTCGAATTGCCACAGGTCGGGGTCGGCGCTGATGAGCTGCGAGATGAGCTGGGCGTTCAATTCCGCTTCCGACTCAAGGTTTCCCGCTATGCGCTGATAGGAGAGGGAAAAATAGCCGAAGGGAATGACGAGGACCACCATGACCACCACGATGCCCGCAAGCCAGGTAATGGACCTGACGATGTCCTTCTGCGAGCGCGCGATCATCTGGTCGCCACGGGGATGTTGCCGGTCGTCTGCAGGATCCTTGCCCCCTCGGGGGAATGGATAAAATCGATGAATCGCTGAACTGCGAGGGACGGCGCCGGTTTGGTCAACAGGGATAGGGACTTCATGAAGGGGTAGCGGTCATTGGCGCGGCCGTTCGCAAGCGGTGCAACCCCGTCGATCGCAAGCCCTTTCACGGGGTGCTTCTCGGTGATGATCTGCGTCAGCGAGGAAAAGCCGATGGCGCCGGCGGTCTTGTCGATCATCTCGTTGCTCTCCTGGTTCGTTGCCGCGATCAGCATTCCCTCGCGGGATAGGGCGCTCGCCAGGGCCGCGCTCATTTCCGGCGAGATGCTCCGGGCGATGATCGTATCGGCGTCGGCAGCCGGACGGAGCACCACCCGCAACCGTTCGCCGTTGGGCCATTCCTGCATTTCCCCGTTATAAATCTTTACGAGCTCCTTGCTGGTCAGGCCCGGGACCGGCAGGTCTTTTTTTACGGCGAAGAGGAAGGGTGTTCTGGCATACTCGGTGACCACCAGGCCGAGCCTGGATTCCTCTTCCTTGAGCGGCCTGCCGTTGAGGCCGATATCCAGGACGCCCTGGGCCGTGGCTTTTATGGCTCCGTTGCTGCCGATGCTCGGCATGATCCTGATCTTGATCTCCGGATGCTTTTTTTGAAAAACGTCAGCGAGGACGGTCATGGTCCCCAGTCCGGTGCCGGTGCCGCCGATCCGTATCAGCTCCTGAGCTGCAAGCGGTAAGGGCAGCAGCACGGCAGAAAGAAGAAAAAGCGAAAGCATGGTGCTTGCCGAAATGTTCCGAAAGATGGGTGACACGGAAGGGCTCCTTTACACCTGAAAAAAATTTTCACTCGGAGGCGCGGAGTTCGCGGAAGGACTTCAACGGCCTGATGATATGTAAAAACGGAAGCTCCTGCTTTTCTCTGCGGACTCCGCGCCTCCGCGTGAGATGCTTTTGGTATGCGTTCTTCGGTCCAGACCGTCGCCTATTTCCCCTTCAGGCAGATTGTATCTAAATAATCGAAATTTTGCTATACTTTCTTTATCCATCTTGATCAGCGTTCTCTTATACTCATACGCCTCTAGCAGCACTTTTCGCCGAAAGAACACTTTCACCTTGTATCCTCTCCCCCAAGGGAAGGGACAGGGTTCTTATTTTATGTTGTCTCATCAGAATAAAAAGGAGCCATCATGAAACAGTACCGGTTCGACGTCATCATCATCGGCGCCGGCCCGGCAGGCGTGGCCGCTGCCGGAACGCTTGCGGGGACGGGCATCTCTGTCGCGCTGCTCGAGGCCGGCGTATACGCCGGGGCGGAGAACTGGTCGGGTTGCGTTTATTTCACCGAGAACCTTGCTGCCGGGGACTGCTTCGGCCCCGCTGCCGTGACAGCGGCCCCCTTCGAACGACCGGTACATCGCCGCGGAACGCTGCTCCATAACGGGCTCGATGTGGTCGGCGTGGAGCTCACTGACCCCGCCGTGTTCAGGAACTGTTATACCGTGCTCCGTCCCGTGTACGACCCTTACTTCGCCCGCCTGGCGCGCGCGAAGGGAGCCGTTCTGCTCGCGAATACTACGGTCACATCACTCATCAGAAATGAAGGCCGCGTCATCGGCGTTGAGACGAATTCCGGCCCGCTCTATGCGGGCGTGACGTTCATTGCCGAAGGCGACGCCTCGCACCTGGTGCGCTCGGAGCAGCTGGAGCGCGTGGCAGCACCGCATTACCTGCAGGGAGTAAAGGCGGTGCTTTCGCTCAAGCCCGGGGAGATCGAGGAGCGTTTCAGGCTCAGACCCGGTGAAGGCGCGGCCTACGAACTGCTTATCAGGAACGGGGCCATCGGCGGCCGGACCGCGAAGCTGAACGTGGGCGGGTTCCTCTACACCAACCGCGACAGCCTGTCCCTGGGCTATGTGGTGCCGCTGGACAACGTGCGGAACAACTATCGCGGCGACCATGACCGGCTCTTTGAATGGATGCGCGGCCTTCCTTATATTAAGGAACTCACCGAAGGCGCGGCCCTCTCATCATACGGCACGAAGATCATCAGGAGCGGCGGATGGCGCGAGCGCCCGGTGCTGGTCGAGGACGGGCTTGCGGTGGGCGGCGCTTCTACGGGCCTCGGCATCGACCTTCCCTTCCCGAACTTCACGGGCCCGGCATCGGCCTCGGGGCTCTATTTCGGGCGTGCCGTAAAGAACATCATGACGCGCGGCAGCTCCTGCGACGCGAAGAACCTTGCGCGCGAATACCTCCTTCCGCTCCAGGCGAGCGTCTACGGCGAAAATGCCCGGCATCTTTCGGCATGGCCCTCCTACTTCGGAAGGTCGAGCGTGCTCTTCGGCAGGACCGTTGACGTTGCCTGCGGTTCTGCACACTTCCTGTCAAGCGGAAGCCTTATCGAGACCGGGCGGTTCCTCCGAAGCCATATCCTCTCCTATCGCGGTCTGAAAGAACTGGTGACCGATACCTTTCGCGCCATGAACAGTTTGCGGCTCGGAAAGCCTCTTGCCCTTGCTTTGATGAACCCGCTGACCCCCGGCCTCTGGATAACGAACCTGCTGAAGCTGAGCCCCTTGCCGGACCCGAAGCTCCGCATCATACTGCATAGCAACGGGAGGGAGGTCGAAGCCCGGTCGCTGCCCTGGCCCCTGGGGTCACTGATCAGAAGGACCACGCCTGCGCTCTTGTCCGCCCTGGAGCTGGTCTATGCCAACGATGCCGTGCCGCTCCGGAAGAAGTTCGGCCGCGCTGTGCGCATCCTGCTGCAGAGCATCAAGCTGACGGACCTGGTGGTACTCCCTGTTTTCGGTCTCACGCTCTTCGGTATTGCTCTCGGCACAGCGCTCTGGGATGCTTTCCGTTTTTATGTTCTCAAGACCCCGCTCGAGAAGCTGCTTGCCGAGCCGGTGATGGCCTACAACGAGTTGCAGAAGAAGAAGCGCGACCTCGACGCTGTCAGGTCCGAACGCTCCCTCGAAGCAAAGCTTGCCACGAACACCTACCGCGTCGGGACCACATCGCACATCAGGACATTCTGGCCTGAGAAGACCGCTGGACAGGGCGACATGGCAGGGGCAGGGCTCTGGTGGGTCTGCCCGGCGCGGGTCTATGGCTACGATGCGCCGCCCTTTGCCGGGCGCGGCAGGGTCACCGTAAGTTATGAGAATTGCATCAAGTGCGAGTCCTGCTGGCGCGCAGAACCAGCGCGTGCGCTCTGGGGGAGGCATACCGATCACCGGCTCATCTACCGGCCCGAGAGCGCGGCCATCCCGGTCCTGCTGGCGGCGCTCGGCAGCAGTATTTCAAGCCAGCCTCATCGTGCAGTTTCATTTGAAGAGAAGCTTTGGTATCCGGGTGCGCGTACTCTCTCTGCCGGCCGTGGAGTGCTGAACGCGTCTGCCGCGTTCAGGTCCGCGGTCGTGGGTCTGCCGGCATCGGCCGATAACGCAAGACGGTCCTGGCCTGCAGCGCTCGGGCAGCGGCTTTCGGCCGAGCTCAAAAAACTGGAGACCCTTCTTTCGAACGAGGGCAGGCATGCACAGGCAGATGCCATGCAGGCTGAAAGAAAGGGACTTGAACTGCGGATCGAAGAGGGCCGGTTCTTTCACACACTGTATACAGCGAAAAGGATCGATGAACGGATCCATGCATGGGACCTGTCTTCGGACGCTGCGCCCGCAAAGAGACAAAGCGCACCGAGCCCTTCCCTTGAAGAGGCAATAGCCCTGTTCCCGGACAGGATCGTTAAGCAGTGGGAAGAAGAACGGATGCCCGCGGAATGGGAAGCGAAGCTGCGACAGTTCATCACCGACCATTGCGATGCGCCTGCTGATGCTGTTCGCGCCCTGTCATTCGTCAGTCCGGCGCTTGGACTGATCGCGGCGCATCAGCTCCAGGCATCGAGCCTATTGACAGAGGCAGGCTTAACGACCGAGCCCGGGGTCTGTGCTGTCCGCGCCGACCATATCGGGATCCGGGAGTCCGGCGACGGCGTCCATATACAGGGATCGATCAACCTTGTCCCGATCGCTGCAAGCGATACGCTTCTTATCATTGCAAACGGCCGCGGCCACCTGGTGCCGTTCTCGCAGCCCGGTGTAACGATCACACCGACGCCGGCCATCGGTTTCAGGGCAGCTGCCCTCGCCGACATTACGCTGGACTGCCGGATCGGGAAACAGTCAGCCATGGCCGCGGAAAGCGGGCCTGCGGAGGACCGTTTCTATCTTGCCATTGCGCTCGGCGTCGCTGACTACCTTGCAAAGCGGATAAAGGAACATGCTCTGGGCAGGGTCCAGTTCCCCGGCCAGATGCTGGATACGGAAGGCAGGGACGGCATCGCGAAGCTCGGCGCGGTAAAGGCCCTGATCGCGCGCACCGAAGCCTGGCGTGTACTGCTCCAGACGCTTTACGATATTCAATCCGCAATCCGAAATCCGCAATCCGAAATTGATTTTGCTCTTCTCTGCTCCTCCCTCTCCGCCCTCGCCTTCGGTCCTGAATCCGGGACCCTGGGCTATGATGCAGGCCAGGTCTTCGGCGGCTTCGCCTATTCCGAGGACGACCTGCTGTCGCGCTCCTATCGCGATTCATCGCTTTACCGGTTCCTTTTGCCCGGCTATGGCGCGGCAGCGCGCCTGCATGCAGCGCTGGGCTCGTCCGATCTCATGAGCGCCCTTCCGGAACTGGGCAGCATCAAGACCATACAGAAAGAACCGCTTGGCAAGGCCGCCCTGCATCTGCACCGCATCATGGAAGAATGCAGCGCGCTGCCAAAGGAGTCCGACGCCCTTCTTACGGGAGAAGCAACGGCACTTACCCTCGGCCTGCGCGCTGTGCTTTGCGCTGCTGAAGGTGAGCTCCATAACGGTAAGAGCATGGAGGCAGAGGCAGCCCTGGTGGACGTGCTGCTGGGGCTTGCTGAAGAGGTTCTTGCAAAAGCGCAGCGCTCCGCCGGCCAGGGCAGGGTCTCTTCGCATGCTGTTTTTCCCGTGGAGCCCATCGGGACGCCGATCAAGTTAGGGCTGGATTACGAATCCTTTTGCACGGCTGCCGGTGCACCCCACCGGTCAGGCCGCTTGCTTACCGTGGCAACGGATAATGCACCCCGCTTTGTGCCGGAGATGCAGTTGCATGATATAAAGCTGCGGGCCCGATGGACGGAGCTTGCCGGCTGGTTCAAGACGAACTGCAGCACCAAAGATTTTGACGGGCTCAGCATCGAGCGCGCCATTGAGAAGTATCACCGGCTGCCCGACGAGGTGATCGATGCCGTAAAGAAGCACAAATGGCTTGCCACCTACGTTCCGCAGTCGGAGCATGGTCTTGGATGGCACAAGGCCGAGTACTATATATTAAACTCCGTTGCCGGGAGCTTCGGCGACGCTTCCATCGACCTTTTGATCATGGCGAGCACGAGCATCGGCACCACGCCTATCCTGCTGGGGCTCGACGAAGAGCTGCCGAGGGTGCGTGAGGAGCTGGCGCCG
>JBGQDI010000048.1:0-13937 GCA_041495765.1 Nitrospirota bacterium
ACTCCAATGCCAGGCGGAAGGCGGCTCCGTGAAAACTTCCCATGGTCCTGCCGGCGGACCGGGTCCCTTCAGGAAAGAAAATGATCGATACCCCCTCGGAAAGCAGTTTCGTCGCCTGCTCCATGAACTGCTCATGCGACATCATCCTGATGTTCAGGTAGCCCGAGAACCTTGCATACAGCCCCAGGATGGGTATCCGGAACGGCCAGACATTGACGATCTGTACACACTCATGGGGCAGAACACACATGAGGAAGGCGTCGGAGGCCGCACGGTGGTTGCATACGAATATATAAGGCCCTCCGGGGCCATCCTTGCCATGGTCCTCATAGCGGAGCTTGATGCAGGGATAGGGTATCGAAGTAATAAGCTTTCCGTACCAGCTTATGGAGCGGCGGAAACGCTTCATGGTGCGGCGGTGCGACAGGAACAGCCTCGAAACCGCGACCACGACCGTCAACAGCGGGATCGCCATCGCCGAAAGCAGTAAAAAGCAGGTATAAAAATACAGGTTCAGAAAGAACAATCTCACTCGCAGCAGCATCGCGGCCCGTCCTACTTGCCTTCGTTCTTCAGCGCTGAAATGAACGTATAGATATCCTCAAGCGTCCGGATGTCCCTGACCTTTTCCTCGTTCCTGATCTTTACGCCGAAGGTGTTCTGGAGCGCGACGACCAGGTCGACGATGTCCAGACTGTCCAGCCCGAGGTCGGTAAAGATGTGCGCCGTCGGGACCAGACGCTCCTTCTCGATCTCAAAGGATTCTTCGAACACTTTATTGATCTTGTTGATTATTTCCTGGTCGATCATGAGACCTCCGAATTAAATTATCGATAAAAAATCCAATGATGATCGTAGAAAGTCATAATCTTCTGCAGAGGCGCCGAGACGCGGAGAAATACATACAACAAACAATAAAGATTTTCTCTGCGTCTCTGCGTCTCTGCGTCTCAGCGGTTACATGCGACCTGCTGCGAGTCCATCAGTAATACAAATCATTCGTTCACAACTTAAATCTTCTTATACACCAGCGCGGCATTGATGCCGCCGAAGGCGAAGCCGTTCTTCAGCACGGTCCGCACCTCTTTCCTGACCGGCTGCAGCACATGCTGGATCCCTCTGCACTCGGGGCTGACGTTCTCCAGGTTCAGGGTCGGATAGACCACGCCTTGCTCCATCATTGCAAGCGAGGCTGCCAGTTCAATGGCGCCTGATGCGCCGAGGGTATGGCCGATATACCCCTTCAGGCTGCTGACGGGCACGGCCTCACCGAAGACCTCGCCGATCGCCTCAGCTTCCTCCTGGTCGCCCTGAAGGGTCGCCGTAGCATGAGCGCTGATATAATCGATGGCCCCCGCCTTTACGCCGGCCTCGCCCAGCGCCTGCTGCATGCAGGACACCATGGACCCCCGGTTCGATTGGCTCACATGGAGCCCGTTTGCAGTGGTGCTAAAACCGACGATCTCGGCATAGATCTTCGCGTTCCGCCTGATTGCCCGGTCGTAATCCTCGAGCACGACCAGCCCGCTTCCCTCGCCGCAGACCAAACCGTCGCGGTCCCGGTCAAAGGGACGCGGGGTCAGGTGCGGCCGGTCATTGTATTTCGTCGAGGTCGCGAACAGGATATCAAAGGACCCGGTCACCGTGGGATGCAGTTCCTCCGCACCGCCGCAGAGAAGGACCTCCTGCCTCCCGAGCCTGATCAGGTCATAGCCGATGCCGATGGCATGGAGCGCCGATGCACAGGCCGCTGCCGGCGCCATGATCGTGCCGTTCAATCCCAGATACTGGGCAACATTCACGGCGGCAGTGTGCGACATGCACTGAAAGAACATGGTCGAGTTTAAGCGGCTCAGGTCCTTGTCAGGCAGCATGGTCTCGAAGGTATCGTTGATGCTTTTTGCGCTGCCCATGGTAGAGCCCACGATGCAGCCGACCTTCCCGAGGTCCTCCTCGGCAAGCACGATACCCGCATCAGTGATCGCTTCATCTGCCGCCTGTGCGGCGAAGATGCTCATGCGGCCCATGGAACGCCGTTTCTGGCGCGGGATGCGCTTCTCGTCCTGGATCGTTACCGGCGCCGCCACCAGACTGCGCAGGCCGATGTACTGCTCCCAGCCTTCCATGCGCTGCACCGCACTCCGGCCTTCCGCAATGCCCTGCATGAGAGCAGGCAGACCGTTGCCGAAAGGCGAGACCACGCCAACGCCGGTTATGACGACGCGCTTCAGTGACATGCCGTCCGCTCCAGCATTTTGCCGAACTGTTCCTTGCCCACGACAGCGCGTCCCACAATGAGCGAGGACATGATGGCGCCGATGATGCCCGGCAAAAGTGCGCTCTGACCAGCGGCGTAGAGGTTGTGCAGCGAAAGTTTACCGACCAGATTGAACTGCCCCATCTTCTGTTTCACGCCATAGGCGCTTCCATCAGGACTGTTCAGGTAATCCCGGGCGGTCAGCAGTGAACCGGCATCGAGGAACTCCAGCGTCTCACCGTAAGCGGGGAAATTAGCGAGCACATGTTTTCGGATCGCAGCGATCCGCGCATTTTTGTAATCCAGATATTCCTGGGGCCGTTTCCCTCTGCGGGAACCGCTCCAGGCGGATACCTGTTCGGGAAATGAAGGTTCGAGAATGCAGATGCCCCTGCCCGCGTTCCCATCCGGCCGGTCCTGCGCTTTGATGATCACCAGAGCAGGCATGCCGTCGTACCGTGGATCCAGCAGTTTGTTCACATCGGCATCGGGGAACAGGGAAACAATGGTCCCGCCGGGATAGGGGTCGGCGTTGTCCTTGAGCGTCGCAAAAACTGAAAAAAATCCCGCCGAAGCCTCGAAGGACGCTACGCGGTTCATGAAGGCCTTGCTGAAATTCTTCTGCGGCAGGATCTTCACGATCTCCTTGGGATGGATCGTGAACACGCAGTTGTCGGCAACGATCTCTTCGCCGGTGCTCAGGAGGAAGCGGCCTACCTTGCTGTCGTGAATATCCTCCAGGCCGGTGATCGCGGCATTGCACCGGACCTCCACGTCATATTCCTTGAATTTTGTTTCAAAGGCCCGGATAAAGGCATTGCCGCCGCCCTTCACGCAGGCGATGGACTCGTAGAAGCTCAAACACATCCGGCTGTGGTTGGCAAAGGACATCTCATCGGGCCTTACGCCGTAGCACATGGCATAGCCCGAGAGCAGGCCCCGCAGCAGCTCATTGGAGGTCAGCCCTTTCAGGACCGCATCGAGCGAAACGTAATCCTCTTCCAGGCTGGGCGGTGCAATGGTATTGGCATGGAGGTTCAGGGAAGGGGTCCTGTCGCAGACCGACTGGACCTTGGCGAAATACCGGTCGATGGCTCCCGCATCAGCGGGGAAATAGCCTTTGAACTGTCTTTTTATGTTCTCGATCCCGCTGGGATGATCGAACCGCTTTCCCTGCGCTTCAAAGATGAACTGGTTCTCCGACGGGCCGGACAGGAAGACCGGCTCAATGGCATCACGGATGCCGAGGACGGACAGGATCTCGGCGAGTATCCCGCCCTCATGCAGGCCGCCGGTGAAATGGAACCCCGTGTCAAAGGAAACACCCCGTCGGGAGAAACGCGACAGGGAACCGCCGATAGCCGGGCCTTTTTCCAGCAGCAGAACGCGGTGGCCGTTCATCGCGAGCAGCAAGGACATGGTCAAACCACTGATCCCGCTCCCGACCACAATGTCATCATATTTTTTCATGAACGTCAACTACTCCTGAACGAAGCGCAGGTCCCCATCTCGGTCCGGGCAACCGCTACATTGCCAGCCCGCCATTGATGCCGATCACCTGACCGTGGATATACATATGCTCTTCCGTACAGAGGAAGTTGACGACTGATGCCACATCGTCGGCACTGCCCACGCGGTTCATCGGGATCAGGGGCAGTACCTGCTCCTTGGGTATCTTCTCGGTCATCTCGGTCGCGATGAAGCCGGGCGCGACCACGTTCACGGCGATGTTCCTTTTGCCGACCTCACGCGCCAGAGCCTTGGCTGCGCCGATCAACCCAGCCTTGGAAGCCGAATAATTCACCTGTCCCGCCTGCCCGATCTGGCCCGATGCGGAAGAAACGATGACGATGCGCCCGCGCTTCGCTTTCAGCATGGCAAAGACCACCGCGCGGCCGACATTGAAAAAACCGTCAAGGTTCGTTGCGAGGACCGATTTCCACTCGTCCTTCGTCATCCACATCAGGAGATTGTCACGGGAGATGCCGGAATTGTATACGAACACATCAGGAGAGGTGGTCTCGAGCCTTGTGCTTAATGCAGCATCGGTCTCTTCATAGCTGGACACATCGAAGGGAATCAGATCGCAAGCCCTTCCCAGCGCATCGATGCCCGCTTTTACCTTTTGTGCTGCCTCATGGTTCCCTTTATAGGTAAGCCAGATATCAAATCCGGACGCTGCCAGCCGAAGCGCTATGGCACGGCCTATTCCCCTGCTGCCGCCGACCACGAGCGCAATTTTATTGGTAGTGTTTTTTGTCATAAAAGCAGTTGCCCGACTTTCCATCGTTGCAACCGCGTGGCCGCAACCATATTAAAACAACACACCCAGACCCCATGCTTTCTCAAAAAAAACCTATAAGAACTGCAGATGATCGAGGTTGCAAAATGACACGTAACTAATTATATTTAAAGACATTTTTTACTGTCCATCGGAGGTGCTGAATATTACACCATAGACCTAAAGCTGTCAAGACTTTTCCTGTTCATCACGGGATCATGCCGTGTACGAGCGGTTAATAAAGCATCTTTTACTCCGATGAGATCGTTCCGGTGGTCGATGCTCCCGGCAAGGTCGCTAGTGAGAGATATCGCCTTCGGTGATATCGTATTCAAAAAAGTAGAGTGCCTACCCTGTGCATGGCCTGCAACTGCACAGCGGTCATGAAACATGCAAATCCAGCCAGTCCTGAGAAACAAAAATCGCTTGACAATCAACCCCCCCTTCTGTTATTTTAGCCACCTACTTAGTCAGCGCACAAGACGCCGAGGTAGCTCAGTTGGTAGAGCAGAGGCCTGAAAAGCCTCGTGTCCGCAGTTCAATTCTGCGCCTCGGCACCATTTTTCTTCCTCTCCATTTTTCTGAAGTTGTCATATCAAATCACCTCCACGACCGTTCCTGCGCTTCCTTAAATTATCGATCGCCGTTGATCAATAAGCCGAACCACCTTGTCCGGAAATAAAAAAGGGTCCCCGCTATCGCGGGACCCTTCGGTTTCTGCATAACAACGCTGCCTGTGGGAGCTATTCCTTGTCGAACAATCCCAGCTGGGTCATCTTCTCTCCAGGGAAGGGTACCGGATAGGTACCGTCAAAACAGGCGGCGCAATAGTTCATCGGTTGCTGCACGACCTTCTGGATGCCATCCATGCTGATGTAGCCAAGCGTATCAGCGGTGATATACTTCCGGATCTCCTCGATACTGTGGGTCGCGGCGATCAGTTCCTGCCGCGTCGGCATATCGATGCCGTAAAAGCAGGGATAGGACGTCGGCGGCGAACTGATGCGCATATGGACCTCGGAAGCGCCTGCGTTCCGGATCATCTTGATGATCTTCTTGCTGGTGGTGCCGCGCACGATGGAGTCATCGACCACCACCACGCGTTTGCCCTTGAGCGCATCCCTCACCGGGTTCAGCTTGATCTTGACGCCGAAGTGCCTGATGCTCTGCTGCGGCTCGATGAAGGTCCTGCCCACATAATGGTTCCTGATCAAACCGAAATCAAAGGGAATTCCCGCTTCCTCGGCATATCCCAGGGCGGCTGGAACGCCGGAGTCAGGCACGGCGATCACGACATCAGCCTCGATCCCGGTCTCGCGCGCCAGTTGTTTGCCGAAGGCCTTCCTGATCGTGTAGACATTCTGCCCGAAGACCATGCTGTCGGGCCGCGCAAAATAAATGAATTCGAAGATGCAATGGGAAGGGTCCGCCGGCTTGAGCGGAAAGGACGAGGTGATGCCGCTGCTGTTGATGACGATCATCTCGCCCGGCGCGACATCGCGGATATAAGTAGCTTCGATCAGGTCGAACGCGCAGGTCTCGGAAGCGACCACATAGGCCCCGTCAAGTTCGCCGAGGGAGAGCGGCCTGAAACCGTTGGGATCGCGAATGGCGATCAGTTCGTTCTCCGTCATGATCAGCAGGCTGTACGAACCTTGCACATGGCTCAAGGCATCGACGATCCGTTCGTGCAGCGTGGCCGCGCGGGACTGGGCGATCAGATGCACGATCACCTCCGTATCCGCCGTGGTCACGAAGATCGAACCATAGGCCTCAAGCTCGTCCTTCAGGAGCCCGGCGTTCACCAGGTTCCCGTTATGGGCCACTGCCAGGCCGCCGAGCGCGAAGTTCACCAGGATCGGCTGGATGTTGAATGCGAAGCTTCCTCCCGCGGTGGAATAGCGGTTATGCCCGATGGCCATATGGCCGGGCAGCTTCTTGATCCGGGTCTCGTTGAAGATGTCGGCCACCAGGCCCATGGCCTTTTCGCCGTACAATCGCTTGCCGTCCGACGAAACGATGCCTGCCGACTCCTGGCCGCGGTGCTGCAGTGCATAGAGTCCCAGATAGGTAAGATTGGCCGCATCGGGATGCCCGAGTATACCAAAAACACCGCACTCTTCATGGAGCTTGTCAAACATGACCGGTATCTCTTTCTTTCGCCACAGCCGCCGAGACTGACAAAACCGTTCTTTGCAGTGCTTTAATGCGCCGTATCGGTGAGGGCTATTTGCTCTTTTTCTTAAAGACCCGCTTGAAGATATAATCGACTTTTTTAAGCGTATGCGACAGGTCGAAGCATTTGTCCAGTTCTTTGCCGCTCAGATAAGTGCGTACATCCTTGTCCCTGTTCAGGAGTTCCTTGAAATCCCCTCCCTCTTTCCAGACGGTCATGGCGTTCCGCTGTACGTAGGAGTAGGCCGTCTCGCGTGCGATCCCTTTTGCGACAAGCGCCAGCATAACGGTCTCGGAATGGAAGAGCCCTTTCGAGATGGCCATGTTGCGCTCCATGTTCTTCGGATACACGAACAGGCCGCCTACCAGCTTATTGAACCGGGCGAGCATATAATCGATGAGGATGGTACTGTCGGGAATGATGATCCGCTCCACCGAGGAATGCGAGATATCCCGCTCGTGCCAGAGCGCCACATTCTCCATGGCGGCGACCGAGTTGCCCCGGATGACGCGGGCGAGGCCGGAGAGGTTCTCGGCCGAGATGGGGTTCCGCTTGTGCGGCATGGCCGACGACCCTTTTTGCCCTTCCGAAAAATATTCTTCAGCTTCCAGGACCTCGGTGCGCTGCAAATGGCGGAGCTCAACGGAAAATTTCTCGATGGAGGACGCGATCAGCGCCAGAACGGAAAGGAATTCGGCATGACGGTCGCGCTGCACCACCTGCGTGGCAACCGGTTCGGGTACCAGTCCCAGTTTGCGGCAGACATAGTTTTCCACAGAGGGATCGATGTTCGCAAAGGTGCCGACGGCGCCCGAGACCTTACCCACGCTGATGACATCGCGGGCCCTGGTCATCCGATCGAGCGCCCTTCCCATTTCCTCATACCAGAGCGCCATTTTGAGGCCGAAGGTGACCGGTTCCGCATGGATCCCGTGGGACCGCCCGATCATCACCGTGTCCTTGTAGCGGAGCGCCTGTTTCCTGAGCGTCGTTTGGACCGTGCGGATGTCATCGATGATGATGTCCGAAGCCCGGCGCATGAGCATGGCCAGGGACGTATCGAGCACGTCCGACGACGTCAGCCCGAGGTGGATAAAGCGCGACTCCGGTCCCACCTGTTCGCCCACGGCGGTCAAAAAGGCGATCACATCATGCTTGACGATCTTTTCAAGATCGTCGATCCGCTTGACCTTGAAGTCCGCCTTTTTCTTGATCGTGGCAAGCGCCTTCGCCGGGATGAGACCCAGTTTGGCGTTCGCTTCGCAAGCGAGGATCTCGACGTCGAGCCATGCGCGGTATCTGTTTTCCGGTTCCCAGAGGCCGGCCATTTCCGGCCTGCTGTAGCGAGGGATCATGTTGTTGTTTCTCCTGAATTCATCCTGAAGATTATATGATGGCGGCCATATGCGGAACGGTCGCGATCAAGCAGTTATCAAACGGGACATCTTTTCATAGGTTGCAGCATCGGGCGCCAGCAGCGAGATCTCGATCGCCCGTCCGCCTGCACCATCTGCCAGTCCCCGGCGGAGCGCGCTTACGGCAACTTCTGTCGATAGCTCAGGCGTTGTAAAATATTCGATCGCCGCATGGGTCAATCCGGCTCCCACTGCCGCAGCAACTGCCGACCGTGCCGCTTCCTGCAAGGTCGCGGAAGTGACGCTTCCCCGGGGGCCGAGACCGAGCATGAATATCTTTGCGGCAGGCACTTTGCCCCGCGACGTTAAGAGCGCCAGCTCACCAAGCGCTCCGCGAAGTTTGCTCCTGATGATCAGGGAGGACAGGGAACTGCAGAGCAGCCAGTCCAGCTCGCCGGCAAGCCCCTTGAGCGGCCGGACATCCTCGAAAAAGCCGACGATGATCGCCCCGGTCTCAAGCTTCTTTATATCCTGCAAAATGACCTTAACTCCCACACCAGGCCTTCCTCGCCGTTAGTCTTCTATCTTTCCCTCGTCCAGCTTGCCGACCATTCTCGCCACGCTGTCAAGGATGCCGTTCACAAAAGAACCGGAATCATCGGTGCCGAACTTTTTGGCGATCTCGATCGCTTCGTTGATGGTAACGCTGGTGGGAATGTCGATCCGGTAGAGGATCTCGTACACCGCCATGCGAAGCACATTGCGGTCGACGGCGGCCATGCGGTCGATACTCCAGTTCTTGGCGCACACATGGATCTTTTCGTTGATGGCGGTCAGATGTTTATAGGTGCCTTTGATGATCTCTTCGGTAAAGGCCTGCACCTCTTCGTCGACGTCATGCTCCGCCCAGAAGCGCTTCAGGATCGTCGCCGTAGGCTTGTCTTTTCTGATGTCCAGCTGAAAAAGGATCTGGAGCGCGAACTCCCGTGCCTTGCGTCGCTTCATACGCTTCCGTTCACCCGTTGCTGTTCGTTCATGGGCATCGTTCGTTACGCGATCTGCCGCATGAGGTTCGCCATCTCGATCGCCGAAAGCGCCGCATCCCAGCCCTTGTTGCCGCTCTTGGTCCCTGCCCGTTCGATGGCCTGCTCGATGGTGTCCGTAGTGAGGACGCCGAAGATAACCGGCACATTGGACTCCAGGGAGACCGACGCGATGCCTTTGCTGACCTCGGCGCTCACATATTCGAAATGCGGTGTGGCGCCGCGGATCACCGCGCCCAGACAGATGATCGCATTATACTTTTTCGATTGGGCCAGCATCTTGGCCGCCAGCGGGATCTCATAGGCGCCGGGCACTTTCACAATCTCGATATCGTCCTCGCCGGCACCGTGGCGCTGGAGCCCGTCAAGCGCCCCCTCGACCAGCCGGCCGGTGATGAAATCATTAAAGCGCGCGGCGATGATGCCGAACTTGAGCCCCTGCGCCGTCACATTTCCCTGGATCGTCTTCGCCATCAAACCCTCCTGCAATTTCGGATTGCGGATTTCGGTATGCGGATTTATTTTTTAAATCCGCATACCACGAACCGCGTCATCTTTTCATCTCGGGTTCAGACTTATGAATTTCGGCTTTGTTTGTCAAATCCGAAATCCGCAATCCGAAATCCGCAATATGTTTATCAGACCTTTTCAAGCATATGCCCGAGCTTGTCCTTCTTCACTTTGAGATACTTGATGTTCTTGGCGTGCGGATGGGTCTCGATCGGCATGCGGGCAACGACGGTCAGGCCGTAGCCTTCCAGGCCGACGATCTTTTTTGGATTGTTCGTCAACAGCCTGATCTTGCGAATGCCGATGTCGCGCAGGATCTGGGCCCCCACACCGTAATCCCTGAGATCCGCTTTGAATCCGAGCGCCAGGTTGGCCTCGACCGTATCCTTGCCCTTGTCCTGAAGCTCGTACGCCTTGAGTTTGCCTTCGATGCCGATGCCGCGCCCTTCCTGACGCATGTACAGGATAACGCCTTTGCCTTCCTTATCGATGATCTCCATGGCATTGTGCAGCTGCTCGCCGCAATCGCAGCGGAGCGAACCGAAGACATCACCCGTAAGACACTCGGAATGAACACGGACCAGCACTTCGTCATCGGGTTTGATCTCGCCCTTCACCAGGGCGATATGGTTCAGCCGGTCGATGTCATTGGCATAGAGGATCGCGGTGAAGTCGCTCCCGTGACTGGTGGGCATCCGGGTAACGGCAACGCGCCGCACCAGAGACTCTTTCCTGACGCGGTAGGCGATGAGGTCCTTCACCGTAATGATCTTCAGGGAGAACTTCTTTGCAAACTCCATAAGATGCGGCACCCGCGACATGGTGCCGTCATCGTTCATGATCTCGCAGATCACGCCTGCCGGATAAAGCCCGGCAAGCCGTGCCAGGTCCACCGACCCTTCGGTCTGTCCGGTGCGCTGCAGCACGCCACCCGGACGCGCCCGGAGCGGGAACACATGTCCCGGTCGCGCCAGGTCTTCCGGCCCCGATGCCGGGTTGATGGCGGCCTTGATCGTCGTTGCCCGGTCGGCGGCGGAGATTCCCGTGGTCACGCCTTTTTTCGCTTCGATGGAGATGGTGAACGCCGTGCCGAAGGACGACGTATTGTCCGTCGTCATCATGGGCAGTTGCAGTTCTTCCACGCGCTCCGCGGTCAGTGACAGACAGATGAGGCCGCGGCCGTGTGTTGCCATGAAATTGATCGCTTCCGGCGTCACCGCCTCGGCGGCCATCGTCAGATCGCCTTCGTTCTCCCGGTCCTCGTCATCTACCAGAATGACCATCTTGCCCTTTTTAATATCGTCCAGGGCCTCTTCAATCGTATTGAACTTCATGCAACCACCCTTCTTTCAGATGCTGTACTGGCAAGCGATAACCGGACTGCGTTACGCAAAACCGTTCTTTTGGAGGAGCTCCATACTGACGCCCCCCTCGATCCTTCCGCCCAGCAGCTTTTCCACGTATTTTCCGATGAGGTCCGTTTCGAGGTTCACGCTGTCGCCGGCATGCTTGTTTCCCAGCGTCGTCAGCTTGGCAGTGTGGGGTATCATCGCGATGGAAAACCCCGAAGCATCAACATCGGCGACGGTCAAACTGATGCCGTCTATGGCCACGGAGCCTTTTTTAATGATATACCGGAGCGCCGATGCAGGAGCATCGATGGTAATACGCCAGGAGTTGCCTTCCTGTTTTTTCGTTCTGATGCGCCCGACAGCGTCCACGTGGCCCGAGACCAAATGGCCGCCGATCCTCGCCGAAAGCTGCAATGCCCGCTCGAGGTTCACTTGCTGGCCGATGCTGAGATCGCCCAGGTTCGTTACCTTCAGCGTCTCGAGCGCTACGTCAGCGGAGAACTGGAACGTCCCGATCTCCACCACCGTGAGGCAGACACCGTTCACGCTGATGCTGTCTCCCAGGACGGTTCCCCCGAGCACCGTGGAAGCGGACACGGTGAGACGGGCTGCCCCTGCATCACGCCGAAGCGCCTTAACGCTCCCCAATTCTTCCACGATCCCGGTGAACATCCTGATCAATCCTCGTATTACGCGTACTACTGCAGGAGCGGCAGCAGAACTATCTCGATCCTGCGGTTCTTGTGTTTGCCGTCGTCCGCATCGTTCGGCGCGACCGGCTGGTATTCTGAATATCCCGTGGCGGACAAGAGCTTCGGGTCCAGGCCGCCCTGCTCCTGGAGATAGCGCACAACCTCCGTCGCCCGCGCCGTTGAAAGCTCCCAGTTCGTGGGGAAGCGTTTCTTCAGCCCGCTTACGATCTGCACGTTATCGGTGTGCCCCTCGACCTGGATCCGCTTGTCCTTGATGTCCTTCAGGATGCTGACGACCTTGTCAAGGACCAGCTTTCCGTCCTTGCTGATCTCAGTGCTGCCCGAGGGAAAGATGATCTTGTCCACCATGGTCATGGTCAGACGGTTCTTCATCTCGGTCAGCTGCACCTTGCCTTCTTGAATTTCTTTTTCGAGCTTCTTCTGGAGATCCTGATAGGTCTGGGTCGCCTGCTCTAACCGTTCGGCCTTTGCTGCTTTCTGAGACAAGAGGTCGCGTTCTTTTTCAATGGCAGCCTTTTCCGTCTGAAGCGTATCCCGCTCCTTCTGAAGACCTTCCTGCTGCTGCTTGAGCGCATCATTCTGAGCGGTCAGGTTCTTGACCTGGCCCTGGAGATTGTCGCTCAAAGCGACGAGCGTATCAGCTTCCTTGGCCTTCATATCGAATGTAGCCTGTGAGACGCAGCCACCGAGCAACAGGAAGGCTACAAACGGAAAAACTTGAATCTTTCTCATGAGTTCCTCCTCTTTCAGAACAGGGATGGTCGGGCCAGGAAAAAAGCACGGTTATAATAACTTCAGAGGGGTTTATTGTCAAGGCAATTGTGCCGCAGAGAAGAACAACGTGCTCTCGGAACAGCGGTTGTGGTTGGGGACGGCTTCTTTGCTCCTGTGAAGGGTCCGTCGCAAAAAAAAGCACAGGACCTCTCCGCGAAGAGAGGCCCTGTGCTCTGATCAATGACCTATAGTACTACTTTGATGCTGTCGCTGTATTTTTTGGAAACATTGCCTGCCAGGTCCTTGAACCAGACATAGACCTTTTTGGTCCCCAGTATGGTCGTATCGAGCGGGAAACCGGTCACGGTCATTTCGAAACTCACGAAATCACCGGGCAGAGGCGTGATACCCGTCTGATTATAGGCCATGGAGATAACGGGCGTATCGGGATCGGTGGCTGTCATGGTCAGCGTCACCGGCGTTACCGACCCGATGGCCTCAACCGCGGTGTCCTCGCCGTTTATCGATATCGTGCCTGTGGGCAAAGAGGTGTCCTGCAGCACCGAGACCGATACCGGGTCCGTCGCTGCTCCGGTAGCCACGCCCAACTGCACATAAACCCGGCGCATGCCGCTGCCTCTTGCGAAAACGATCTTTTTCGCCATGCTGGCCCCCGTCACCGGCTCCCATACGGACCATTTCGTGCCCGTTAGGTACCGGACATTGAGGCTTGTCGGATCGCTCACCGTATAGGTCAGGGTCTGCGTGGGGTTGCTGATGAGCGTCGCCCCCCCGTTGATGCTGAGGCTGCCTGCCGACACCAGCAGCGCGCTGGGGAAAACGGTTCCCGTTGTGGAGACCGAGATGCTCGCTGTGTACACCGAAGACAGGTTGCCGAAGTCATCTTTGAACTGGACGTATACTTTCTTGGTGCCGGTGCCGGAAAAGGTAACGCTGTCGTCGCCCGTGGCAAAAGACTTCCAGAGACCGCTGTCTCCGGGATCGGCAAAGGTGGCGTCCTTCTTTATTCTCATCTGCGCGCCGTTCATGTTATTGTCGAACATGGACAGTGTAAGATGCACATTCGTGGCGCCGCCGCCTCCGGCAAGGATCGTCTTCGCCCCGTTATTGATCTGCACGACACCCGTCGGCTTGGTGTTGTCAAAACGTGTGGAAGCCAAGGAAGGAGCAGAGACCCTGCCGGCGTAGTCCCTTACCTGCAGGAAGACATCGCCCTCTCCGTTCGTCCTGCCCAATTTGACCCCCACTGAGTCGCTTATCGGCATGTCAAACCACTTCGTCCACTTAGAGCCCAGCGTCCCGCGGAGCAGCAGAGGAACGCCCCCCGTCGTATAGGTCGCCGTCATCGTGGAGCTTACCGTGGTGGACGGAAATGCGGTGATGTTTACCGAAGGTGCTGCAGGGGTCGGTATCGTTCCAAAAGCCTGGACCCAGTTGCCGAACTCGGTATAACCACTTCCGCCATAAGAATATCCACGGACCTCACCGTAATCGATCCGGAAATATCCCTGTTCG
>JBGQDI010000049.1:0-13642 GCA_041495765.1 Nitrospirota bacterium
GCCGACTATCATCGTCCGACGGACACCTTCGACAAGATCGACGGCGAGGGGCTGGTAAAGGTGGCCGCCGTTGCAAAGGAAGCGGTTGAGTATCTTGCAGGCAGGGCGGAGCCGCTGACCAGAGCAGGAGCAGCCCCGGCCGCCGGTTCTGCATCGCCAAAAACAGAACGGAAGGTGAGTCTCGGCACGGTCCCCGACTTCGCTTATCAGGGCAAAGGGTTCAGGCTCTCCGGCGTGGTGCCGGGATCTCCTGCGGAAGCCGCGGGCATGAAGGAAGGCGACGTGATCACGAGGATCAACGAAAGGCCGGTCGGCGGTTTAAAAGAATTTTCCGATGTACTGAAGACGCTCAAGCCCGGGGACAAAGTGAACGTTCTGTTCCTCAGGGGGGGTGCTGAGATGAATGTCGGGGCAGTGGTGAAAGAGCGGTAGCATCAGAGGTGTTTTGTTTAGCGCCGCCTGATCCGCCGGGTGATGGCTGAGGGGTGTCGAGCCGTCAATGAGACTGGTATATGAATAGAGGCAGTTTAGGCATGAGCTAAGGCCGGCAATCTTTTTTTCTTTATTTCTTTCGTAACTGCATCTCCATGCCGAATGGTTTCTCCAGACGCAGTGCTGTGTCAGGGGTTACCTCCGGCTTCCCATGAATTAGATCACTAACGCACGGATATGAAACACCGCGCTTTCCCGCCAACTCACTCTGTGTTATTTCAGAGGTTTGAGAAACTCCTCCTGGTAGCGTATCCAAGCTAAAGATAAAGAAGGTGTCTGCCGATAAGAAGGGTATATTCGGCTACGGGATATTTATGCCTGGACGGCCATAGATGCTGTCTTGAAGCTGACGGTAAGCTGGTTAGTTGCGAAACGTGATGTGAAATCAGCGAAGCTATTGATGCTGGACGTTGCAGCTAGGTTTAAAACACGCGCTCAATTAACCGCAGACGGCCATCGCCTTACTTGAAAGCTGCAGAGAACGCATTTGGCCCTGAGATCTCAGCCCATTGTAAAGATTTACGGTAAACGCTAGGATGGAAAGATGAAATATTGTTCGCCTGTCTGTATTGGAGAAATCAAGAATACGGCTTGTTCGGGTCAGGACGCATCACTATTAACAGGGAGAACGTAATGAAAAAGACGATGAACGTACGCAATATCGCAACTTTCATGTATGGGGGCATGGCAACAAGCATCGTGGCGATGGTAATGTCCGTTTTCTTCTGTACGGCGGCATTTGCAGCAGTGCCGCAGGCCTTGAACTACCAGGGCAGGCTGAACGATAGCGGTGGTTTGCCGGTGAACGCGAGCAAGTCGATGAAGTTCTCGTTCTATACCAGTGCGACCGCGACAGTGCCGGCATGGTTTGAAATACAGACCATATCAGTGAATCAGGGTATTTTCAACGCGGTGATAACAACTCTTCCTGCAACGGTCCTCGACAACGCTGAAGTATGGGTGGGGATCACGGTTGATCCTGACGCCGAGATGACGCCGCGCCAGAGGATCATGAGCGTGGGGTATGCGTTCTGTGCGGACAAGGCTGAGACGGCGACGAGTGCCGGACTTGTAACGAACGGTGTTTACACGACCGCAAGCTATGCAAACCCTGTCTGGATCACCACGTTGTCGGGAAATAAGATATCCGGCAACATAACGGGCAATGCGGCAAATGTAAGCGGCACGATTGCCATTGTGAATGGCGGCACCGGCGGGACAACAGCCGCAGCCGCTCGCACCAGTCTCGATGTCCCCGGCCTTTCCACCGCCAACACCTTTTCAGGCGGGACCCAGACAATACGGCCATCAACGTCTGTAACAAAGGGCCTCGTGGTGCAGGGTGCAGCGAGTCAGACCGCGAATCTCCAGGAATGGCAGAACAGCGCGGGTACGCCGCTCGCAACGGTGTCTGCAAGCGGCAGTGTCGGAGTTCAGGCGCTCACGGCTGTGGGAACTATCGAGTCCACGAGCGGTGGAGTAAAATTCCCTGATGGTTCTGTTCAGGTGTCTGCAGTCTCCGCTGTTGTGCCGGTGCAGGTCCCCCGCCAGAACTCCCTGACCACCGTGGATGCAGCAGGACAGGTGGGTTTCCACACTTCGATCACCATAGGCATGGACGGTCTTCCGGTCATCTCGTATTGGGACCCGACGAACTGGCACCTCAAGGCGGCCAAATGCGGGAATGCCTCGTGCACTTCGGGGAACACCCTAACCACCGTGGATGCAACAGGCAATGTGGGCGAAACAACTTCAATAAGCATAGGCACCGATGGTCTGCCGGTCATCTCGTATTATGACAATACCAATGGGCACCTCAAGGTTGCCAAATGCGGCAATGCCTCGTGCTCTTCGGGGAACACCTTAACCACTGTGGATGCAACAGGCTCGGTAGGTTATTACACCTCGATCGCCATAGGTTCGGACGGCCTGCCCATCATTTCCTATCGCGACAGCACAAACCAGACCCTCAAAATGGCCAAATGCGGTAATGCTTCCTGCACCTCGGGGAACATCCTGACGACGGTGGATGCAACAGGTGATGTTGGCGTCTTTTCTTCAATAGCCGTAGGTTCGGACGGCCTGCCCATCATCTCCTATGTTGACAACGCAAACATGAACGTCAAGGCGGCCAAGTGCGGCAATGCCTCGTGCTCTTCGGGCAACACACTAACCGCCGTGGAGGTAGCGACATTTCTGTATGGAACTACTTCCCTAACGATAGGAACAGACGGCCTGCCGGTCATCTCGTATTATGACATGTCAAACGGGGTCCTCAAGGTGGCCAAATGCGGAAATGCCGCCTGCTCCTCGGGAAACACCTTAACCACCGTGGATTCGACGGATGTTGTGGGTGATTTCAACTCAATAACCATTGGTTCGGACGGCCTGCCGGTCATCTCGTATACTGACATTACAAACGTTGACCTTAAGGTGGCCAAATGCGGCAATGCCGCCTGCTCCTCAGGCAACACGATAACCGCGGTGGATGCGGCAGGAAATGTGGGCTACTACACGTCAATAACCATAGGTACGGACGGCCTGCCGGTCATAGCATATCATGACGGCGCAAACGGCGATCTCAAGGTTGCCAGGTGTGCCACTCAGTCCTGTGTCAGCAACTGGGGAAGAAGATAGGTGCGGATGGTCAAGGGGAACCTTCCCAGGGAGACACTAGCATGACGGGAAAAATGAGACTCTGGACAGTATACATGCTTCTTGCACTGTTTAGTGCAATGCCGGCTTATGCCATGACGAGCGCGGGCTATACGCTTGAGCTCGGCGACTTCAATAGCGGGGGCGGGAGCAGGTCATCGAACGGATACTCGATGGCCCTGGACGCCCTTGGCGTGACGGGCGGCGGCGTTTCTTCGAGCTCGCTCTATTCCTTATTGGGCGGAGGAGTGCCGGCTGCCATGGATTTTTACGCTCCCCTTGGCGCCATTATTCTTGACCACGGAGCACCGCTGACGAAGTATACGACCGTGGGCGTCCATTTGGGGGCCACGGACAATACGGGGGTCACCGGGTACTACCTTTCCGAGGACCCGACCAAGCCGGGAGCAGGCGCCGGCGGCTGGACCGCGGTCACGGCCACCCTTTCCGTCGCATTAGACACGACCTTTGCCTTAAGCGCCGGTGACGGAGCCAAGACCGTGTATGCCTGGTTTAAAGACCTTGCCGGAAACGTGTCCCTTGGCGCCGGCGCGTCCATCACCCTGGACACTGCCGGAACCGCATTCTCGATCACGCAGGTCCCGGGTATGGTCGTCTCGGCCCTTCCCGACGGCAGCCGTACGAGCGACGCCACTCTGAACATAACAGGCATTGTCACCGATCTGAGCGATGTCAGGGCCGTGCTGGCAGGTTCCGACCCGCTTTCGATCGATCCCGATGGCAGCTTCAGCGTCGCTGTTCCGCTCGTTCCGGGCGATAACATTGTACCAATTACGCTCATCGACAAGGCAGGTGACCAGACAACTATCAGCCGTACGATCATCCTCGACCCGTCGGCACCGCCGTTGACCGTGACAGACCCTGTCGATGAACTCATGACCGCGCGGAACACCATTGATATCGCCGGAAGCGCTGATCCTGCCGCCGTTGTGACGGTTCAGATCAATGCGGACGGTCCGACCACGGCCACTCGGTCAGGCGGCGACTTCAACGCAATGGTCAACCTTAACTCCGGCATCAACACGATCCTCATTACCGCCAGTCTGAACAACGGCACGCAGACCGCCAAGCGGACCGTGTTCTACGACTTCCGCAAGCCCGGCCTTGCCATCACCGGCCCGGACAAGGATGTGACCATCGTTGATGGAGTGGTGAACCTGGCAGGGATCGTCACCGACGCTCTTACCGACGTCACGGTCACCGTCACGGCGAACGGAGTCGTTTCCACCCCCACGGTCAGCACGAACGGCAGCTTCACGCAAACACTGACCTTTGCCGACGAAGGCGTCTATCCCGTTGTCGTGACCGCCACGGATGAAAGCGCCAACCGTACCACCGTGCAGCGCAACGTGCGCTACCAGCGCGGCACCATCGTCATCAACAAAGGCGCGGCCGCCGCGATGAGCACGAAGGTCACCCTCGATCTCGCCTACGTGTCGGCCCCCAGCACCACCATAAGCTCGATGCAGCTCCTCTACAACAACAAGGCCTGGTCCAAACCCCTGCCGTTCGCCAACAAGATGGTAATTACCCTGCCGTCGGGTGACGGGGTGAAGACCGTTTCCGTGCGCTTTACTGACAGCACCGGGGCCGTATCGGCATTCTATTCCGACACGATAATCCTGGACTCCAAAGTGCCCGTGGCCACGATCACGATCAACAACGGCGCCGCACTCACCACCTCGCCCGGCGTGACCCTGAGCCTCGCTGTCTCAGACGCTAACGGCGTGGTCAAGATGCAGTTCAGCGATGACGGCAAGATCTGGACGCCTCTGGAGCCCTTCGCACTGAGGCGGTCCTATACTCTGCCCGGGACCTATGGGGTGAAGAAGGTCTACGCCCGGTTCGTTGACAGCGCAGGCAAGATCTCCAAAGCGGTGAGCGATACGATCACCTATGCGGCCACCATCGTATCCGCCACTGAAGCTGACGTCACGATCAACAACGGTGATGCCTATACGATATCGACCAGCGTGCTTGTGGCAATCACCAACCCGGATGTGCAGTACAACCAGATGCAGACCAGTATGGACGGCACGAAATGGACCTCCTGGGAGGCGGTGAATACCAGTAAAGCGTTGAGACTGCCCGCAGGGGACGGCGTAAAGACCGTCTCTGTCCAGTTCAAGACAGCAGGCGGCGTACTGTCCGCAATTTACAGCGACAGCATCATCCTGGATACCATTGCGCCAGTAGGGACGGTCGAGATCAATAGCGGCGCCTATTCCACCAGCGATCCGAAGGTCACGCTGATGCTCACGGCGACTGACCGTAATGGAATAAAAGAGATGCAATTCAGCCAAGATAAGGCCAATTGGACGGCCTGGGAGCCCTTCGCCGGGACGAGGTCGATCACCCTGCCCGCGGGCGATGGAGTGAAAACGGTACAGGTAAAGTATAAGGACAATGCCGGCAAGATCTCGGCCGCCTGTTCCGACACCATTCTGCTGGATACGGCGGCTCTCGCGGGGACGGTCAAGATAAACAACGGCGCGCTCGTCATCTCAAGCAGGCTCGTGACCCTGACGTTCAAAGCGACCGGGGCAACTTATTTGCAGTTGAGCCTGGACAACGGAGCGACCTGGGCCGCCTGGGAGCCCTATGTAACGAGCAAGAAGATGACCCTGTCCGATGGGAGCGGGCCTAAAACCGTGACCGTGCAGTTCCGCGATCTGACGGGCAACGTGTCACCGGCAGCAAGCGCAAGCACTACCTACACGCCGGCCCCTTGACGGAAGGCGTACCGACACCGCATCTCGATCCGCTGTATCAATGAAACGCCCCGGGACAGAACAGGTCCCGGGGGTTCTTAACAGACCGTTTATAGCCACGAACCCGTCGCGCTATTGTCATTCCCCGTTGACAATCCTCCGACGCCCTGTTACAGTGCCGCCATGATCGCAATCTCCCTCCAGTCGGGCAGCAGCGGCAACTGCATCTACGTCGAGACCTGCGGCGTCAGGCTCCTGCTCGACGCGGGGATCACCGGCGTGCAGGCTGCCGAGCGGCTGGCAAAACACGGCCGCGACATCCGGAAGGTGGACGCGGTCATCATCTCGCACGACCACGGCGATCATATCGGCCATGCCGGCGTGTTCCAGCGGAAGTTCGGCCTGCCGATCTACGTGACCCCGGCCACGCTCGCTGCGGCGGCTGCGCGCAGCAGCACGCTCGGCAAGCTCAAGGACATTCGCTCCTTCCGGTCAGGCGACCGGATCAAGTTCGGCGAGGTGCAGGTCCATACCATCTCGACGCCGCACGACGCCGTGGACGGCTCGGTCTTTGTCATCGAGGCAGGCGGCAAGCGTTTGGGCGTCATGACCGACCTGGGGCACGTGTTCAAGGACCTCATCCATCTCGTATCGTCCCTCGATGCGGTCTTCCTTGAAAGCAACTACGACCCTGACATGCTCGCCAACGGGCCCTATCCCGCGTTCCTCAAGCAGCGCATCAAAGGCCCCAAGGGCCACATCTCGAACCACGAGGCAGCCGAGGTCCTGCGGCGCGCCGGCGAAGCAGGCCGTCTCAAATGGGCCTGCCTGTCGCACCTTTCCGACAAGAACAACCGGCCCGACCTGGCGCTCAGGACCAACCGCGCAGCGGTGGCCGGGCATGTCACATTGTACACTGCCGACCGCTACGCCGTATCCGACCTGTTCACCCTCTGATCGGACCCCCTTTTTTAATGTAACATTCTGCGTCAAGACCTGTCCTTTTTCTGGTATATTTGCAGTAGCAGCATGCCATCGCTGAAAGTTTCCTTGTAGGGGCGGGATTAAAACCCGCCCCTACAATAACGAATGCACCGAACGCAGGACCTTCATCTATGACGCCGAACGACCAACAGAAATCCATGACGAACAATGAAAAAAGGGACCGCTTGATCGATACCGAGGCGCAGCTTGCACTCACGGTCCGGAACATGCCGCTCGGGTATATCGTTTGGGACCAGGACCTGCTGGTGCTCGAATGGAACAAGGCTGCCGAGCGCATCTTCGGCTGGCCTGCCGCCGAGATCAGCGGAAAGCATGCCTCGGTCCTGATGCCGGCCCTGGCCGAGGATGTTGCTCCGGACCCCCTGCAGACAGCGCTCCTCCCGAAGGGCGAGTCCGGCACCACTGTGCTCAAATGCGTTGCCCGGGACGGCACGAGCCGGATCTGCGACTGGCACACGTCAACGCTGCGCAATGCCTCGGGCGAGGTCCAGGGCTACCTCTCCATGGTCCAGGACTTTACCGCCCGCGAGCAGGCGGAGCGGGAGCTGCGCAAGAGCAGCACGTTCCTGCAGACCGTCATCGACGCGGAGCCGGAATGCGTGAAGCTGGTCGCCAGGGACGGCTCTCTGCTCATGATGAACCCTGCCGGGCTCGACATGCTTCAGGCAGGATCGTTGGAGCAGGTCCGGGGGCATGCGCTCGGGCCGTTCATTGCGAACGGAGACCGCGTGCCCTTCATGGAACTGCTGCATGACGTTTTTCAGGGCAAGACCGGAAAGCTGGAGTTCGAAATGGCAGGGCTGCGGGGAAGGAAGTTGAAACTCGAGACCCATGCCGTTCCGCTCCGCGATGAGAGGAACGATATCATCGCGCTTTTGGCGGTCACCCGTGATGTGTCGCAGCGCCGTGAAGCAGAAGAGGAGCTCAGAAAGGAACGGGATTTCATTGCCAAGGTCCTGGACATCGTGGGCGCCATGGTGCTGGTGCTCGACCGCACCGGAAAGATCGTCCGGTTCAACCATGCCTGCGAAGAGGTGAGCGGGTATGCGGCAGCGGAAGTGCTCGGCAAGTATGTCTGGGATTTCCTTATCCCGCCCGAGCAGATCCCGGGGACCCGGAAGACCTTTGCGGACCTCACTGCCGGCATGTTCCCGAGCAGGTACGAGAACTGCTGGGTCACGAAGGACGGCAAGCGGAAGCTGATCGCCTGGTCCAACACGGCGCTTTTGAACGGGTCGAACGAGGTGGAGTATGTGATCCCCACCGGCATCGATCTCTCGGAGCGTGCGAAGCTCGAAGAGCAGCTGCGCCACTCGCAGAAGATGGAGTCGCTCGGCACACTGGCCGGCGGCATCGCCCACGACTTTAACAACATTCTTACGGCCATCACGGGCTATGGCAGCCTGCTGGCGACAAAGCTGGCCGGCAACGAGCCGCTCAAGGCCTACGTCATGCAGATGATGAACGCCGCGACACGGGCGTCCACGCTGACCCAGGGCCTCCTGGCATACGGCCGCAAGCAGCAGCTCTACCCGGTGCCCACGGACCTGAACGAGATCGTGACCCGCGTCGGCGATTTCCTCCGGCGGCTCATCGGCGAAGACATCGAGCTGAAGCTGCTGCTGGCGGAGGGGGACCTGACGGTCCTGGCCGATGCGGTCCAGATCGAGCAGGTGCTCATGAACATCGCGACGAACGCGCGGGAAGCCATGCCGGGCGGAGGCTATCTGTTCCTCGAGACCGCTGCGGAGGTCGTGGGCGCACCCTCGGCCGCGGAGCACGGGCTGGAAAAGGCCGGGGCCTATGCCGTAGTAACGCTGACCGACACCGGCAAGGGGATGGACGATGCGACCCGCGAGCATATCTTCGAGCCGTTCTTCACGACCCGGGAGCGGGGCACCGGGACCGGCCTCGGCCTGTCGATCGCCTACGGCATCATCAAGCAGCACACCGGCGCGATCAGCGTCACCGGCGCCCCCGGCAGGGGAACGACGTTCAAGGTCTATCTGCCCCTGGTGCGCACTGCTGACGCTGCCTCGGCCGCACCCGGCGAGGCCGCGATCCTCGGCGGCAGCGAGACCGTGCTGGTGGCGGAGGACGATGAGGTCGTGCGACAGGTCATGGCCGCCATTCTTTCGCAGTACGGGTACGGCGTTATCGAGGCCTGCGACGGCGAAGAGGCGGTGAACCGTTTCATGGAGCATCAGGACAAGGTGAAACTGCTGCTCCTGGATGCCGTCATGCCGAAGAAGACGGGACGCGAAGTGTATGACAAGATCAGGATATTCCGTCCCGAAGTGAAGGCCCTGTTCCTGAGCGGTTATCCTGCCGAGGTCATCGCCGAGCGGGGCCTGATCGAACCGGGGACGCCGGTCATGGTCAAGCCTATCGGCATGGACGAGCTTTTGCGGAAAGTGCGCGAAAAGCTGGACGGCTGATAGCCCTGAAGAGCTCACCAAGGACAGATATTTAGTCCGCAGATGACGCAGAGCTAAAAACGATTCAGGTCTGATCAACCGCGAATGCACGCTAATATTTTTCCGGATTCGCGTGTATTCGCGTGCATTCGCGGTTTGGTTCCGGTTTGTCCGTGTTTGGTTAATCGATGAAAACTGCGACATCTGCGGATAAGCAGGTCTGTCCCCGATGCTCTCAGTATCCTCTCCTCCGTGCCTCTGTGTCCCTGTGGCAGCCTTTGATCTGTATGAATGCCCGCTAATCTGTTCGCCATAAAAATTGCTTTTCACGCCCTGTCAAAACTGGTATATTCCTTCACGATCGTTCTCACACTTCACCCTGTCTCCTGCCAGCATCGCGCCGGCATCGGCATCTCGCAGGACCATAAAGGAAGGCCATGGGAGTTCTTGACTGCATCGGCAACACGCCGCTCGTAAAACTGGAAAAGCTGAACCCCAACCCGGCGGTGACGGTCTTTGCCAAACTCGAGGGCAACAACCCCGGCGGGTCGGTCAAGGACCGCATCGCACTGGCCATGATCAGGGAAGCCGAGGAAGCGGGGCGTATCAAAAAGGGCGATACGATCCTGGAGGCCACGTCGGGCAACACCGGCATTGGGCTTGCCATGGTCGGCGCGGCCCTGGGGTACAAGGTTGTCCTGGTCATGCCCGAGTGTGTGAGCCAGGAACGGCGCAAGATCCTCGAAGCTTTCGGCGCCGAACTGATCCTCTCCCCGGGGTGCGAAGCCACGGACGGCGCCATCAAGCGGGCACGCGCTATCATGGAGGAGCGGCCGGGCGGCTACTTCATGCCGAACCAGTTCGACAACCCCGCCAATGTGCGGGCGCACTACGAGACCACTGGCCGCGAGATCATCGACCAGACGAACGGCGTCGTCGACGTGTTCGTTGCCGGCATGGGCACGACCGGGACGCTCATGGGCGTGGGTAAGCGGCTCAAGGAGTTCCGGAGCACCATTCGGGTGGTGGGCGTCGAGCCGGTCCTGGGCCATAAGGTCCAGGGGCTCAAGAACATGCAGGAGTCCATTGTCCCGAAGATCTACAACCCCGCCTTCCCCGACGAGATCGTGACCGTGAACGACGACAATGCCTTCGCGACCACCCGGCGCCTCGCGCTGGAGGAAGGGATCTTCGCGGGCATGAGCAGCGGCGCCGCTGTGTACGGCGCGCTCGAGGTCGCGAAGCGCCTGGAGCGCGGCACCATCGTAGTGGTCCTGCCCGACCGCGGGGACCGCTACCTCAGCACGTCGCTCTTCACCTCGGTCTGCGCCAAATGCCCGCCGTGATGAGAGAAGTCGGAACTACTTTGCCACGAAGGCACGAAGGCGCGAAGAAAGATTGGAAAGCCAGATCTTTTTTTCTACAGACAAATTTAGGATGTTCTTCGTGTCTTAGTGTCTTCGTGGCGAAAACGGTTTTGCTTTTGTCACTGTAAAGAGCTGCGTTCATCATACCGATACGAACCTTCATTTGGCCAAGCGCTGTTTTTCCTCTGAAATTCTTTGCCCAATCCCGGCAGGCATAGTATAATCCCGCATGTCCCGAAAGCTCTTCGATAAGACCGACACCCTGCTTGCTGCTGAGCGCGGGACCATCACGAAAGCTCGCGATGTTGATGTTGCCATTGCGCTTGCCTATCCGAACACCTACCACGTGGGCATGTCGAACCTCGGCGTGCACCAGATCTACGCCATCCTGAACCGGCGCGCCGACACGGCATGCGAGCGGGTGTTCCTGCCTGACGAAGAAGACATCGAGGAGTACGATAAGAGCAACACCCGGCTGTTCACGCTCGAGAGCAAGCGGCCGGTCCGCGAGTTCGACATCCTTGCGTTCTCGGTTTCCTTTGAACAGGACTATCTCAATATCCTTGAAATGCTTCGCCTCTCCGGCATCGCGGCCGACAAAAAGGAAAGGACCGCCGACGATCCGCTCGTGATTCTCGGCGGCATCTGTTCTTTCTTCAACCCGGAACCGCTGGCGGACTTTTTCGACGTGGTGATCGTGGGCGAGGGAGAAGAGGTTGCCGGTGAGTTCGTGCAGATCTACAAAGAGCAGCGGGAGCGCGGCCGCCTCGAACTCCTCAGGGCGCTGAGCCGCATACCCGGGGTCTATGTTCCCGAGTTCTATGATGTGGTCTATCAGGTCGACAGCACCATCAAGGAACGGCTGATGCTTGAGCCGGCCGTACCGCCGCTGATCGTAAAGCGTATTGCCTTGGATTTCAACCGGGCGCCGGCTGCAACGGCCATCCTGACGCCGAACACCGAGTTCAGCGACCGGTACCTCGCGGAGATCACGCGCGGCTGCGGCAGGCACTGCCGGTTTTGCATGGCCGGGTATATCTATCTCCCGCCGCGTAATCTCAGTCTTGATGCCGCGAAGCAGCAGGCGACGAATGCTGACGATCAATGCGGCAAGATCGGGCTGGTGGGTGCCGCGCTGTCGGATTACCCCGACATCGGTGAGCTCTGCTCCGCCATCGAAGGCGGGCTCTCGGTATCGTCGCTCCGCGCGGACTCGGTGAGCAGGGCGCTCCTCGACCGCCTGGCAGCGAGCGGGCACAAGACCATCGCCATCGCGCCCGAGGCCGGGTCGGAGCGGCTCCGGAAGGTGATCAACAAGGGCGTTACCGAGGAGGACATCCTTCGCGCCGCCGACCTGGTCTTCGGCAGCGGCATACCCAATCTCAAATTGTATTTCATCCTGGGCTTGCCCACGGAAACGCAGGAGGATGTGGACGCCATCATCGCGCTGGCGCTTTCGGTCCGCGACGTGCAGCTCAAACATGCCCGCCCCCAGGGAAGGATCGGCAGGGTCACGCTCTCGGTGAATTCCTTTGTACCGAAGCCCATGACCCCGTTCCAGTGGGACCCGATGGAGACTGTCGAGAGTTTGAACAAGAAACAGCGGGGGCTCGAAAAGGCGGTGCGCAGGATCGGGAACATGAACATGATCCACGACCTCCCGAAATGGGAGCATGTCCAGGCGCTGCTCTCGCGCGGCGACCGGCGGACCGGCAAGCTGATCCGGCTTGCCCATGCGAAACAGGGCGACTGGAAGCATGCGGCCAAAGAGCTCGGCATGGACCTGGACTTTTATGTGACGCGGCAGCGCGCCTTTGACGAGGTGTTACCCTGGGATTTTATTGACATCGGAGTTCGGAAAGATTATCTTATGACCGAACGCGCGCGGGCGCTGGAAGGCAAGTTCACGCCGGTCTGCAGGGTCGGTTCGTGCAAGACCTGCGGCGTGTGCAAGTAGGGTCGAATGCAGAGGATCTTTTGACACGGATAACGGCGGATAAAAAAGATGATTTCCACAGATAGGGCCAGGTCCTATCCGACTTAATCATAAGTACATCCGTTCTGATCAGTGTCAAAGATCTTGATCCGGTGTATTTCTAAGTAATTAGTTCACCCTCTTTCATGAAAACAGGCGCAGAAGAAGAAAATGCCTTTATAACGCTGCCTGCGCTGGACACTATCGGCGGCATACAGCATGCCTTCACCACGCGAAAGGACGGCCTTGGTGCAAGGAATTCCGGCATCAAGTCTCCTGGCGACTGGAATGCCGTGGCTGAAGGTTTCGGCATCGCGCCGGACCGGCTCATAACGGTGAACCAGGTGCATGGCGAGGCCATCGTCACGGTGGACGCGCAGAATTACGGGCGCATGCGATCGGAACAGGCCGACGGTCTGATCACGAACGTTCGCGGCGTTGCCATCGGCATCGAGACCGCCGATTGTGTGCCCATACTGCTCTTTGATCCGGTCGTACCGGCCATTGGCGCGGTGCATGCAGGCTGGCGCAGCACAGTGCAGAAGATCGTGCAAAAAGCGATAGCCAGGATGCAGGCCGAGTTCGGTTCTGACCCTTCCCGCATGATCGCAGCCATTGGCCCGGCCATCGGGCCTGAGTGCTATGAAGTGGACGAGCCGGTGATGGGCCCGGTGCGGTCGAACTTCCCCTTCTGGAAAGAAGTTGCCCTCTCCCGCGGGCTGGAGAAGTGGGGGCTGGACTTGGTGAAGCTGAACCGGATGGAACTGGTAGACGCCGGCCTGTCTGACAAGAACGTTCATTCGCTCGGCATGTGCACATCCTGCAGAACAGATCTGTTCTATTCATTCCGCGTCGAAGGCCGGACCGGCAGGATGCTGTCGGCGGTGATGCTGAAAATATAGCCGCTCGCCGGACAGATGCAAAACGTGCAAAGACGGTGCACGGTTTTCTTAAAAGGCAGGAATTTTCTCGCCAAGATGCAAAGCTCGCAAAGGGAAC
>JBGQDI010000050.1:0-13360 GCA_041495765.1 Nitrospirota bacterium
TCCTTGATCGAGAACATGATCGACGTCTTGTCCCGGCCGGTCTTGCCCGGCGATTTCGGGGCGATCACGAGGAACCGCGTGATGTTCGTGGTATTGTCCTCGATCTTCTTGCCGGCGATCTGGAGCCCATAGAGCACGGCGGCCATTTCGCTGGCGATCGCCCCGGCCGTATGGTCGTCTGCCGCCATTTCCGCGGCCCGGGCAGTGCTCGGCGCTTCGAGGACCGGCACGTTCGGAAGGTTCTTCTCGAGCCACTGCCGGCACTGGGCTGCCGCAGGCGGAATCGTATAGATACGTACTATGTCCTCAAGCTTGCCCGATTTGTTCATAAGATGCTGCGAGACCTCAAGGACGATCTCCGCCGATATCTTGAGATCGGAATCGATGAACATGTCATGGCTGTAGATGACTGCCCCGGACGTAGTATTTTCGATGGGTACGACGCCGTAATCTGCCCGGCCGCGCTCCACTTCCGTAAATACATCCTTGATGCTTTCCACCGGAACATACTGGGCGGCCAGTCCGAACTGCTGCATCCCGGCCATATGCGTAAAGGTCGCACGGGGACCGAGGTAGGCGACCTTCAAGGGACGCTCCAGCGACAAAGAGGAAGAAAGGATCTCGCGGTACACTGCCCGAAGGGTATCCTGGGGAAAGGGACCTTTGTTGCGGCTGGCCAGACGTTCGAGGATCTCCCGCTCCCTGCCGGGAGAATGGAAATCGAGTTTTTCCCTTTTCTTGATATTGCCGACCTCAATGACGATCTGTGCGCGTTCGTTCAGAAGGTCGATCAGTTTATCGTCGATCTGGTCTATCTTTTCCCGGAGCTTCTGGATCTTTTGCATAGGCATGGACCATGACCCACCTTTGAGGAAGTGTGAAATTATAGTTTATTTTTTAAGCAGTTGCAAGGGATTTTTAAGAGCGGGAAAGGGGCACTGATCAGCGTTCCTGCAGAGAAGTTACAAGACTTTTATATGCCCCCTCTTCCAGCGTCATCAGGACCGCGTCCTCGAGAGGGTCATCATAATAGTCACGCCGTAGTGAGGTGCCGGTGAAACCGAGGCTGGAATAGAGCTTGCGTGCGGACTCGTTCGAGACGCGGACCTCAAGGAAGGCACGGCGTGCGTTCTTTGCATAGCCATGTCTGAGCCCGGCAAGCACAAGATGCCGTGCTATACCCTGCCGCCTCGATCCGGGAGCAGTAGCAAGGTTCAGGATGTGCATCTCCCCGGCAACGAGCCAGAAGATCAGATAGCCGGCCACCGTACGTTCCGGTGTATCCGGGGCAAGGGCGACCAAAAGCCGCGAGACCGAAGGGCTGCGGAACTCGGAAAGGAAAAGGTTCCTCGACCAGGGCATGGAAAAAGAGGCCTGTTCAATGGCCATGACCTGGTCCAGGTCATCCTTCTTCATGAAGTCTATCGTGATGCCTGTCGCTTTTCCCATGCCACTTCCGCCTCCGGCCTGCGGATATACAAGGGGACCAGGTTGTCCGGATCGGTCTCTTCCCCGTTCTGCAGCATGCCGAGCCCGATCTCGGCGACCGCCGCTGCCGAGGGCAGGCATGCCGTTCTCGGCGCAAAAAGCGCCCGGTCACCGAAAGCCTCCTCGAGCCTTTGCCGGTAGAGACGGGAAGCTTCGCCCGTGAACATCACGGTCCCCGGGATCCTGTCGGCGATATCGGCAAGCGGTATGGTTGCCTCCGGCATAAGCTGCATGAGCCGCGGTCCGTCGTATTGATACAGCGCTCCGTAGACCTCGTTCTTCCGCGCATCGAGCAGCGGGCATACCGGATAGGAGGACTGGGGCAGGTTCCAGGCAAGCGCTTTGAGCGTGGGGATCGCTGCCACCGGCTTACTCGTGGCAAAAGCAAGGCCCTTGATCGCGGCAAGTCCGATGCGAAGGCCGGTGAACGAGCCCGGCCCGATGGCAACGGCAAAACCGTCCATGTCGGTGATGGCGATCCCGATATCCTTCAACACCCGGTCCACCGTGGACATAAGCCGCTCGGAGTGCGTCACCTCGATGTTCAAGCTGTACTGCGCGATGACCGCATCGTCCGAAACTACAGCAACGCTGCCGGTCTTCGTCGATGTTTCAATACCAAGGATATACATAGATAATGGCTACCCTACTGAAGTCTCTCTATATTCCGCATTCCGAATTCCGCATACCGCATTTTGAACTTCCCATTCCGAAATCCGCAATCCGCAATTGTCAGTCCCATATGAGATAAAAGCGGTTCGTCCTCGTCATCTTCTTTGCAAGCTTATCGAGCGTTCCCGCTTCCACCGAGACGGTGTCCGGAGCAAAAGCATAGACCTTTTTTGCGAAGGCCGGCATGTTCTGCGGCTGCTTGGTGAACCGCGCTTCGACCCAGTCGGGCCCTGCTCCCACGATCACAAAGGAACACTGCTTCTGCTGTTCCTTGAGCCAGGCGATGATCGCCTTGGTATCGAGGTGAAAGTTTATGCTTTCGGTCTTCTGGCGTTTCAGGATGTCGTAGGAATTGTTGCCCTTCACCACGGCCACGACGTCCGGCACGTTCCCGTAGTTCCGGCGGCTGCGAAAGATCAGGAACCCCCGGGCGCGGAGCTTTCCGGACAGTGCGTCGACGGTATCGGTGGCCCGTTTCGTCCGTACGCTGAAACCGGCCAGCTGTTCACGCTCAACGCTCGTTTCCCCTTTCAGGTTCTCAGCCTTCACCACCAGGGTCTCGAAGAACGGCTCCGCCTCTGCGCCTGCCGCAAGCTCCACCGCGGATTGGATATCGGCAGGGAAGTTAAGCTCGGCACGCTGTTCCGCCGTAAGCACCGGATGCTTTTGGCTGAACACTACGACCGGCTGGACTTTTTTCGGCTCCGGCGGTTTTTCCTGCTTGCAGCCGAGGGCCGACAGGGACAGCAACACAAGGACGATGCCGGATCTAAGCATAGCGGACCTCAAAGCGTTTGAACTCCCCCTTGTAGGGTTCGAAGGTGATGTCCACGCTGCTTACCCGGGCTCCGGGCGGGCCCTGGTGGCACCAGCCGAGGACCTCTTCGACCTTCAGGGTCTCTCCTTCGAACAACGCCTCCACGGACCCGTCGGGAAGGTTCCGGACCCATCCGCCGACGCCGATGCGCAGCGCCTCTTCGCGCGTGCTGGCGCGAAAAAAAACGCCCTGGACGCGGCCATGAATGACTGCGTGAGCGCGAAGAAGGTTCTTATCCTTTTGTTTTGCTGATGAAGGCATATCCAGAGAAAATGACCGGTTCACAGATAAATTCACCCCACCTGACCTCCCCTTGGCAAGGGGAAGAAATACCGTAGCCCCTCCTTGGCAAGGAGGGGTTGGGGGGGAGGTAGTTCTTGATCATTTCCGTTTTTATTTGGAGATGATTAATTGAAAACGCTGTCTCTCTGAATGCAGTATTACCTTCTCCCTGAACTTCGCCCGCCGCC
Organism: Nitrospirota bacterium; assembly: GCA_041495765.1. Classification (GTDB taxonomy): domain Bacteria; phylum Nitrospirota; class UBA9217; order UBA9217; family UBA9217; genus GWC2-56-14. Next base: position 3,448 of record JBGQDI010000050.1, read on the forward strand.
CTTTGGTCCGCGCGCCGGCCCTTTGGCTCCGCCACCGGTGTGCGTGCTCCGGTTGGGACGGGGGCCTGTGACCCTGCCACCGCTCGCGCCCTTACTGGGCCATGCTCCAGGGTTGCGTGGCTTCCATGCGGGTGCAGCCGTCGACGGCCTGCTGCCTGATGTTCTGGGCGCAGCGCTCCGGGTATAACTTCCCGTTGAAGGGCGATCGGACGCGGACCGTGTTCCCGAGCTTGCGGGCCGGCCGGGACGGGAACTGAAACTCAATGGTCTTGTGCTGCGTCCATCATCTCGTGGCCCGCGGGAAGGCGCACTGCTTCTCGAATAAGCGGGCCGGGAATCGGGACGGCTGCCTGTCGAAGGTCTGCTGCTTGAAGTTCTTGGCGCTGCGCTGCGCGTGTAACCTCCTGTTGCCGGGCGATCGGACGCAGACCGTGTTCCCGGGGAATAGGATCGCGTGCTGCGGCCCTCATCCCTTGCCCCGCGGGCAGGGGCGCTGCTTCTCGAATAACCGGGCCGGGAGTCGGGGCGGCTGCCGGCTGATGGCCTGGGCCGGGCTGATGCGGACGCTGACGGTCTGCTGCGCGGGGTCCCCGGCGCTGCACTGCGGGCATAGGTTCCTGTTGCCGCGGGATCGAAGGTAGATCTCGCCCCCGGAGAATAAGGACGATCACTGCGGGGCTTCAAACTTCCGGGACGGGAACTGCTGCCCTCATCTCTTGCCCCGCGGGCAGACGAACTGCTTCTCGAATAAGCGGGTCGGGAATCGGGCCGGGCGCCGGCTGAAGGCCGTGGTCTGGACGTCTTCCAGTCAGGATTCCCTGCATCAGGCTTGCGGGCATACGTTCCTCCTGCAGAGCGGTTGAAGGCCGGTTTGCCGCCTGCAGCTGGACGGTCTGCCCTCGGCGGCCGGCTGCTTGGGGTGCGTGGGGTGAAACCGGGTTCGCTGGTCCTTGCGTAGCTGCTTCTCACAACAGGCCGGCCAAGCTGGTTCTTTCTGAGGCCCGTATCGGTCTCCCGTATTTCGATGTTGCCGGGGCCCTTGCTTATTGCCGCGTTCCTCGTTTCACGCGGCTCGCTTTCTCTTTCCTCTGTCATCTCTCTTCTTACTTCTGTCTTTTGTTTTTTACTCTCCGGCTTATGCACCCTGACCTTCTGGCCGCCCACATCGGTCTTCTCTGCCGTGGCCCGGAGGATGCCGACCTCTTCAGGCGTCAGATAGCGCATTCTGCCTTCGGGAAGATCGCCCAGCGTAAGCCCGCCGGTCCTGACCCTTTTCAGACGGATCACGGAATGTCCCATGTGGTCGAACATGCGGCGCACCTGCCGCTTCCGGCCTTCGTGGATCGTGATCTCGATCCAGGAATTGGACTCTTCCTTACGGATCTTCTTGATCTTCGCCGGTGCGGTCTTCCCGTCCTTCAGGAAAACACCGGCTTCAAGCGCAGAAATCGCACCGTCCTCGAGCACTCCCTTGATCTTCGCAAGATAGGTCTTGGGGAATTCATGCTTGGGATGGGTGATCAGGTGGGCAAAATCCCCGTCATTGGTCAGGAGCAGAAGCCCTTCGGTATTGTAATCCAACCTGCCGACGGGATAGACCCTGATCTTGACGCCCTTGAGCAGGTCTTGTACCGTGGGCCGCCCTTCGGGATCGGACATGGTCGTAACATACCCTGCCGGTTTGTTCAGCATGATATACGTGGGCGGCTGTTTGGGATTGATGAGCTTTCCGTCGACCTTGATATGGTCCTTGGACGGGTCGGCCTTGGTCCCGAGCTCGGTCACCACCTGGCCGTTCACCCGCACCCTGCCCTCGGCTATAAGCTCTTCCGCAGCGCGGCGCGATGTGACCCCCGCAGCTGATATGATCTTTTGTATGCGCTCTTCCATGTGTTCCTTTCGTGGATCGGTCCCTATTTGAAGAATGGCATTATACAGGCAAACCGGACGAAAAGCAATTAAGTCTCGTAAAATAAGCCGTTTCAAGCATGTTTTCCCGCATATTGTCCGAATCGATGTGCTTTTGGCGCATGAGGACGTTGCTAAGACTGGCGATGGACGAGATGGTCATTCCTGCGAACAGGAATCCGGGAGAAAAGTCCATGGATCCCGGATCAGTTCCGGAATTCTTCAGTCCTTCCCCTTCTCGATCGTAAGCACCACGGCCCCGCTGGAAGGATCGGGTACCGTCCAGCGCAGCACCCACTGGAAGCGTGGGGTCCGGACAGGCGTGGAATCGGAGGAAATGCGGTATTCCGCCCAGACCGCAAGATCGAACTTCCAGTTCAGGGCAGCGCGGTATCCGAACATATGGATCTTGCTGGCGGTCCCGGGGTGGGCGGGGAGCAAGAGGTCGTATACATCCCAGCTATCCGTCTTGCCGGGAAGAAATCGTTCGGTAAGGCCGGAGATCACCTGACTGACATCCTGGACCGTTCCGCTCTCCTGGCCGAGTGTTGCGTGAAGAGAAAGGTCTATCAGCTCCCTTGTGCAGGTATTGTGTATCGACAGGACCGCCTTGGTGAAGCCGACGTCTCTCCCATCGCTTGCCCGCACCTGCGACGCCGCAGGCCCAAGCGAAATGGCGAGACAGTCGTTTGCCTGTTCCGCGTTCCCTTTTGGAGTATCCGGCATGCTCTCCACCTCCTTCGCTGGCATCCTGTCCAAAGTATACCACGGCTACGACAGCTCTCTCGCTTACTGAAGACAGTGAAACAGCCCGGTGCACCAGAGGCAGGCTCCGCAGGGCACCTGTCCAAGATAGCAGTCCTGCTCGAACTCCTCCTCGCTCACATAGTCGCACAGGGCGAAACCGCAGTCGAAGCAGAAGGGAAACTGGTACCCGAGCACTCGCTCCCGGAAAGAACGGGAGGCAGCGTCGTTCCAGATGGCAAGGATGTCCCGGTCGCGGACATTGCCAAAAACCCAGGGCTTCACCTGTTTGGCAACACCACCGACATAACAGGCGTAACGATGCCAGAGAAAGTAGCAGGGATGGACGTCGCCGTCCCAGGAAACGAAGGCGCTGTTCCCTTCGACGAACTCGCACTTCCTTGTGTTGCGCGGCGCCATGCCCGGCAGCGTCAGTTCCACTCCCGCCTCTTGCGCGGCCTGGCGGGCCTCATCGAACACCTTCTCCGCCGACGCGAACCACTCCTCGTCCCGCCTGAGCAACCGGTCAAGGTGCAAGGTGATGCCCTGCGCCTCTGCATCGTTCCTCATCTTTCCCACAAGCTGCACGATGCGTTCTTCCTCAGGCGTATGGCCCACCTTCGTGAGCGTGGCAAGATAACAACGGATGTCCAGGCCTTCCTCCAGTGCTTTTGCTTTCCAGTTCTCATAAACAGCAATGGCAGCGGTGGTATTGGTATCGTACGCTGCCTGCGTAACGATATCCTGGTGGTAGGGAAGGAGTTGGGTAACGATGGCGAAGCTGGCGCCTGACCTGCCTGCCCAGCGGACCGCCTCGGGAAGGTCGGCGAGGTTGTCCCGCATCAGAACGAACTCGATCCCGATCCTGAGCTCGCGCCCCCGTCGACTTGCCTTGGCCTTGTTCAAACTTGCGAACGCGGCAACAATGCCTTTCAGCTCACCGCCGCTTCTGATGGAACGGAAGCTGTCGTCCGAGATCGTGTCCAGGGATATGCAGATGCGGTCCAGTCCCGCATCCATGAGCGATGCCGCCCGTTCATCGGTCAGCAGCATGCCGTTCGACTGGAAACCGACCCAGGCATGTTCAGGAAGGAGGGATCGTGCACGGGAGATGAACTCCTCCAGTTGAGGATGGAGCAGGGACTCACCGATACCGTTCAGAACAAGGGACTCCAGATGGGGAAAGGCCGGTGAAAGCCGCTCGAAGGTCTCCAGCGACATGCTGCCTTCAGGGATGCCGCCCGTGTTGTTCTGCTTCACGCACATGCCGCATTGCAGGTTGCAGAGCGTCGTCACTTCGACAAAGAGTTTTGCAGGGTGTTTGTTCGGTGCCATACTGAATTATAACTCTTCGACCGTTTTGAAGTATGATGCCGGTCATATGCAGGTTTTTCAGGAAGTTCCATGAGCAGTTATGGATCAAATTCATCTCAAACGGGCAAGAACAGTCAAAGGAGTTAACCGCGAATGTACGCGAATGAACGCGAATTAGAATGAAGAAAAAACAAGGCCTTCTGTTTTCTTAGCGTTCATTCGCGTCCATTCGCGGTTAAAGAGGTCCTTGGTTCCGGCTGGGATAGCGAATGGATGTCTGGTATAATACGAGTATGAAAGTGAAGGTCAAACTGTTCGCGTCCCTCCGGACCCTGGGCCCCGATGAGCAAGTGCTCGATCTTCCCGCCGGGACAACGATCGATGCTGTTGTGCATATCCTTAAGATACCCGAGACGATCAGACTGCTGAAGATCGTGAACGGCGAGCACCGGCCAGCGGACCATGTTCTGAAGGATGATGACGATCTCGCCCTCTTCCCTCCTATAGCAGGGGGCTAACTTCTGCGGTCAGACGTTGACCGGACCGACAGTCACCGTAAGGAGTATCTGGTCATTTCCGGCCCACGATCTGTTCCCTTCCAACCTCCCCAGGTCAAGAGCCTTGTTATCGAGCATAGCACTGCAGCCCTGCCGGAACTCCTCTGCCCGTTCCGCCAGGAGATCAGTGAGATCAGGAGATCTGACAAGAACTCCCTGCCGCAGCAGTCCCGGTCCCAGTTCGGCCATCATCTGGTTGAAGAGCTTTATGCATACCCAACCTTCGCCAGTCTTGCATGCTTCACCGGTCTCATGATAGGAGATCGCGCTGCGGAGCGAGGAGTATGCACCACCCCGCCTGAGCGTGGCCCCGACGAGCCCCGGCATGGCGGCTGAGAGCGCGAGGACCGAACCTTCGTGTATCAATGCCGAACCGATGTCATCGACCGGCTTGCCGTCCAGCATGATGGACTGGATCTTTTCGATCGTATCAGGACCTGCCCCGAGCTCTTCCCGCAGGAACGCAGCGACCGTGCAGCCGACCCGGCGGCGGACCTTCACCCCCTGCTGAAGCAGCAGAAAGAACCGCGTAACGAGCCGTTCCTCCAGGACGAAGGTACAATGGGCGAAAGACGGGTTCTCCGCCGGGCTTTTAGCATTCATGTCATCCTCGTCGCAACCCATAAAAAAAGGAGAGACCCTTGTCTCTCCTTTCGTTCATGATCTCTCTTTCCGCTACCAGTTGAACACCTTGTCCAGGTCTTCGTCCTTGACCGCGAAGGTGACGTTGTGCGGAGCGAACTTCTCGGTCTTGAAGTATTCGGGCAGTCTGTCGTGCTGCGGCGTGAAACCCGCCCGGGTGTTGAAGTCCCGCTCCATCTTGAGCACCTTCTTGCCGAGATCGGTCACGCCGTCGCCCGTCAGGCTCAGTCCATAGAAGGAGTTCAACATGTCGAGCAGGGCCTGGAAGGTATCGGGCTGGTCGAGCACGGCAAAGGCGATAAAGAGGCACATACCCGTGGAATCGATGGCCGCCGTCGCGATCTGCAGGTTCCGTGAGAGTTCCACCTGGCCCTCGGGCTTGAGCGCGTTCACATCGCCGCCCACCTTCAGCACGTTCGCCGTCACCGCGTATCCTGCCGTATGGTCGGCGCCCATGGGGCTCGTCGCATAAGTGACGCCGATGCCCTGGACCGCACGGGGATCATAGGCCGGCATAGCCTGGTTCTTGACCACCGGCACCCGTTCGACGCCGAAGGCTTTGCCGGTCATGGCGGCGCCGTTGCCGAGGATCCTGCCGAGGGGCGAGCCCTTGCCGACCTCGTGGATGAAATTGATCGCTGCATCGGCGTCGCCGAACTTGGCAAGTCCCGCCTCCATGGCCACGGCGATCGTTGCTCCCATTTCGATCGTATCGATACCGTAGTTGTCATCCAGAAAATCCATCATGGCGATCTTGTCCATGTCGCTGATGCCGCAGTTCCCGCCATGGGCCCAGACCGTCTCGTACTCGGGCTGCTTGGTGAGATAGTGGCCGTCCTTGTCATTATAGGTGCCGGAGCATTGGATAACGCAGCCGCGGTGGCAGCCATGGGTCGGGTTCGCCCCGCGCGACTTCTCGGTTTCCGCCAGCGTTTCGCCGCTGATCTTGGATGCGCCGTCGAAACGTCCCTGTTTGAAGTTATAAGTGGGATAGCCGCCGACCTCGTTCAGGATGTTCGTCAGCACGTTCGTACCAAAGGCCGGAAGTCCCTGGCCCGTGACCGGGTGCTTCTTGAGGCCGTCGACGAACCGTTTGTTGGCGTCCTGGAACTTTGCCGGGTCCTTGGGCGGCCGCACCGGCATGCCCGTGGAATCGAGGACAATGACCTTGATGTTCTTGGAGCCCATGACCGCTCCCAGCCCGCCGCGTCCGGCATGGCGGGTCGGCCGCATCTCCATATCGGTGAAAGCGACGGTAGCGGCGCCCATCTTCATCTCGCCGGCAGGTCCGATCGATATGCAGCATATGGCATCGCCGTATTCCGCCTTCATCTTCGCGACCACGTCATAATTGGGGAGCATCTTCAGGCTGTTGTCCTTGGTGATCTTGACCCCGTCCTTGTTAATGAAGATCTTGTAAAGGTCATCGTTCGCCGGTTTTCCTTCCAGCACAATGGCTGCGTAGCCGAGCTTTGCCAGGACCTGGGACGCCTGGCCGCCGGAATTCGCCTCCTTGATGCCTCCCGTAAGCGGGCTCTTGCCGCCCACGGAGATTCGGCCCGACTGGGCACCCGCGGTCCCGCTCAGGAGCCCGGGTGCAATGACCAGCTTGTTCTCCGCCCCCAGAGGATGGCAGAGCGGCGGGACCTCCTTCGACACGATGGCCGAGGTCATTGCCCTGCCGCCAAAACCCGCATAATCACCGACCGGTACTGCCTTCGACTGGGGACCGCCTCCAGCACCAACATCAATCCTTAGAATCTTGTCCATGACTTCCTCCTGTTTTCCGGCTTGTCTTGTTCACCTAGAGTAAGGAATAGTGAGATACAGAAAATGATCGCGGACTCTCTGCTACTTGTATACTGTAACTCTGGAAAACGCTTCCGTCAAGGTGTCCTGAGACTTTTCCAGGCATTGAACCGCGAATCAACACGAATTGACGCGAATAGGACGAAAGTAATAAGAATTGGTTTCGTTTAGCATACATTCGCGGCTAAAAAAATCCATGGATTCCGGCTTGTCCGGGCTCGTCAGTTATGAATCAAATTTGTCTCAACGGGGTGAATATTCAAACCACGAACCGCGAATGAACGCGAATTGACGCGAATGGGACGAAAGTAATAAGAATTGGTTTCGTTTAGCGTACATTCGCGTTCATTCGCGGCTAAAAAATTCATGGGGTCTGGCTTGTCTGGGCTTAGGAATCAGGCGTGGTTTCTCAGGATAAGTTCGATGGGATGGGGGGTCAGGTAATACTGTTCCTTCAGATAGGGATCGTCGTACTTTCCAACGTAGTGGTTCATGAGCGTGATCGGAACGATAAGCGGGACAAGCCCGTGGTGATACTGGGTCACGATTTCCTGCAACTCCAGCTTTTCTGCGGGAGACACCTGCTTTTTGAAATACCCTGCCATATGCTGCAGCACATTCATATGTTTCCTGTTCGTTGCCGGCAGACCCAGGCATTCCATCAGAAGCGTAAAATACCGGTCGAGCATCTCAGGCCGCTTGTACTTTTTGGGGTCCGCCACAAGGCTGCCGAGCGTCTTCAGGTGCTTCGGACTGTGCGCCATCAGAAGATACTTATGCCGGCCATGGAAGGTGACGAGCTGCCCGATTGTTCCGCCTTCGTTAAGAAGTTCCTGCCACCGCTGGTACACAAAGAGCCGTTCGATGAAATTTTCCCTGATGCCCGGGTCCTGCAGCCCTTCCTCGTCCTCGATTGGCATGAGCGGAAAGCGTTCTATGACCGCCTCTGCGAACAAGCCCGCCCTTCCTCCCGCAACTTTTCCGGGCCGGCAATAGATCTTCGTATCATGAACACCGCAGCTCGGCGACCGGGCTTTGAGCACAAAACCGCAGAGTCCCGCTTGTTCGAGCCCGGCAAGCTTCTTCTTCGCCCATTGCATCATGCGGACAGTATGATCGATACCCGTCACTCTTGTTATCATCCGCGGCGAATCCAGGTCTCCCACCAGGTCCATTGCCTCCCGCGGGACCGGCAGGCCGCATTCGGTTTCCGGGCAGGCCGGCACCCACTGGACGAACTGCCCCATCGTACGGCGCAGATATTGGTCGAGCTTGTCCCCGCCGTCGTAGCGGACATTGTTGCCCAGGAGGCAGGAGCTGATGCCGAGTTTGATCAATGGCTGGGTCTTCATTTCACCTGGTTTTTCGACTCCACCACGAAGACGAAGAGGTCCCTGCACATCTGGAGCCGCTTCAGATAGACCTTTGAGGTGGACTCGTCGAGCTTTTCGATACGAGGCTTCAATTTTTCACACCGTTCGATGAGAGTTTTCACTTCCTCTTTCGAAAGTGCCATGGGATCTTCGGTCTTGGAGCAGATATCGGCGAACTCGGCTTTCCAGTCTTCCTGTGCGTAGACAAGGTAGGACTGAGGCTGGCAGATCGGTCCTGCTCCTGCCGTCAAAAAAAATACGAACGTGAACCAGAGCACTCTTTGCATCATGTTCACTCCTCCAGATTCGGACGGCTCGTGTGGCACCGTTTGCAATCGCTCATGGGAAAGGCCACGGTCAGATGGCAGACGCCGCAGAACTCGCGCTTCAGGATGCGTTCCATGGCAAAGTGCTTGGTCGTCTTCTTTTTGATATTGAAGATGTCGGGATGGCAATTATTGCAGTCGAGCCACTGAGTATGCACTTTGTGCGAGAAGATAGCCGCAGGGATTCCGGACCATTCCGCTTCCAGGAGGAGCGGCTTGATGATCGCCACCTCGGTCGGCGGTTTGATACTGAGGTAGTTGACCGGCGTGATCGAACCTTTCCCGATGGCCTGTCCCCAGTCTATGCCGTTGCCGTACTTTGCCTTCGGCAGTTTGGACAGTTTGGAAAACTTTTTCTTGCTCTCGCCGGCATTGCTACTGTGACATTTTTTACAATGAGGTTCTGCATGTCCGAATGCCGCCTTTCCGTCATGACATCCGCTCGCTCCGCAGTACCTGCCTGCCTTGTTGGCCGCTTCGGTTATTTCCGTGGTATTGGCCAGCATATTGAATTCGAGCTCGAAGTGGCAGACCCGGCAGGTGAACCGCTGTCGGTGCGACCAGTGCGAGAACTGGGCTTCTTCCGCTGTCCGGTTGATCAGGACATTTCCGTACTCGTCCTCGGGCAGCGCCCCGGGAATGTCGAAGAACCCGGTAGAGCTTCCTGATGCCAGGGACAGCAGGGTCAGGAGCAGGATGGCAATGCATCCACTGAGTACTGCGATCTTTATTTTCGGATGAAGCCTCCCCCTCACCTTCACCCTCTCCCCTGAGGGGAGAGGGTAGAGTGAGGGGTTTTTCTTCTCCATTGTGCCCAATCGTCGAAATAGCCGTTTCATATCGGTCTACACCGCGCCCGTATGGCAGCGCTGACAATCGAGCAGCGGGAAGGCGACCTTCACGTGGCAGGCGCCGCAGAACTTTCCTTCGTAGATCTCGGCCATGGAGTATTTGGTCAGCCCCTTCTTGATGCCCACAAAGAGCTCCGGATGGCAGAGCTCGCATCCGACCCAGACGGTGTGCTTCGTGTGGGAGAAGATGATCTCCTGCATCCCCTCGACCTTCGGGTTCAGCGTGAAATCCTTCTGAATGACCATGGCCTTTCTCTTGACCGAAACGCCTTCTATGAGGTCGGTCAGCTTGACCGACCCGTCCGCTTCGGCCTTGTCCCAGTCGATCCCGTTGCCGAACCGCTCTTTGGGGAACTTCTTCGTGAATGTGTAGAAATCGAATTCCGCGA
>JBGQDI010000051.1:0-13262 GCA_041495765.1 Nitrospirota bacterium
CATTGCGAGGATCTGTCCGTAGTTCTTCACTTTGACTCCAAGGAACTATGTGGCTTGCGATAAGACATTCGCGTATTCCCAAACCTGTGACACAGCAAGTTTCTTCATAGCTGCTGAGAATCGCCGCTCGAAAAAATGATTGATGTATTCGGGTCTTTCTTGTTGTCTCTTTTTCTGATGGTCCTTGCGGTTGCACAAAGTTATCATCGATTTCTTTCTGAGGTTCCTGCTTCAATCCCAGTTCGTCGCGCAATCGTCTTTCTTCAAGAACGAGCTGATTCCAGTCGTTATGAAACTCATCCCAAATTTCGCGATCCAGCTTGCTAGAATGAAGAAGCCCGACAACCTCCTGCCGGTGAAGCTCGGGGTCAAATGAGCCGAAATTGCCTAACTTTCTGGCGATACTTGCAGGAGATCGTTTCAGAAATTTTGCTAGTTCGATAACAGCGGGGTTATTGGCCTTGGTTTTTTTAAAGGGGATACGACAATAAAGCCCAAATGCGAGAATTAATTCTTCACGAGTCCAGCGCTCCCCATATTTCTCAGGGCTACTCAATTTAGCCATTTCACGCTTTCCTGAAGTTTCACGATACACCTAGCGTTAACTTTTTCAGTTAGGTTGCATAGATATCTTACCAAAAGAGATAACGGGTGGTAAAGGCAATTGTAACAGAATGCTGTTCTTTCATAGTCTGCGCCTTGATCGCAACACAATTAGCCCTTATTCCGGCTTCGCTTTTTCCTTCTTAAACTTTCTCGTCCCCTCGTAGAGCTCATATTCCAGCAGCCGGCATTCGATGCCGCTGTTGTAGAACTGCAGGCTCCGCTTCGGTTTGAGGCTGATCTTCTTCGAAAGCGCGGGATTGCCGGTGAACACGTAGCCCATGAAGCCCTTGCACTTCTGCTTGAAGAAATCACCGATGCCCTTATACAGTACCGTGAGCTGCTCGATCTCTCCCATGCGCTCACCATAGGCCGGGTTCAGCACGATCACTCCCCCGCCCGCCGGCAGCGGCGTGTCGGCGTAATCGCAGACGCTGAAATCGATCAGCTGCTCCACTCCTGCCGTGGCGGCGTTCCGCTTCGCCGCTTCTACGGCATTGGACTCGATGTCCGTTGCGATGACCCTGACGGGCAGTGACTTTTTCATTTTCTTCTTTGCCTGGTCCCGCAGCTCGTTCCAGCGCGCCTCGTTGTATCCCTTGACGTGCATGAACCCGAAGTTGTTCCGCAACAGCCCCGGCGCCCGGTTCAGGCCGATGAGCGCCGCCTCGATGGCGAGCGTGCCGCTGCCGCACATGGGATTGATGAAAGGCCGGCTGCCGTCCCAGCCCGTGGCGAGCACGACCGCTGCAGCCAGGGTCTCCTGCATGGGCGCCGCCAGCGGTATCTTCCGGTACCCGCGGCGGGAGAGCGGCTCGCCCGACGTGTCGAGATAGATCGAACCCCGCTCGCCGTTCCAGTAGAGATGCACGACGGTCCGGTCGCGTTCCGGGCCGGAGTCGGGCCGCGTTCCCCGTTTGTCCTTAATCTTGTCCACGATGGCGTCCTTCATGCGCAGCGTGGCAAAGCGCGAGTCGCGGATCGTCGGCGTGTCCACGCTTGAGGTGATGCAGACATAGCCGTCCTCGGCAATGAGCTCCTCCCAGGCAATGGAGTATGCGGCGCGAAAAAGCTCGTCCGGTGCGGCTGCCGTGAATTCCTTGAGCAGCATGAGCACGCGATGGCCGGTCCGCAGATGAAGGTTCAGCTGCATGGCGTCGTCCATGGTGCCTTCGGTCTCGACGCCGGAGATGCCTTCGGACAGGACCGGGAACCCCAGCTCGACAAGCTCCTGCTTCAGGACAGGCGGGATCCCCTTGGGAGCGGAGATGAAGATTCTCTGTTTTTGCATGCGTCAGTATACGCTTCGGAGCCGCCCTTGTCCAGCTGAACGGCCTTTTTTGCCCTTGAATTAGGCATTTCATTCTGTTATTATGTGCGGGTTTAGGAGGCGGTGTGCAGAAGGCAGATCTCACAACCAGGACCGTTGCGGGTTTTATCGACCTCCTCATCGTCATCGGGCTTACGAGACTGCCCGATGTGATCGGTTTTCTGTCGGCATCGGGATACCTGCTCATCCGGGACGGCCTGTTCGAACGCCAGAGCATCGGGAAAAAACTGATCGGCCTGCGGGTCGTTTCGACGGACGACCCTGATTTCGTCATCACCTACCGTGAATCGATCATCAGAAATGTCCCCCTGGTCATTGCCTACCTCCTCTTTCTCATTCCTTACGCAGGCTGGGTCCTCGGCCCCGCGGCCTTCGCCATCGAGTGCCTGACCGCGCTCGGCGATGACCGGGGCATGCGTATCGGCGACATGCTGGCGCGGACCGGCGTGGTTCCGGCCGCTCCGGCCGGCGCGAACGCATCGGGTCGTCCTGCGGCTGCAGCGGACAGGGCCGGGATGGAGCCTGAACCGCCGCAGGGCGGATAGCACCGGAGCGAAAGCTTTTCTTGCAGCATAATTGGTCTTCATACTGATTCCGTTCTGAAAGGAGCACTCTTCAACAATGTTTATCAATACTATCATGGGCTGGTTCTCGAATGACATGGCCATCGACCTCGGCACGGCCAACACGCTGGTCTACGTGCGCGGCAGGGGCATTGTCTGCAATGAACCCTCGGTGGTCGCCATCTCGATCAAGACCGGCAAGGTGCTTGCCGTGGGCATGGAGGCCAAGCGGATGCTGGGCCGCACGCCCGGCGACGTCAAGACCATCAGGCCCATCAAGGACGGCGTGATCTCGGACTTCGATATCACCGGCGAGATGCTCCGGTACTTTATCCGCAAGGTGCATAACCGCAAGTCCTTCATGCGGCCCCGTATCGTCATCGGCGTGCCTTCCGGCATTACCCAGGTGGAGCAGCGCGCGGTCAAGGACGCGGCCCTTTCCTCGGGCGGACGGGAAGTGTATCTGATCGAAGAACCGGTGGCCGCGGCCATCGGCACGGGCCTGCCCATCTCGGAGCCCTCGGGCAACATGATCGTCGACGTGGGCGGCGGAACCACGGACATCGCCGTCATCTCCATGGACGGCGTGGTCTATAGCAAAGCCATCCGCGTGGGCGGCGACAAGATGGACGAGGCCATCATCAACTACATCAAACGCAAATACAATCTGCTCATCGGCGAGATGATGTCCGAATCGATCAAGATGGAGCTCGGCTCGGCATACAAGACCGACAACGAACGCCACACCATGGAGATCAAAGGCCGCGACCTGGTGTCGGGCATCCCCAAGACCCTGATCCTGGACGACGATGAGGTGCGCGAAGCGCTGGCCGAACCGGTGAGCCAGATCATGAACGCCATCAAGCAGGCGCTGGAGAACACGCCGCCCGAGCTGTCCGCAGACATCGTGGACAAGGGGATCGTGCTGGCCGGCGGCGGCGCGCTGCTCAAGGGGCTGGACGTCTACATCCGCGAAGAGACGTCGTTGCCGATCATCATTGCAGAAGACCCGCTCACCTGCGTTGCCATCGGCGCAGGCAAAGTGCTCGACGACCTCGATATTCTGAAAAAAGTCATGATGTAAGAGGAAGGGCCCCGATGCCCGGGTTTATCAGAAAGAACAAGCGGTCCGTCGTCATCCTCATCCTTTTCGCGTTCCTGTTCTGGCTCGTTACCATCCAGGTCAAGAACGGGCGGTTCCCGTTCATGGAACGGCCGGTGCTCGCCATTGCCGGTTTCTTCGAGCGGATCATCGCCGCACCTTTCCGCTTTTTGGAATCTGCCGGGACCCGGTATGTGTACCTGGTGCGCACGGAACGGGATAACGGTCGCCTCAGACAGGAGCTGGTCCGGCTGCAGATCGAGAATTCTGCCACGACCGAACTTCTGACCGAGAACGAACGGCTGCGCGCCCTGCTCGCCTTCAAAAAACAAAACCCGCCAACCGCCTTTGCTGTGCAGATCATCGCCAAGGGAAACTCGCCTGCGTCGAGTACGATCACCATCAACAAGGGTTCCGATGACGGGATCGAAAAAGATATGGCCGTGGTCGCCGAGGACGGCGTCGTCGGCAGGGTACAGGCCGTGCTCCCGGGCACCGCGAAGGTCATTCTGCTCACCGACCCCGGAAGCACGCTGGCTGTTCGGGTGCAGCGGAACCGCGAAGAAGGCCTCCTGGAAGGAAAATTGGGGCTCTGCGCCCTGAAATATGTCTCCTTTTACGCCGACATCCAGGAAGGCGACCTGCTCGTCACCTCGGGCCTCGATGGTCTCTTTCCCAAGGGGCTGCCGGTGGCGACCGTGCTGCGGGTGGTAAAACACGAAGCCAGTGCGTTCCAGTCCGTGACGGCCCGGCCGATCGTCAGCCTCTCGCGCCTGGAGGAGGCCCTGGTGCTCAGGAAATGAAGCCCCGCTATTATCTTGTTGTCTTTCTGCTGGTCATCCCTGTTCAGGCAAGCCTGCTTTCACCGCTGTCGCTCGGCAGTGTCGGGCCCGATCTTGCCCTGGCCTTGCTCTTTATCATCGGCCTTTTGACCGGCCCCCTTGAGGCGGCGCTGGCCGGCATGGCGCTGGGACTGCTGCAGGATGTGAGCGCTGCCAGCCTGATCGGGCTTACGGGTTTTACCCGAGGCCTCGTCGGCCTTGGGGCAGGGCTTCTGGGCCGCAGGATGTTCGACCTCACCAACCCGTCCACCGTGATATTTTTAACCGCCTTCAGCCTTGCCGAAGGCATTTTCATCTCCATTCTGCTTCAATTGTTCTACGGGTCCATTCCCTTCTGGAACCTGCTTTTCGCCCGCCTGATCCCCCAGGCGCTGTACACGGGACTGCTCGGATACTTCCTGCTGCAGCCCCTCAGGGACCGGAAGATCGTCCTCGCATTGAAGCGGCGCGTCATTCAGAGGGAGTTTTAAATGCAGCTGCAAGACAGCCCGGCCGATATCCAGCGCAGACTTCCCCTGCTGGCCGCCTTCGTCGTCTTCTTCACCCTGGTCCTCTTTATCCGGCTGTGGTACCTTCAGGCGGTCAAGGGAGAGTACTATCTGGAGCAGGCGGAAAGCAACCGCATCCGGCCCGTGAAGCTCAGGCCGCCGCGCGGCATCATGTACGACCGCAAAGGCCGGCCCATCGTCGAGAATGCGCTCACCTTCGACATCTCGCTTGTGCCCGAGGACGCGCCGGAACTCGAGGCCTCGATCCAGAGCCTCGCGGCCTATCTCAAGATCAAACCCGAGGACATCCGGGCAGCGCTCGATAGTGCAGAGCCGGTCCGGGGAAAGTACGAGCCGGTCAAGATCGTGGAAGAGGCGCCCTGGAACGAGGTCGCTGTCGTCGAATCGCACCAGGAGGACCTGCCGGGCGCGCTCGTTGAACCGGAACACCGGCGCCACTACCCCTATGGGGGGCTGGCGTCGCACCAGCTGGGTTACATCGGGAAGATGACCGAATCCCAGCGTAAGAAGGACTCGGGCGACATCGGACTGCTCACCGGCCAGGGAGGCCTCGAAAAGATCTATGATAAGCTGCTGCGCGGCATCGCGGGCAGGCGCATGATCCAGGTGAACGCGGCGGGCAGGAAGGTGAAGGACCTGGGCATCGAGGAGCCCCAACCCGGGAACGACCTCTATCTCACACTTGACCTCGATGTGCAGCGTGCGGCAGAGGAAGCACTGGGCGACCGCGCCGGCGCCGTGGTGGCCATGGACCCCAACTCGGGAGAGATCCTCGCGCTCGCCAGCCACCCCAACTACGATCCGAACCTTTTCCCGCGGGGCATCTCGCCCAAGGACTGGGTGCGGCTTTCGAACGACCCCATCCATCCGCTCTATAACCGGGCGATCCAGAGCGTCTACCCGCCGGGCTCGATCTTCAAGATCGTGGTCTCCCTGGCAGGGCTTCAGACCGGCGTTATCAAGCTGGACGACAAAGTTCATTGCACCGGCTCCCTCAAGAGCGGCAAACACAGCTTCCGGTGCTGGAAAAGCGGCGGGCATGGCCAGATCTCGTTCCATGATGCATTGGTCGGCTCCTGCGATGTGTATTTTTACACCATGGGCGAACGCATCGGCTGGGACGTCGTTGCGGAGTATGCGCGCAAGCTCGGGCTCGGAAGCCTGACGGGCATCAAGCTGGCCGACGAGAAGGCCGGGAACATCCCGACCATGGACTGGAAGAAGAAGCGCACCGGCGAGGCCTGGTACCCGGGCGACACGTATATCAACTCCATCGGCCAGGGCTTTGTGCAGGTCAGCCCGATCCAGGCCTGCCAGATGATCAGCGCCATTGCCAACGGAGGGAAGTTCTTCCAGCCCACCCTGCTCCGTCAGTCTCGCAGCCGGGAGACCGGGGTCGTGACGACCGTGGCGCCCGAGCAGAAACGAAGGTTCACGATCGACCCCACGGCCCTTGCCGAGATCAGGCGGGCGCTTTTGGGCGTGACGACCGAGTCGAACGGAACGGCCCACGGCGCGGCCACCCCCTTTGCTGCCGTGGCCGCCAAGACCGGCACGGCGCAGGTCATCGCGCAGAAGGTCGCCGGCCGGAAGCTCTCGGAATCAACGCAGGACCACGCCTGGCTCGTGGCCTATGCGCCTGCAGAGAACCCCCGCATCGCGGTTGCCGTACTGGTCGAGCATGGGGGGCACGGCGGCGCTGCAGCCGCGCCGGTCGCCAGAAAAGTCATAGAGGAGTTCATGAAAAATGCTGGACCGCAGGTCGCTCACTAACCTTCCCTGGGGAATGGTCGGACTCATCGCCCTGATCGCGCTCATCGGCCTCTCCGCCGTTTACAGCGCGACCTATACGGCGAAAGGCCCGTCCACCCTGTTCTACAAACAGATGGTCTGGATCGCCGCGGGCATGTGCATCATGTTCCTGATGATGCTGCCGGACTACCATACGGTGGGGCGCTACGCCTATATCCTCTATGCCGCGTCGATCATCATGCTCATCCTCGTCATGGTCATGGGAAAGACCGGCATGGGTGCCCAGCGGTGGCTCGCCATCGGCCCCATCGTGTTCCAACCTTCGGAGCTCGCCAAACTGGCGCTCACGCTGGCACTGGCGCGCTACTTTGCCGAGGACCCGCGGCGCGACGGGTACTCGCTGCGGGACCTGGCGGTCCCGGGCGCCATGGTCCTGGTCCCGCTGCTCCTCGTGCTGAAGCAGCCTGACCTCGGCACAGCGATCATGCTGTTGCTCACGTCGTCGCTCATCGTCATGATCGCCGGCATCCATCTGCGTACGGTCGTCGCGATCGTCCTGGTCGCCGCCGTGGTCGCCGCTACGATATTCCTGGTACCGCCGGTGCGGAACAAGATCTGGGGATCGCTCAAGCCCTACCAGCAGAACCGGATCAAGGCCTTCATCGACCCCAGCTCAGACCCCTTGGGCAGCGGCTATCACGCGAACCAGTCGAAGATCGCCGTCGGCTCCGGCCAGATCACGGGCAAGGGCTTTCGCAAGGGGACCCAGAGCCAGATGGCCTTCCTGCCCGAACGCCACACGGACTTCATCTTCGCCGTGATCTCCGAGGAACACGGATTCATGGGCTCGGGGCTCATGGTCATCCTCTACCTCATCCTCCTGCTCATCGGCGTCGACACAGCCCGGAACGCCAAGGACCGCATGGGCGCCTTGATGGCGGGCGGCATCGTCTCCATGGTCGCGCTCTATGTGTTCATCAATGTCGGTATGTCGGCAGGCATCGTGCCTGTGGTCGGCGTGCCGCTGCCGCTGGTGAGCTACGGCGGCACCTCGGTCATCACCACCTTCCTCGCCCTCGGTTTGCTCTTGAATATCCAGACCCGAAGGTTTATGTTGTTCTACTAAAATCAGGGGCCAGGGATCAGGGTACAGGGTTCAGGAAGTGCGAAAGCATTCCTGCACACCGCCCGACCTTACTGTACCCTGTACCCCGAACCCTGCCCCTCAAGGAGTCCCATGCTCGAAGACTTTCTGCCGCTCGTGACCAAACCGGCGCGATACATCAACAACGAGATCCACAGCGTGCACAAGGACCCTGCGACCGTTCGTACGAAGGTCTGCCTGTTCTTTCCCGATACCTACGAGGTCGGCATGTCGCACCTGGGCCTCAGGATCCTGTACCAGGTCCTGAACAGCCGGTACGACACGTCCTGCGAGCGCGTGTTCTCTCCCTGGACGGACTACGAGGAGAAGCTCCGCGCTTCAGGCCGGCCGCTCACGAGCCTGGAGTCTAATCTTCCGCTGGCGAAATTCGATATTATCGGCATCACCCTGCAGTACGAACTGTCCTACTCCAATATCCTCGTGGGGCTGGAGCTGGGGCGGGTCCCGGTCCGTTCCGCGGACCGCACTGACGACCATCCGGTAGTGATCGCCGGCGGCCCCTGCGCCGTGAACCCCATGCCGCTGTCCGCCTTCATCGACGCCTTTTTTATCGGCGACGCTGAGGAAGCCTTGCACGAGATCGTCGAACTGCGCCAGAAACACCCGGGAAGAAAAGAGTTCCTTGCTGCACTGGCCGGTTGCGAGGGGTTCTTTGTGCCGGCCCTCGGCGCGAAACCGGTGAAACGGCGCGTGATCCGGGACCTCGAATCCGCTGTCTGGCCGGCAAAACCGCTCATCCCGCTGCTCAAACCCGTTCACGACCGGGTCACGGTCGAGGTCGCCCGCGGTTGCATCCGCGGCTGCCGCTTCTGCCAGGCGGGCATCATCTACCGGCCCTACCGCGAAAGGAGCCCCGAGCGCGTCAAGGACCTGCTGCAGCAATCCATCGAATGCACGGGATTTGACGAGCTGTCGCTGGCATCGCTTTCGACGGGAGACTATTCCTCCATCCAGCCGCTCATGGAAGACCTCGTCCAGCGCTACCGGGCGAGCCGGGTCTCCATCTCGCTCCCGTCGCTCCGCATCGGGACCCTCACTCCGGAAATGATCCGCGCTGTTGCCGGCGTACGCAAGAGCGGTTTCACCCTGGCGCCCGAAGCAGGCACCGAGCGCCTCCGGTGCGTGATCAACAAACCGCTGGCCGAGCAGGAACTGCTGGATGCGGCTGCTGTCATCTTTTCGAGCGGCTGGAGCGTGCTCAAGCTCTACTTCATGATCGGCATGCCCACCGAGACCGACGAGGACCTCGACGGGATCATCAGACTCGTGACGAATATTTTTGCTGTGGGCAAACGCGCATCACGCCGGCCCATCCAGATCAATGTCAGCGTCTCCACCTTTGTGCCGAAACCGCATACGCCCTTCCAGTGGTTCGGCCAGGCCACACGCGAAGAGATCAAGGCAAAGCAGGCGCATCTCGAACGGGGGCTCAGAAAGAAAGGCATTGCGCTCAAACCGCATCATGCGGAAACAAGCGTACTCGAAGGAGCCTTTGCGCGCGGCGATGCCGCCATCGGCAAGGTGATCGAAGAGGCGGTCAAGCTGGGCTGCAGGTTCGACGGCTGGACCGAGTGTTTCGACTTTAAAAAGTGGACCGAAGCGTTCAGGGTCTGCGGGCTCGACCCGGCAGCGTACGCAAGCCGGAGCTTCGGCCTCGATGAGCAGCTGCCCTGGCAGTTCGTGGAGACCGGAGTAACGCAGGAATTCCTGAAGCGTGAATATAACCGCGCGATCAAAGCGGAGGTGACTCCCAACTGTCGCGCGAAATGCGAAGCCTGCGGCATGGCGTGCAAGGACGGCGGTAGGGAGACCTTCGGCAGACCGGCAACCTTTGCCGCAGCGCCGCCGGCGCAACTGCCGTCGGGAACAACGGCCCCCTCGGGCGGATCGCTGATCACGAAGATCCGGATGCGTTATACCAAGACCGGCAGGCTGCGGTTCCTTTCGCACCTCGACCTCATGACGCTCGTCCAGCGCGCGGCGGTCCGGGCCCATATCCCGCTTGCTTTTTCGCAGGGGTTCAATCCGCACCCCAAGATCGCCTTTGGCCCGGCGCTCCCGGTGGGGATGGAGAGCGAGACCGAGTACCTCGATATGGAGACCGATGCCGGCATCGACCTGCTCAATACTGCGAAGGCGCTGAACAACACCCTGCCGCAGGGCATGCGCATTCTCGAAATGCGGGTCGTCCCGAAGAACACGGCATCTCTCTCGGGCAGCATCGAGCGCTATACCTATGCCGTTGAGGTCCCGGAAAGCCATGCACCGGGGCTGGATGAGCGGGTGCGGGAGTTCCTGTCAAGAACCGCGATCGTGGTGGAAAAAGACGGGAAACAAAAGGACATCAGGCCCTGCATCGAGGCCATCGACCTGACGCTCTCGGAAGGACCGGCGCTTTTGACCGTAACACTTCAGGACCAGGGCCAGCTGAAGCCGCGTGTGCAGGATGTGCTGGAGCAGTTGTGGGGAATGAGCAAAGAGCAGTTCTTGCTCTTCCGCGTGAAACGAAGCGGTCTCTATTATAAGGAGAAAGGCGGCTGGCGCGTTCCCCTGGACGTGTAGTCCGGGGCCGATCGAGGAAAATTCTGCCGCAGAAGAAAGATTTTTCCCGTTTTTATGCCACCTGAGCCGCACTGATGCAGGCCCCTGTCTTGCCCTGGGAAACAAAGTAATGGTCTGCAAAGCAGGGCAGCATGCTGGGGATCACGTTGTTCTTGCCCACTGATTTTGCCTTGTATAGCCGCTCATCAGCTTCCTGGAACAAGCTGGTATGATCGGCCTTGTTCTCAAGCCCGGCAACGCCGAAACTTGCCGTTGTCCTGATGGCCTTTCCGTCCACGCGCACCGTGAGCTCGGAGATCTTTTTCCGGAGCTTGTGCGCAAGCTGGACCGCATTGTACAGCGAGGTATCGGGCAGGACCAGAAGGAACTCTTCACCGCCGTACCGCGCAAGATAGTCAGATTTCCTCACGCTTTCCAGCAGCACCGAGCTGACGCTCCGCAGCACCTCATCCCCCGCCAGATGGCCGTATACGTCATTGATCTCCTTAAAATCGTCCAGATCGACCATAATGACCGACAGCTCAGTATGATGCCTTTGCGCGAATGCGATGTCGCTCCCGATGAACCCGCTGAGCGCCCGCCGGTTGTAGCAGTTCGTAAGCGGATCGATTGCAGCCGCGTTCTCGAGCTGCCTGATATTCAGGTTCTTTTCTAGCGCAATGCTGATGGAACTTATGATCGTGCTTATGATCGTATCATGATGTGCCATCATCGTCCTCTTAGGCAGCAGATAGAGTTTTGAAACATACTGATTATACATGACTTTATACGAAGTCAGGCTGTTTAAGTATATTGCGTCATTATTGTGACGAATTTCGACGATCTTTTTATCAAAATAATGAAGCTTATAGTCATTTTTTTGACCGCCTATATCAGCAGCAACATAATCTACAAAGGGTGCCGTGTATACTCGGGGGTCTATCCATACATCGGTTGCGTTCCCGTTCTTCAGCACAAAACCGAAAAGTTCATAATCCAGGATATCCTTCAAACACTTTGAAACTTCAAGCAGTATGCTGTCCATATCCTTTTGTTCGTTGATTTTAAGGATATAAAGGCTCAAGGTCCGGTAATCTATGCCGCGAACGATCTTATAGCCCAACGCAGCCGTCGCCAGTGCCTGATCGATCAGGCTTTTGATTGGATTTTTCATGCCCTGTTCCTTTCTCTTCGTTTCTTACCATAGTATTAAGCAAGTTCAATGCCAGGCCAAGGTCTTTCCATTACCAGAGCTTCCACCTCGGCCTGACGGCGCTTTACGGGACTAATTCCCTGTTTTAATTCTTGTATTCATTGATAACCTGTTATAAAATGATTTTAAGGTCAAGTTGCCCCCCTAGCAGCAAAATAAAAATCTGGGCCTTGTGCAATGACCGTATTTTTTCGGTCCTCTACAAAGCCTTCAAGATAATAAAATTTTGAGGAGAGATCATGCCATCTGAGATCATCGTTAACGCTGGCCGGGAAGAGACCCGCGTGGCACTTCTGGAGAACGGCCTGGTAACTGAAATACTGATCGACCGAAAAAAGGACCGCGGTGTTGCAGGAAATGTGTATAAGAGCCGGGTCATGAAGGTCCTGCCGGGCATGCAGGCCGCCTTCGTGGATGTGGGCCTCGAAAAGTCGGCTTTCCTCTACGTAGGCGACGTATTCGACAGTACGTCGGAATATACACCCATGATGGAGGACGAAGGTCTGGAGCTCGAAACCGATACAAAACGGAAGCGCACCCATGCCACGCAGATCGAGGACCTTGTGCAGGAAGGCCAGGAGATCCTCGTCCAGGTGGCCAAAGAACCCATCAGCACCAAGGGCGCTCGGGTCACGACCTATATCAGCATCCCCGGCCGCTATCTGGTCATGATGCCCGGGGTCAACCATATCGGCGTCTCGCGCCGCATCGAGAACGGCGAAGAACGGAAACGGCTGCGCGAGATCGTGGGCCGGCTGCGCAAACCACACATGGGCTACATCATCAGGACCGCCAGCCAGGGACGCAGCGAGGACGAATTGAACGCGGACATCGAATTCCTCGCCCGTTTATGGGAGACGATCCAGCGAAAAAAAGAACGGGCCTCGGCACCGGCGCTGCTGCACAACGAGCTCGACCTGGTCTTCCGCGTGGTCCGCGACGTGTTCACGCGCGACGTGGACCGCATGGTCATCGACTCACCCGATGAGTACCAGCGCGTCAAGGAATTCGTGGATTCCTACATTCCGGGCCTCGGCAGGCGAGTGAAGCCCTACGAGGACGACGAGCCTATCTTCAGCCACTACGGCGTCGAGATCGAGATCTCGCGCGCACTGGGCCGGAAGGTCTGGCTCAAGTCGGGCGGCTACATCATCATCGACCAGACCGAGGCGCTGACGACCATCGACATCAATACGGGCCGCTACGTAGGCAAGCGCACGCTGGAGGACACGATCCTGAAAACGAACCTCGAGGCGGTGCGCGAGATCGCTTACCAGCTGCGGCTCCGGAACATCGGCGGCATCATTATCCTCGACTTCATCGACATGGAGCGTGAGGACAATCGGCGCAAGGTCTACTCTGCGCTGCAGGAAGCGCTTTCGAACGACAAGGCGAAGACCACGATCTCGCACATCTCGCCGCTGGGCCTCATCGAGATGACCCGGAAGCGCATCCGCGAAAGTCTGGGCCGCACGCTCTGCGAGCCCTGCCCCTACTGCGACAACCGCGGCTATGTGAAATCGAGCCGCACCATCTGCTATGAGGTCTTCCGGGAGATCAGGCGCGCCTTTACCGGCGCTGAAGAGAAGAAGGCGCTCGTAACCGTCAATTCCGTGGTGGCCGATATGCTGTACGATGAAGA
>JBGQDI010000052.1:0-13259 GCA_041495765.1 Nitrospirota bacterium
GACTCCATTCGATCAGGTTTTGATTTAAATCCGCAATCCGAAATCCGCAATCCGAAATCGGATCATCCCATTTTTTTGTATGTTGTTTCCATCACTGACTTTTCCAGCGCGGCTACCTGTTTCAGCACATCCTGCATCTGCGTCCATGTCTTGGTATTGTACGCTTCATCCTTGATGCTGTTGACGTTGATCTTGACGTTGAGCGCCGAGCTCTGGGCGCAGGCCTGAGCAAGCAGCACCGCCACGCCGGCATCGCTCACGGCGCCGACGTTCCCGATGTCGGCGGCCCGCTGGGCGAGCTTCGCGACCTCGAGCGACTTGATCCCGATCTCGAAGGGCACCTGGCAGGCCTTCTTCAGCGCTTCCTGCATGGTCGCTGTCCTTGCCGCCTTTTCCTCGTCCGTGTTCTTCGGCATCTTGTACACGGCGGACAATGCGCCGTAGGCCTCGGTGTCCTTCTGGATCAGGTCCTGCATCTCCGTTCGAAGCTTCTCCGATTCCGCGAGCAGGGCCTCGATCTGCGGCTGCACGTCCTTGTACTTTTCCTTGCCAAGCGTCAGATTTGCCACCATGCTGACGAGCGCGGCGCCAAGGGCGCCGGTGAGCGCAGCCACACTGCCTCCGCCCGGTTCCGGTGATTTGCTCGCAAGCTTGTCCATGAAATGACGTACCGGCTGGTCTATATACATGTGATCAGGAGCCTCCTCGCTAAGTATTCTGTGGGAATGCAAGGATACTAAATATTGACCGAGCCTGTCAATAAAAAAATGTTCGTCGCCCGGTAAAATGCAGCGTTCTGAGAACGGCGTTAGCTACGAAACGTGGCAGCAAATGATATATAATCACAGTTTATAAAAGTTTTCCTTGACTCGCTTGATTAAGCTTTGGTATTATGCACCACTATCTTTTCGCGGGCAGTAAGGGAGTTTGTAAGCATGGACCTTTCCCAGGGATTGACGCTGTATGCTCTGATGTTCTCGCTGCTCATGGGTCTGGTGTCCTTTGCCTCTCCGTGCATTCTTCCGCTTATCCCTTCCTACGTTTCCTATATCACCGGTATCAGCTATGACGAACTGGTGAGCAAGGAGGCGCAGAAAAAGAACGTGCGGACCACGATGCAGCACTCGCTGGCATTCGTGCTCGGTTTTTCGATCATCTTCGTGCTCCTGGGCGCCACGGCAAGCCTCATGGGCCAGGTCCTCACCCAGTATCTGGATGTCATCAGGGTCGCCGGCGGCATATTGATCATCATCATGGGCGTCTTTGTCGTGGACGTCGTGAACATCCCGTTCCTGCAGCGAGAGGCCAAGCTGCAGCTGAAGAACAGACCGGCAGGTTATATCGGTACGGTCATCGTCGGGATGATCTTCGGCGCAGGCTGGACACCCTGTACGGGACCGTTCCTGGGGTCGGTCCTGGCGCTTGCCATGGAGGCCGACACCCTGGGCCGGGGGATGGTGCTGCTCATGTTCTATTCGCTGGGCCTGGGCATTCCTTTTATTCTTTCGGCCCTTGCGATCAGCGAGTTCCTGACGCACTCCGGCAGGCTGAAAAAGCATTTTAAGGCGATCAAGATCGTGAGCGGTGTCGTGCTTATCATCATGGGGGTCCTGCTGATCACCAACAGCATGACGCTTCTGACCTCATATTCGATCTCATTCTGGGAGAAGATAAAAAACATATGGTAGTGGATAGCCTGGATATTCTGAAAGACAAAGATGCACCGCTCTACACCATGGGTGTTGCGGCGAAACTGGTGGGAACGACGGCGCAGACGCTCCGGCTCTACGAAAAGCACGGTCTGATCCTGCCGACGCGCGAGCGCAGGAACCGCCTGTACACCGAGAACGACATCAAATGGCTGCGCTGCATCCGGGAGCTGATCCATACGAAGAAGATCAGCATCGAAGGCATCAAGAAGCTCCTCGACTACGCACCCTGCTGGGACATCAAGGAGTGCCCTGACGAACGGCGGGTGGTCTGTACTGCCTTTACGGACAAGGGCAAGCCCTGCTGGGAAACGACCCGGTGCCGCATGGAGAACGACTGTACGACCTGCGTGGTGTTCCTGAAAAGCGGGAAAAAAGCAGCTAAGAAGCAGTAAAAATAGAAGTAAGAAGAGAGAAGTAAGAAGTAAGAGAAAAGAGGAAGCGATTGGTGCTGTTTTTTCTTACCTCAGTCTTCTTACTTCTTGCTTTTTTTTTGCTTCACGCATGTTCCTCCACCCAGACCTCGCCGTCCGTTGTTGTTTCCCGTTTCCAGATGGGCGTGATCCGTTTCAACTCGTCAATACAGAACCGGCATGCCTTGAACGCCTCGTCGCGATGGCTTGAGGCTGCCGCGATCAGCACGATGTTCTCTCCCACCGGGATCGTCCCGATCCGGTGAATGATTGTTACGTCGATCGCCCCCAACTCCCTTACTGCCCGCTCCCTGATGTCCGCCAGCTGTTTCTCCGCCATGCCCGGGTAATGTTCGAATTGGAGCTGCGATACTTGCGTGCCGCGCGATATGTCGCGGGTGGTGCCGAGGAAGGTTACGATCGCTCCAATGGCATTTGAGGAACGCTTCAGACGGTCGATCTCCTCGTCCAGCGAGAATAGTTCGTGCTGGATGCGGACATGTCCCGTAGCGCTGCCGCCTCCTGAGAAGGGCGGCATCAGCGCCACTTCATCGCCATCGTTGATTAGTGCATCGGCTTTCACCATTTCGTGGTTCAGCGTTGTTATGACCCGTCCCGGGGAAAGCAGGCTGGCAAGGGCAGGGTGCTCCTTCGCGACCGCAACGAGCAGTTCGGCGACCGTGGCCGGCCCTGCGGCGATCTGCAGCTCGTCCCGGCCGGCCTTTTCTTTCAACATCGCGAAGAGCTTTACGGTGATCATGATAAATAATAGTCCATGTGTGGGGGAGAGTCAAGAATGATGAAATCGTAAGTAGGTTTCACCGCAGAGACGCGGAGGCGCTGAGAAGGCCTGTCAAAGCAAGAAGCTTTTCTCCGTGTCTCGGCGTCTCCGCGGTAAAAATATGACTCTGCATGAACTTTCAAGAATGAGATGCGGCTGCTGATCTCTCGATGACGGTCAGGAATGTCAGCAGTCGTATTTATCCGATCTCAGGCACGATGCGGTTTTCGATCAGGCACTGCAGCATCTCGAGCTCGTCCTGGTCGAACCAGGTATATCCGCAGAGTAGGCACCGGTCGACCTCGATCAGGTGGGCGCTGCTGTAAAAGGTCCTGATCATGGATGTTGCGCACTTTGGGCAGGAAAGGAGCGGGATCGCTCCCATGCCCTTGTTGAGCATCCGCCGGGTATGATCGAGCTGATTCCGGTTCACCGTGGTCCGGGCAAGGGCGGTTACGCGGTCCGAGCAGGCCCCCGGCCCCGTCCGGGCAATGATCCTCGGGATACAGCTGTTCGCTACGAGCGTTCCGGCGCAGAACCTGCAGCGAAAGACGCTGGTGCCCTGGCAGGTCATCTCGACAAGGGGCTGCCTGCAGGAGGGGCAGGTAAGGTCCGACAGGGTCTTTTCCTGCTGGAGCAGCCGTGCGGAGAAAAGGTCATTCATTGCCGGCTGCTTCCAGGCGCGCTCGGCATTCTGCTTGTCCTTGTTCGCGATCCAGGTGAGCGGCGAGAACCAGGGAAGGGCACCAAGTTCGCCAAGCGTGAAAGGGCCCTGCCACTGCTGTCGCGGATCCATGGCATAGTAGCCCGGTCCGCCGTTCATCCGCAGGGAAGTGCTCTCCCGGGCATCGGCCCGCGCATCCAGTTCCGTGATGCTCACGCGCGCCATGGCAAGCAGGATGTCGATCCGTTTCTTGAGCGGAGGATGGGTCGAGAGCAGGTCTGCCCAGAAGCCTTCCGACTCGTCCAGGGCCGTTGCGATGGGGTTCACGATGCAGAGCATTTCGAAGCCACTGCCGATGAAGCCTGCGCCGCGCCAGCTCCGGGACAGAAGGTGCAGCGTCTCGGCAAGAGCGATGGGGTTCCGGGACATGCGGACCGCTGCGGCATCGGCGCGATATTCCCGTTCGCGGGAGATGAACAGGTTCAGCAGATAGCTGAGCTGCAGCAGGAGCCAGGCCAGGATGATCCCGGGAGCGGCAAAGGACCGGCCCTGCGTGGTCGAGCGCAGCTTTTCCAGGGCAACGGAAAAAGTGCCGAACAGGCTTGCCGCCACGGTGGTCTCCAGACAGTCGCCGGAGAGGATATGGTGAGCTTCGTGGGCCACGACCGTCTCGAGCTGCGGCCGGGTGAGGCGGGAGAGCAGTCCTTCAGTGATGCCGATGGCGGCATTGCCTTTGAGGTCGGCTACGGCCAGGGCGTTCATGGACAGGGACGGGATGACAAAACACTGGATCGTCCGATGGTTCCCGGTGACCACCTGCAGTTCCTGCATCACGTTCGCCAGCGTTTTGTGTATGTCGTCCTTCAGGTCCGGCGGCTGCGCACTCAGGCTTTGCATGACCGAGGCTGCCGTGTCGTAGGCCGCGAACCAGAAGTGGATACCCGCCACGAGCAGGGCGAGAGCGCCGGAAACGATCCAGAAGCGAAGGGATGCGGCCGCCAGGACATGGAGGAAGGGAGCAGTGAAGGCCGCAGCGATGGCGAGGTAGAGGACCAGCAGGAACAGAAAGAACAGCCCGATGCGCCAGTTCTTCTGCCGTTCTATGTCAATGAAGGTTAAGGGCATGAATTCAATTTCGGATTGCGGATTGTAAGCATGCCCATGAATCCAAAACCCTCATTCCGCAACTGTCTACTTTTCTTCAGGTTCATGCCGTAATCCGCAATCAGCAATCCGAAATCCGCAATTGCTTATTTATTCCTCAGGCTCAGGTCCACAGCCGGGGCGGTGCGCGCCGCTTCTTCTGCTCCGAAGTATTCCTCGCTGGTAAAGTTAAAAGCGGAGGAAATAAAGTTGTTCGGGAACATCTGCAGCCGGGTGCGGTAGTTCGCCACGAGGTCGTTGTAGAGCTGGCGGGCGAAGGCGATCCGGTTCTCGGTCGAGGTGAGCTCCTCCTGGAGCTGCATCACGTTCTGGTTGCTCTTGAGCGCGGGATAGCTTTCCATGACCGCGAACAGTTTTCCCAGCGCCTGGGTGAGCATGTTCTCGGCCTCGGCCTTGGTAGCCGGTGTACCCGCGGACACTGCCTTTGTTCTCGCCGAGATGACCTTCTCCAGTGTGTCCTGCTCGAATTCCATGGCGCCTTTCACGGCCGCCACGAGGTTCGGGATGAGGTCATGGCGACGTTTGAGCTGCACATCGATCTGTTTCCAGGACCCCTGCACATCGTTTCGCAGAGCAACGAGCCCGTTGTAGATCAGGATGATCCAGACCACGAAAGCACCAAGTATTGCCAATATGATCCATCCAACCATAGTGATCCTCCTTCATACTGCGCATGAAAACTGGCCGTAGTATAGCATAAGGCGGCCCGAGGCTTACACCAAAAACGAAAACCTTTGACACGGAAAAAGCCTGATCAAGGCTATGATACATGCGGATAAAGCAGGACTGCCTTATGAAAAAGTCGTTTGTTAACGAACAACGCACCCTAAAGGGTGCGGTTACAACTGTAAAACAAATGGGCTCTGTAATGTACCGGTAGCCGCAGGCTTTAGCCTGCGTAATGAGTTTCTCAACAACCTACTCACGTTCATTCCTCTTCCGCAAGAAGCGGTTTGTCCGAGCTAGGAAAGATGCCGCGGTCTTCGGCCTCGTAGAAGAGCCGGTGCACTGCTGCGAGCCCTTCCTGTCCGAGATCGAGCGAGAAATCGTTTACGTAGAGGTCAATGTGGCTCTTCATGACCGCGGGGTCCATCTCCTGGCTGTGCATCCCGCAATAGCCCATCACTTCTGACCGATGGGCATAGGCGTAGCGCACGCTTTCGCGAATACCCGCTTCTATCCTGAGCAGGAGGTCGCGTCCCAGCGAACGCCTGCCGAGGATCCCGCCCAGGGGGATCGGCAGGGCCGAATGCTGTTCCCACCAGGCCCCGAGGTCGAGCAGTTTTTCCAGTTTGTAAAGCGGGTAGGTGAAGCGGCTTTCGTGGATGATGAGGCCGGCGGTCACCGCTCCGCCCGAAACGGCATCCATGATGCGGTCGAAGGTCATGACCTCGACGTTCTCGATGGAAGGGTCGAAGAGGCGAAGGAGCAGGTATGCCGTCGTGAGCTTGCCTGGTATGGCGATCGTGCCGTGCTTCAGGTCCGCAAGCATCGTTCCGGGCCGGGCGACGATAAGCGGGCCGCAGCCCCTGCCGAGCGCCCCCCCGGAGCGGAGCAGGGCATAGCTCTCGCGCAGATGGCCCAGCGCATGGTAAGAGATCTTGGTGAGGTCCAGGCGGTTCTCGAGCGCCATGCGGTTCAGGGTCTCCACGTCCTCGAGCTGTTCCCGGAACGTGATCCCCGGCACCGTCACCTTTCCGTGAATGAGCGCGTAAAAAATGAATGTGTCGTTCGGGCAAGGCGAGTAGCCTATGGTCAGGGTCGTGGTCACGGGTTCCAGTCCTCGAGAATATGGCTGACCGCCTTCTGTGCAACAAGGGCCGCCCCGGGGATGTCCCATGCTCTCAGATCGCGGTCTTCAACAAGGTTCGAGATGCCGCGTACTTCCAGCCAGGGCACGGCATGCAACGCGGCCACCTGGGCAGCTGCCGCGCCTTCCATATTCTCGCACAAACCGTGATAACGTGCTTCCAGTTCTTTTGCCCGTGCTGACGTGCCGGTACAGGTCGAGAGCGTGATGAACGTGCCGCTATGGAGGCGGATGCCCGGTCGGGAGGAGAGGGCCTGGTGCGCCTTTTCCCGGAGCGCTTCGGAAGCAGGGAAGGTATTATAGATCATTGCTGCGGCTGTCTTAACCAGCGGGATGCCGATGTAGGTCGTGTCCTTAAAACCATCAGGCGTCAGAACGCCCTCATCACCGGCGACCTCTTCCGTTGCAAGCGCCAGGTCGCCTGCCTTCGCGCCCGAGGACGGATAGGCCCCGCCGATGCCGAAGACGATAAGTGCCTCGGGGTTTGCATGGGTAAGCAGCAGGGTCGCTGCATGGGCAGCGTTCACCTTTCCCATGCCGCCCACCGAGAGGCCGATATCGCGTCCCGCGAGCCTTCCCAGGATGACCGATTTTGCGCCAAGCTGAAGGGCGCCCGTGACGGTCATTGCTGACAAAAGCAGATCTGCTTCGGCCTGTACGGAACAGAGCAGTGCGATCATGGGGTCCTCAAAGCCTTCGTCCCGAGGGCAGGTCCAGCATCACAAGGCCTGTTCTGCTGTCCAGCGCTCTGATGGCATCAATGCCGATGATCTCGGTCAGCACCGCCTCGATCACCAGATAGACCGTATGGTCTTTGCGGATACAGCCGGTCAGGGTCTCTTTCCCCCTCCCCAGGGCACCATGGAGGTGGATGACCGGTTCGTTCTCATTCCAGTACAGTGAGCCAATGCCCAGAACCTCTCTTCCGTCGTTAAAGTTCTGCCACACCGGTTCCGGCGGGATGACCGCTGCTTTGGGGCCTGTAACGACGCTGCCTGAGCGCAGGCCGCCGAGCAGCGTGATGGTCCCGGCCTTCACCTGCTCCTGCACTGCCACCTTGCATATACCCGCAAGGAGGTCGTCCTGATCGTCGAATTTAAGCAGGAAGACCCTGCCGAACGATCCTTGAGCGTATTGCATGATCTCTCCCTGGCCGGCCGTCGGGTCACCGAAAACAGCTGTTTTCGGCCTTTTTACCGAGGTACTATAGCACAGTACACCCCTTGATTCCACGGCAAAAAACTCGTTTCTTC
This sequence comes from Nitrospirota bacterium, assembly GCA_041495765.1. Classification (GTDB taxonomy): domain Bacteria; phylum Nitrospirota; class UBA9217; order UBA9217; family UBA9217; genus GWC2-56-14. The sequence goes on from JBGQDI010000052.1 coordinate 7,795, forward strand.
GGACCCGGTGCTCCGTCATGTTGAAGCCGCAAGCAGGAGATGGTCTCGTCAATGGAGGCAGCCCAGTGCCATGATGTTCACGGGAAACTGCAGTAAAGTGCTTTTTCCCCTGCATCTGACGATAAAACCCCTTCCATTACCCTTAAATTACCCCGAAAATGCCATACTTTTCGTTGCACTTCTTTCAGGGATTTGCTATGATGACCGCGTTTTTAAGGGAATTCAAAGGTTTTTTGGAGGGGAAATGCTTCGATATCTGACAGCCGGTGAGTCCCACGGCGAGTTGCTCATGGGCATCCTTGAAGGGATGCCGTCCGGCCTTTTGATCAGGATCACGGACATCGACCAGGAACTGGCCCGGCGGCAGGGCGGCTACGGCCGCGGCGGCCGCATGAAGATCGAGAAGGACACGGTCAAGATCTATACCGGCGTGCGCTGGGGCAAAACACTGGGAAGCCCCATCGGTCTCACGGTCCGGAACAAGGATTGGGAGAACTGGCGCGCCAAGATGTCCGCCGACCCCAACTTCCTGAACTCCGCCGAACCCGTGACCCGGCCCCGGCCCGGCCATGCCGATCTCGCCGGCGCATTGAAATATAATACCGCCGACGTCCGCAACATCCTCGAGCGGTCCAGCGCCCGGGAAACGGCCATGCGCGTTGCCGTGGGCGCCGTTGCCAAACGGCTGCTCGAAGAGTTCTGTATCGAGGTGTCGAGCCATGTGGTGAACCTGGGCGGCGTTTTCGCCAAGGTCCCGCAGGTGTCGCTGCAGGAGCTTCGCAAACGGGCCGGCGCCTCGGAACTGCATTGCGCCGATCCTGACGCCGAGAAGCGGATGATGCGCAAGATCGACGAGGCGCGGAACGCCGGCGATACCCTGGGCGGCGTAGTGGAGCTGATCGTCACCGGTGCTCCCATCGGGCTCGGCAGCCATACCCACTGGGACCGGAAGCTCGATGCGAAGCTGGCAGGAGCCCTCATGAGCATCCAGGCCATGAAAGGCGTTGAGATCGGCACCGGGTTCGGCGTCGCGAACAAGCCGGGCTCGCAGGTCCATGACGAGATCTTCTGGAACAGGAAGACCGGCTTCAGCCGTAAGACGAACCGGGCCGGCGGCATCGAAGGGGGCATGAGCAACGGCGAGCCCATCGTGCTGCGTGCAGCCATGAAACCCATCCCCACGCTTATGAAACCGCTCCGCTCCGTGGACATGGTCACCAAAAAACCCTTTAAGGCAAGCATCGAGCGCTCCGATGTCTGCGCTGTCCCAGCAGCCGGTGTTGTTGCAGAAGCGGTTGTCGCCTTTGAACTCGCCTCGGCCATGATCGAGAAGTTCGGCGGTGACAGCATCGACGAAATGAAACGGAACTATTGTTCCTATATGAGGAATATCGCTATCCGGATGGGTGTTGAAGAGACGCCGGGGAAGTGGTGAGAAGCAGAAGGCAGAAGTAAGAAGGCAGAAGTAAGAGGGCAGAAGTAAGAAGGCAGAAGTAAGAAGGCAGAAGTAAGAAGACAGAAGTAAGAGGTAAGAAACCAGGAGCCAGGAGAGCCATTCCTCATCATGCGTACCCTACGAAAAGCGACCGCTAAATATAAGTGGCCGCTTTTTTTTTTAGTCCATCTGTGGTAAACTCCGCCATGTTCAAGAACATTATCCTCACCGGTTTCATGGGCGTGGGCAAGACGAGCGTGGGAACGCAGCTTGCCCGCGACCTCGGCTACGCTTTCGTCGACACAGACAAGCTGATCGAGGCCGACCAGAACATGACCATCACCACGATCTTCGCGAAACACGGGGAACCCTATTTTCGCGAGGTCGAGGCCAGGATCGTCCGGGAGGTCACGGGGCGAGAGAGCCAGGTGGTCTCGACCGGCGGCGGCGCCGTCATCTGGGACATGAACCGGGCGGCCTTCAAACAGGCAGGTCTGGTCGTCTGTCTTTCCGCGCGTCCCGAGGTGATCTTCGAACGCATCAAGCACGAGACCCATCGCCCCCTGCTCCAGACCCCCGACCCGCTGGCCAAGATCAAGGAGATGCTCGACAGCCGCGCCCGGTTCTACGCGCAGGCGGACATCACCATCGACACGTCGGAAAAGACTGTTGACCGGATCATCACCGAGATCAAAGAGAGAATCAAGCATGCATACTGTTAAGGTGCCCCTGGGCGAAAGAAGCTACGACATCGAGATCGGCATGAACCTCGACCAGGCAGGCCCGCAGATCAAAGGGCTCGGCCTGGGGCAGAAGCTCGCCATCGTCGTCAACCCCACGGTCAAGGAGCTCTACGGCAAACGGGCGGTGGAGAGCCTCAAGGCGCAGGGCTTCATGGTCATGTCCATCATCATTCCCGATGGAGAGCAGTACAAGAACCTGGATTGGGCCAATGCCATCTATACGGCGCTTCTGACCAACGGCTTCGACCGCAAGTCCGGGATTGTTGCGCTCGGCGGCGGCGTCATCGGCGACCTTGCCGGATTTGCCGCTGCCACCTACATGCGCGGCATCCCCTTTGTCCAGGTGCCGACCACACTGCTCGCCATGGTCGACAGCAGCGTCGGCGGCAAGACCGGCGTGAACCATCCCATGGGCAAGAACATGATCGGCGCCTTCCACCAACCCCGAAAGGTCCTGATGGACCTCGACGTGCTGAAGACGCTTCCGAAGGCCGAGTTCCTTTCGGGCATGGCCGAGGTGATCAAGTACGGCGTGATCTGGGACCGTGCTTTCTTCGATTACCTTGATCAGAACCGCGACCGGATCCTTGCGCTTGATACGGATGCCCTGACCCATATCGTCCGGCGATCCTGCGAGATCAAGGCCGAGGTGGTGGGCAGGGACGAGCGCGAGGGAGGGCTCCGTGCGGTCCTGAACTTCGGCCATACCGTGGGCCATGCCATCGAGAAGGCAGAGAACTATACAATGCGCCATGGAGAGGCCATTGCCATCGGCATGGTCTATGCCTCCCGTTTGGCGCACCGAACGGGGCTGTGCGATGCTTCGGTGCCCGAAGGTATCGAAAAGCTCATCGCGTCCTATGGCCTTCCCACGGACCTGGGCAGGCTCAGCCGGAAGCCGACGGTGCAGGAGCTTATAGATACCCTGCAGCTCGACAAAAAGGCGGAGGCCGGCAAGGTGAAGTTCGTGCTGCCCCGGAAGATCGGCGAAGTGGCCATCACGAAGGAATGGGATGAAGGACTACTCAAAGCGATATTGGGAGCATGATAGCAGTGGCATGATGGAGCGCATATGGGAATAGCAGACATATTCGGTTTCGGGAAAAAAGAGCCCTTTCGGGCGCCCAGGGAGGTTTCCCAGTTATTGACCCGGATAGCCTCCGAGAACAAGGAGAATTTCCCCCATCGGGAACGATACCAGGAACTCGTTGAGGACGCTGAAAACGCCTACCGTATTCTGGACACCATCGTTGCGCAGAAAAAATACGCAGAAGAAGCGATCAAGCTTCAGCAGGACATCAAGCAAAAGCTCGCAGCCCTGGGGGCCAGGATCAAGAAGAACTTCGTCGAAGGTAAGAAGGAGATCTCACCCGATTATCTCGAAAAGGAATCTGATTACCTTGCCCGGAAGTGGATGCGGATGGAAGCAAAGAACATCTATATGGAATTTCTCCATGCCCAGGAACTGATCATAGGTTGCTGCCGCCTGGCACGGACCGAAAAAAAAGACGCCATCGATTCGGCAGCATCGCAGGCACAGCGCGCGCTTTCGATCCTGCGGAAGAACTATTTCAAGCCCTTCGGGCAGGACCGGGAGATCCTGGGGATCAGGGAAACGGTGCAAACGAGAGTGGCCGAGCTGGTCGCGGTCTTCGAAGAGCATAAGGCCCGCCTGGAAGAAGCCGGGCTCCGGGAACAGCTTGAGCCCATCGTAAGCAATTTGAATACTGTCGCGAAAGAACTGTCCGCACCGTAACGTGGCCGACAGGATATCGTCAAGCGGTCCGAGGAGGGAAGCGTGAGCGAATATCTGTGGCACTGCAGGTTCTGCAACCGGGAACAGACCGTGACCGGGGAGGGATGGCAGGCCTCCGTCGCCGACGTCACTGCCGAGAACGCCGACGGCCCGCGCCGTCTGGTGGTCCAGTTCGTTGTCTGCCCCAACCCCGAATGCCGCAAGCTTTCCCTTAGTGTTTCCCTGCACGACCTCAAGGTCGTGGGCAACCGCTCCTACACGGGCAAGCTCATCAAGACCTGGCCTCTGCTGCCTCCTTCGCGTGCACTCTCCTTTCCCGTCGCGATCCCCGCTCCCATCCTGGAAGATTACCACGAAGCCTGTCTCACCATGGACCAAAGCCCCAAAGCCGCTGCTGCCCTGTCCCGGCGCTGCCTCTCGGGAATGCTGCGCGATTTCTGGCAGGTGCAGCCTGGAAGCCTCAGCGACGAGTTCCGCCAGGTCAAGGGCGGTGTGGACCCCCTTACGTGGGAGGCCATCGAGTCCGTCCGGAAGAACGGCATGATCGGTGCCCGCATGGAGTCCCAGGGCGCCGAGATCCTCGATACGGAGCCCGGCGAGGCAAAGATGCTGATCGGGCTCATCGAAACACTCATCGTCGATTGGTATGTGGGCAGGGAAGAGCGGAGGAGGCGGTTGAAGGACCTCAGGCAGATAACCGGGGAAGGTTCAGTAGAGAATGCGGGCGAGGAGTGACGCAGAGGGTGGCACTCTTGGTAAAGACGACGTCAGTGCTGTTTTTAACTATCCTTGTTTGTTTAATAGGCGTAAGCGCCTGTATCGGTTACAAGCCGTTAGATGATCGCCATCAAGAAAGGTTAGCAAGTCAGGGGAATCTAGTCTTCCACGTAGAGAAGCCGGACATCAGCCCTGAAGAATTTGCCCTGAATGGTTATTTGGAGAATGTAGACGACAGGGATATCAATTTATTATTTTACGCATCTTATCCTTGTGTCAAGATACTTATTAAGTCCAATCCTAAAGAAGAGGAATTACAGCCATCAATAATTGGCAGTATTGATACTGATAAAGAAGATGTGTATAAACTAGGAAAAAATGAAAAACATTCTTTCCGATTTGTAATTGGGAAAAGATGGTATCATTGGCTCAAACCGGGCATTTATGAGGTTCGGCTGAGTTATCATAATAACTCGAAAGAATTCGACGGAATAAAGTTGTGGGCCGGTCACGTGGAGTCGAATATATTCCAAGTAGAGTTTCGATAGCATTTGTAGCTATCCCTCCTCACAGAAGTAGGCTTCAATCATGTATAATTACCATCAGCCATGAATACCGCAGCCCTGACATATCTCCCGCAACTTCTTTCTCTTACCACTGATCATATCTATCTCGTTGGCGGCTCTGTTCGCGACCTGTTGATCACGGACCAGCTGTTCAAGGACATTGACCTCATGATGCCGTCGGGGTCCGAGGATGTTGCTCGCTCGTTTGCTAACAAAATCGATGGGAGCTTTTTCTTTCTCGATGAAGA
>JBGQDI010000053.1:0-13251 GCA_041495765.1 Nitrospirota bacterium
CGACCAGCCCATCGTACATCCTGATGGCCTCGCTCGATCTGGCACGCATGCAGATGGCAACGGAAGGCAAGAAGCTCCTGACCCGGACCATCAAGCTTGCCGAAGATGCGCGCACCGAGATCAACAAGATCCCGGGCATAACCTGCTTCACCAAGGAGCAGGCACAAGCGGCCGGTATGCACGACATGGACGTGACCAAGCTGACCATCACGGTGGCGGACATGGGACTGTCGGGCTACCATGTTTCCCAGGTGCTGAATACCCGCTTCGGCATTCAGGTCGAGATGGCCGACCCCTTTCACGTGCTCGTCATCGTCTCCATCGGCGACCGCCAGGACGACCTGAAGCTGCTCGTCGAGGCGCTCAAGGTCATCTCCGCCGAGACCGGGCTGCAGGGTGCTCTGTTGCCGCTGGACAAGGTCCACCCGCCGGTGCTGGACAACCGCTTTGCCATGACCCCGCGCGACGCCTTCTATTCCGACAGCGAGCTGGTGAACGTGCACGATTCCGCGGGCCGCGTCTCGACGGAGATCGTGACCGTCTATCCCCCGGGCATCCCGCTTCTGGTCCCCGGTGAGGAGATCTCCCAGGACGCCCTCAACTACCTCCAGAACATGGCCGGCCTCGGCGCCATCATCGACGGCTTGAATGAGAACAACTCGCTCGTAAGAGTTGCCAAAGCCTAGTCTTTCACTAATGATGTGCCTTGACCGGAATCCTGCAGGCTTCCCCCAGATTAAAGAAGCTTTATCACAGGTTTATACGTCATCGGCACGCTCCGCCAGAAACCTCCATCGGGTTCCCTTCCTTTAGTTAACTTGTCATTTTGCTCGGTCTATACTATGATTTCATCAAGAAGGCGGATTATCGCCGCCCGTCAAGCTAAGGATGCCCGTCCCAACATCGGAGATATTGTCTGTTGAGGATGCATTGCAAGCAGCATCGTGAAAGCCATCCATGCGGGGAGCTGTTCTGAAAGTGCACCGCGATGCCCCTCGCCGAGGAGGTGCGACAAAAAATGGCTATCCATAACAACAATACCCCGTCTTCTCTTTCAGGTCATTTCCAAGCGTCATCGCAGACCCTGCTATTTCGCATCGCCCTCTTCTTCGTCATTCTGTTGCCCGGCATTCCCGCACGATCACTGGCCCAGGCTCCCCCCGTCAGCGTCGTTGCCGTCATTCCTCCGGACGCTCCCCCGACCTATTTTCTCGACAGGGAGACAAATAAGCCCGCCGGATTCGCCGTGGACATTATGAACGCTGTGGCCGAGCGGTCCGGACTGCGGGTTGAATATGTCTTTGGGAGCGGGTGGGCGGACATCATCGAGATGGTAAAGAATGGGAAGGCCGATCTTGCGCCGGGCATGGGCGTAAGCAAGGACCGAAAAAAGGACCTCGCTTTTTCGGCGCTGATCGACACCTTCCCTGTTTCGTTCTTTGTTCGGTCGGAACATCCGGGCATCGACGCACGAGCGGGTATCCATGCGGTCGGCGTGATCAAGGGAAGCGTGGCATTTGAAAAACTGCAGGAACGCGCCGACCTCCGTCTCGTCACCTATGACGGTTTTGGTCAAGGGCTCTTCGACCTCCTTTCCGGCAAGATCGAGGCCTTTGCTTGTCCTTTGCCGACGCTCTGGCAGCTCGCGAATGAAACCGGCGTAGAGGACCATATCAAGGTCGTGGACAGACCGATCATTGAGATCAAACGCGCCATCGCTGTCAGGAAGGCGAACAGGGAATTGCTCGATCGCGTGAACACGGCGGTCGAAAGCTTTGTCCGGACGCCGGCATACCAGCAGACGTATGCGAAATGGTACGGCAGGCCAACCCCCTATTGGACACCGCGCAGGACCATTGTGACCAGCGCGGTCGTCCTGGTGGCCATCATCGCAGCCATGGTTGGATGGAGATACCTGTCGGTCCTCAGGTTGAACCGCGAGCTGACAATGCTTGTCAAACAGCGCGAGCAGGCACAGGAAGCCCTCAGGAGCAGCAACGCCTTCAACCAGAGTATCATTGACAGCAGCAGAGACTGCATAAAGACCCTGGACCTGGCGGGGCGGTTGCATTCTATGAGCCTTGGCGGGCAACAGATATTGGGGATCCAGAACATCGATAAATATCTGAACGTTCTCTACGAGGATTTTTGGAAAGGATCGGACAATGCAACTGCCCGTATCGCTATTTCCAAGGCCCAAGAAGGTCACACCGGCACGTTCCAGGGCTACTGCCCGACCGTCGATGGAACTCCGAAATGGTGGGATGTCGTCATTTCGCCGATCATAGGCAATGACGGCCGGCCGGAACGACTCCTCGCTGTCTCTCGCGATATCACGGCACAAAAGAGAGCAACCGAAGCTTTACATAGAAGCGAAGAAAAATACCGGATGCTCTATGACTCCGCCATAGACGCCATCTTCATCCTCGACCTGGAAGGAAGGTTCATTGACCTTAACAGGACTGCCTATGAGCGCCTCGGGTATACGTACGAAGAAATGCTGTCCATGCGAGTTTCCGAACTTGATCCGCCTGAATTCGTAGCTCAGGTCGCTACGCGTCTCATGCAGCTTCAGCAACAAGGCCATTCGATCATGACATCGGCACACCGTCGGAAGAACGGCATGCTCATGCCGGTGGAGATCAATGCCCGCGTCATCGACTATGACGGAAGGAAAGCGATCTTCAGCATTGTCAGAGATATCACCGAACGCAAACAGGCAGAGCAGGAGCGCGAAAAGCTGATCACTGAGCTGCAAAAGCTGCTGTCCGAGATAAAGACCCTGCACGGCATTCTGCCGATCTGCTCGTCCTGCAAAAAGATCCGCGACGACGAAGGGTCTTGGCACCAGTTAGAGGCCTACATCAGCGCACATACGGATTCAGAGTTCAGCCACGGGCTCTGCATGGAATGTGCAAAAAAGCTTTACCCCGAGTATTATACTAAGGACACGTAGTGGCAGCTAACCGAATGGAACTGGTCCGCAAACACCGGAGGCCGAGATGGCAAAAGGATATCGCGTCTTCAGCCTGGCAGTCATAGGCACGCTTCTTCTGTTCGCACCTTCCGGCGAAGGGTCGGAGCAGAAACCACGGAGAGCAAAAGCGCCACTGCCTGCTGTTGCAGAAGATCCGGCCGCTCATGATCAATGCGAAAATGCCGCCGCTGTCCCTGCGGTCAGCCAGCGGGCAGAACGTCGACCTGAACGATCGTATCGCAAAAAAACCGGCCATCCTGATCTTCTACCGGGGGGGATGGTGCAAGTACTGCAATACCCAGCTGGACCAGCTGCAGGAGCAGATCGGCCGGTTCGAGGAGCTGGGGTACCAGGTCATCGCGATCAGCCCCGATTCTGCGGAGCGAACGCAGGAAAGGCAGATGAACAGGCAGTACAGCTATCTTGTGCTCTCGGACAGCATGAATACCGCCTCGCAGGCCTTCGGGATCGCCTTCAAGCTGAGCGACGCCCTGCATGCGACGTACAAAGCGCAGGGAGTGGACCTCGAGGCGGCCTCGGGGCAAAAGGACCATATCCTGCCCGTGCCTGCGGTGTTCATCATCGGGACCGACGGCACGATCAAGTTTGTCTATGCGAACCCCGATTATACGAAGCGGATCGAAATGGACGTGCTCGTGAAGGCGGCAGAAGCAGCACAGCGACCTTCGCGCCGGAACATCAGGGAACAAGCTGGCAGGCGGTGACGGACCTTTATCGGGAAGCTATCGTTTTGTCCGCGCAAAGAGCATGACGAACTTTTCGAACAGGTCCTGGTGGAAATGGTTCAGCAGCTTTTCTTTCATGAGCTTGAGCGCGCCGAAGGTGTCCATTTTTTTCTGATAGGAACGGTCCGCAGTGAGCGCGTCGTAGACGTCGGCGATGCTGCAGATGCGGCCATACAGATGGATCGCCTCGCCGGTCAGCCGCTGCGGATAGCCGTTGCCGTCCTGCCGTTCATGATGCTGCAATACGATGATCCTGCATTCTTCGGTCAGGTGCTTCGTTTCCGTAAGGATCTTATAGCCCAGGTCGGGATGGGTCCTAATCACGGTCAATTCGTCGTCGGTCAGCCTGCCCGCCTTGTTGATGATGGCAGGATCGATGCGGACCTTGCCGATGTCATGCAGGAAGAACCCGGCGCCCAGTTCATGCATGTTGTGGGCATCGGACCCCTTGAAGAGCTCCTTGGCAAGCAGCACGGAGAGGAACCCCACATTCACCGAGTGGGTATAAGTATAGTAGTCATAGGACGTGATCTCGAGCAGCGCTGCCGACGTTGCATCGTCGGAAATGATCATGTCCACCATCTCGGCAATGCCCGCCTTGGCCTCCCTGATATTCTCCGTTTTCGGATCATCCAGCAGTTTTCCCATGAGCTCCAGCGAACATTGGTAAACGATCTTTGATTTCTGCTCCGGCGCCAGCTTTTTGTCGTGGATCGCTTCCCGCAGCCCGGCGGGCACCAGCTTCTCAGGCTCCCAGACGGCCGGAGGCGTTGAAGCTGGAGCATCGCTGACGGCCAGGGGCGCGCTCTTCGGGCCGATGCCCCTGTCGGTGTCAATGACGATCGTGGCGAGTCCGTACTTGATGATTTTGTCGATCTGGTCCTGGGAGGTGATCTCGAACTCGTGGCCCATGAAGGGTGGTTTAAGCCAGGACTTGGGAAGCAGGATGAACATCCCGAGCTGCAGGTCTTTGGTCAGGATGGTATCACGCATGAAGCTATAGTAACATAGAACGGAACCTGATTTCCAATCCATGCAGTACGATCTCATGCTACCATAGAGAGGAAAGATGAGCGCTTGCCGTGGCATGGCCATAATTGGAGGACGGGACGTGAAAAAAGATAGGGTATCAGCGGACGATAAAAAATACTTCGATCTTGGCCTGAAGCACAAATATCTTTATTTCAGACGGACCAAGATCGTCGCCACCATCGGCCCTGCGTCAGCATCGCCGGAGGTCCTGAAGCAGTTGATCCTGAAGGGGCTCAACGTGGCGCGCATCAACTTCTCCCACGGCAGGCCCGAGGACCATCTCCGGACGATCCAGTCCCTGAGGAAGATTTCTCTGCAGCTGGGCATGCCGGTCGCGGTCCTGGGCGATCTCTGCGGCCCCAAGATCCGCGTCGGGAGGTTCAGGAACGATGAGGTCCTGCTGAAGGACGGGACCGTTGTCACGATCACTGACGAGCAGGTCCTGGGCCACGAGACCCTGATCCCCTGTCAGTACAAAAAGCTCATCGCGGAAGTGTCGATGGGCGACCACATCCTGCTTGACGACGGCAATCTGGAACTGCTGGTCGTTGGCAAGGCCCGCGGCAAGGTCCAGGCCCGGGTTGTTCGCGGCGGGCTCCTCAGGAACAACAAAGGAATGAACCTGCCTGATACGAAGCTGAACATCCCGGCGCTGACCGCAAAGGACCGGAAGGACGTCGGCTTTTGCATTCAGGGCGGCGTGGATTATATTGCCCTTTCCTTCGTGCGCAAGGCCGAAGATATCGCGGAACTGAAGGACCTGCTGCGCCGCCGGAAAGCGGATATCGGCGTGATCGCCAAGATCGAAAAACCTGAGGCGCTCGAGAACATCCAGGCCATTATTGCCGCTGCCGACGGCGTGATGATCGCCCGGGGCGACCTGGGCGTCGAGCTGCCGGCAAAGAAGGTTCCCTTTGTGCAGGACAAGCTGATCGAGACCTGCATTGAGCACCGGAAGCCGGTCATCGTGGCGACCCAGATGCTCGAGAGCATGATCGAGCATTCGCGGCCCACGAGGGCGGAGGTCACCGATGTTTCGGCGGCCTGTCTGTCCGGCGCCGACGCGGTGATGCTCTCCGGCGAGACCGCCTCGGGAAAATATCCCATCGAAGCGCTGGAGACCATGGATGCGATCCTGCGCGAGACCGAATCCTACCGGTTCTTTGCCCGCGCAGGGCTGTTCCGTGACCCGGTGCCCAATCGCTGCAGCGGGGTCCAGGATGCCGTGAGTTCGGCCATCGCACAGCTTTCGCGGGACCTGATGGTACACTGCATCGTGATCGTGACCCGGAGCGGACATACGGCACAGGTGATCTCGGCTGACCGGCCTGCGGCACCGCTCATCGTCCTGGTCCAATCGGAGCAGGTGCTGCGCAGGCTCCAGTTGCTCTGGGGCACGGTCCCGCTTCTGGTCAGCAGCAGGCTCGAGGTCGATAAGCGAATCGCCTTTGCAGAAACATATATGAAGGGGTTGGACCTGGCGCACCGTGGGGACTATATGCTTATGGTGCGGGGGATCGGGGACAAAAAGGCCGATACGCAAACGATCGTCATTCATCAGGTGTCGTGACGGAGGACGAGGCGGTCGGTCCTTATCTGGCTGGTTTGGTGTATTCTATGTTGACCTCGTAGGCGATGCTTCCGTGGCCCACGGTGTGGCCGACGGTATCGTTCGCCCCATGACAAAAGAGCTTACCCTTGACCGTTTTTTTGCGGGAGTTGGCAAGACCCTCTACCACCGGGGCAAGGTCATAGCCGCCGTCCGTACAGCCTTCATGCAGGCATTTGATATGAAAGCTGGCGTAGTTGGCGGGCGAGAAGTTGAGCGTGCGCGTCATCAGGACCGGATGCAGGCCCCGCTGATAATAGGTCATCTGGAACTCGATGTTCGAAACACCGGCATAGCGTTCTGAAACGAGCCCGGCGGCGGCCATGGCAGCCCTCTCCAGTTCCATCTTTTCTTTATAGCTCTGTTTGTACCGCATTTGTCCTCCGCTGTTCTCCCGTGCTGAAAATAGAAAAGCCACAAAGAGGCACTCCTTGTGGCATGCGCTTCCTGCTTCGTTATCACTACCTAGTATAATGGCACTTTACGAGAGCAATAGCAACAGGTCTTTGCCAAAAAACCTGCCGAAATAAGGCAGTTCAGAAGTAAGGATGAAAATGTGACATTTGCCCGGTATGACGATGGGGCGAAGGCTTGCGCCTGAGGGAACAATGGGCGATAAAAAAAGCAGGTCCTGACGAACAGGACCTGCTTTAAAAGTTCAAGCAATAAGCTTAGAGCTTTACAACGTTGGCTGCTTTGGGGCCCTTGGGCGAGTCGACAACGTCGAACTGCACCTGCTGGCCTTCGGCCAACGACTTAAAGCCGCTGTCCTGTATGTCGCCAAAATGCACGAACACATCGCCGCCTTTTTCACGGGTAATGAAGCCAAAACCTTTGGCATCATTGAACCACTTTACCGTTCCATTTTCCATGATGAGCTACCTCCTTCTCGTGAATTGAAGCGACGGACAAGGACAAAAAAATACCACAAAGCCGATCTGTCTTTGTGGTTTCCCTACAAGTACATCCGGAACTTCTGATTACGATAATCCCATTTTGGCGTCAGGAAGTCAAGTATTATTATTGTCCGCGTAAAGATACCGCTCAGTCGCCCCTTTCCCGGCGGGGTCGCAGGTCCGGAACCACGTGCTGACCCATCATGCTACAGTTCTCTTTCCCTTTTGAATTGATAAATATTCTATCACATGTAATAATAGCACCACTCTCAGGTCATGGAAGGAGCGCGTTGTCATGGTGTTTCAACCATTGCTCGGCCTCGCGGTATTCACCGGGATCGCCTGGCTCATCAGCGAGAACAGAAAGGCCGTCAAGTATCCCGTTGCGGTAAGCGGTGTGGCAGTACAGCTCTGCATCGCCGCCATTCTTCTGTACATCCCTTTCTTCAGGAAATTCTTTCTTCTTCTCAACGGTGCAGTATTGGCCCTTGAATCGGCCACCAGGGCCGGCACGTCATTTGTATTCGGGTATGTCGGCGGCGGCACGCCCCCCTTCCTGATGACGGACCCGGGAGCGGGCTTCATCCTTGCCTTCCAGGCGCTTCCGCTGGTGCTCGTGATCGGGGCCTTGTCGGGACTCCTCTTCTACTGGAGGGTCCTTCCCGTGGTGGTCCGGTCCTTTTCGTTCCTGCTCCAGAAGACCATGAACATCGGCGGTGCGCTCGGCCTCGGCGCATCCACCACGATCTTTCTCGGCATGGTCGAGGCGCCGCTCCTGGTGAAGCCCTATCTCAGGAACATGACCCGGAGCGAGATCTTTTCGCTTATGACCGTCGGCATGGCATGCATCGCCGGCACCGTGATGGTCCTGTATGCTACGTTCCTGACCGGCGTGATCCCCGATCCGCTCGGCAATATCCTGATAGCGTCCTTTATCCATGTTGCCGCAGCGATCACGATCGCCCGCATCATGGTGCCGGAAACGGGAGAAGAGACCTCGGGGCGTCTGTTGCCGACCCGGACCGCGACCAGCTCCATGGACGCCGTGGTAAAGGGGACCATGGACGGACTGCATCTTTTACTGAACATCGTCGCCATGCTCGTGGTGATGGTGGCGCTGGTATACCTGGTAAACCAGATCGTCGGCCTGCTGCCGGAGGCGGGCGGCAGGCCGCTTACGCTGCAGCGTATTCTCGGCTTCATTATGGCCCCGGTGGTCTGGCTCTTCGGCATTCCCTGGCCCCAGGCACAGACGGCCGGCTACCTTATGGGCACCAAGACCGTTCTGAACGAACTGCTTGCATTCCTCGAACTGGCCAAGCTTCCCGCAGAAGCGCTGGACCCGAGGAGCCGCCTCATCATGACCTATGCGCTCGCCAGCTTTGCCAACTTCGGCAGCCTCGGCATCCTGCTCGGCGGGCTCGGCAGCCTGGCCCCTGAACGGCGCGACGAGATCGTGGGGCTCGGAATGAAGGCGTTGATCGCCGGCACGCTGGCGACCTGCATGACCGGCGCGGTGATCGGGATTTTCACCTAACGATAACAGGCAGAAGAACGCGTTTAATCCTCTTTACCCTTCGTATCTGGTATACTCAATTATGCGTTCAACGAACTTGCGAGGCAGATTTTTTCAGGGAGTTGTCCTTTTTCTGCGAGTGCTCCTGAGCTATAAGCTCCTGGGCCTTCGGAACACCTTCGCGTCTCCTCAGCTCAAACAGGAGCGGCTCAAGCGGCTCCATGCAAAGAATGCCGTCCTGCTCCGGGAACGCATGATCGAGATGCGCGGCGTGCTGATCAAGATCGGCCAGTTCCTTTCCTCGCGCGTCGACCTTTTGCCCGAGGAGTACACGAGCGAGCTCTCGAAGCTCCAGGACCAGGTGCCGCCGGCCCCGTTCCACGATATCGTGCAGCGGGTCACTGAGGAGCTGGGGCCCATGGAAGAGGTCTTTTCCTCCTTTGACGAGACACCCATCGCTTCCGCTTCGCTGGGTCAGGTGCACCGCGCCTGTCTGCGCCATGGCGACTGCATCGTGGTCAAGGTCCAGTATCCCGGCATCGATGAGGTGATCGCCGCGGACATGCGAACCCTCAAGTTCGTCATCCGCATCCTCCGCGTCATCTATCGCCATATCAATATCGACGTCATCTATTCCGAGTTCTCGCGGATCATCCTGGAGGAGCTGAACTATCTTCAGGAAGGTAAGAACGCCGAGACCTTTGCCCGGAACTTCGCCGACAATCCGAAGATCAAGATCCCGCTCGTGTACTGGCCCTTCACCACGTCAAAGGTCCTGACGCTGGAATATCTCGCCGGCATCAAGATCACCGACCTCGACGAGATCGACCGGCAGGGGATCGACCGGAAGGAGATCGCGCGGACCCTTGCCGAAGCCTATGCCCAGATGTTCTTCAGCGACGGGCTGTTCCACGGCGACCCCCATCCAGGCAACATCTTCGTCACGCCCGGGCCTGAGATCATCCTCGTGGACTTCGGCATGGTGGACCGCATCTCGGGGCCGAAGCGAGACGGGCTGCGGCGCGCATTCAGCGCCGTTGTCGACCGCGACAGCCTGGGGCTGGTGCGGGCGCTGGTGGACATGGGGTTCATTCCGCTGACCCACGATATCCAGCCGCTCGTCCAGTTCGTCGACCGTATCCTGCAGAAGTACCGCGATATCTCCCCCTCGGAGTTCAAGGCCATGGACATCGAGGAGATCGGCAAAGACATCATGGAAGCGCTCCAGCTCTCCCCATCGATCCAGATCCCCAACGACTTCATCCTGTTCGGCAGGGTGGTGGGCATGCTGAACGGCCTGGGTTCGCGGCTCGACCCGGAAACGAACATCATCGAGATCGCAGCGCCTTTCGCAAGACGGTTCATTACGGCCGAGAAATTCACGGCAACGGCGATCCTGCAGCAGGCCGGCATGTCCGTCCGCGCCCTGGGCAAACTGCCGAAGCTGCTCGCCGAATTCCTCGTGACGACGGCTCGGGGAGAGACGCGCGTCGAGATCACGTCGGAAGATGTGGTGCGCGAGCTCCGGAACATTTACCGGATCGGCAAAGGGTTCATCCTTGCGGCACTGATCGCCGGGCTCGGTGTCGGTTCCCTGGTCCTGCGCATCAATCATTTCCCGTTAGAGAGCGCTTGGGCGGCGGCTTGTGCGGCGATCCTGTTCGTCTGGCTGCTGCTGGTGATGAGAAGATCATAATAAGGGGGAGGCTGATTTATATGAAGCAAAAGGCAGTGCTGATTATTACGGCGGTCGCATCGATACTTATTTTTTCAGTTCCCGGCCTTGCCTGCGATTTTTGCATGCTGTCGCAGGGTATTTCCCCGCTCGACACCATGAAGGGTGCGGGCATGAAGATCAGCGAACGCTTCACCTTGTTGGATGAGATGTATAAAGGAACGAGTCAGCAGTCCAATCCGGGAGCGAAGGAAACGCATTGGACCACTGAGCTGACGGGCTTCTACGGGATCACTCCCGATCTCATGGTGATCGCCGTGGTGCCGTACAAGAACGGCAGGACCTCGGGAGAGGCCGATATGGCCACGGTCCCGCCGACGCTCGATACGACCATGGCAGGGGACGCAACAGGCCTCGGGGACATCGCGCTGATGGGACGGTATACGTTCCTGAAAAAAGAGTCGCCTGATGCTACGAACGTCCTCGCCGGGGTGTTCGGCGTGAAGTTCGCTACCGGCCGAACCACGGCGAAGACGAACGACCAGATGTCGTATCTCGATAGCCATATGCAGCCGGGGACGGGATCGGCGGACTATCTCCTGGGCCTCTCCTACAGTCATTCGCTCGAACGGTTCTCCTTGTCCGCGAACGCGCTCGGGACGATCGCGCAAGAAGGGAAATTCGGTTATACCAAGCACCGGTTCGGCAATGCCGTGAACTACGATGTCACGGGCAAATACCGCATTGCGCCAGCGGCCTTCGAGCCGACGCGGCCGCAGGTGTTCCTTGCGCTTGGAGTGAATGGAGAGCTTCGCGGGCAGGAGACCGAGGCCGGGGTACGGGTCCCTGATTCGGGAGGGAATACGGTCTATCTTTCTCCGGGTTTGCAGCTGGTGCTCGCGCCTCACTGGGTGGCGGACCTGTCCTACCAGTATGCCGTCTATCACAACCTCAAAGGCACGCAGCTGGGCGAGACTTACAAGGTCGTGAGCGGCATTACCTATCTGTTCTGACCAGTTGTTCACGCAATATAAAAAAAGACTGCCGGGAAATGCCGGCAGTCTTTTCTATTTTCTTCTGTCAGGAACTCGTTCTTTATTCCGCCCGCACCAGGTCCTCGAACCGGATATCCACGCCGAACACGCCGACAATGGCGCTTTCGTCGTCAGCGATTGGCGCGGAGACCGTGATGCAAAGGGCGCCGGTGATCTTGGACGTGTAGAAATCCGACACAAAGCTCTTGCCGTCCTTCATGGGTTTGATGAACCAGGGTCGGTCCGAAAAATTATCCCCTAGGCCCGAATGCTCGAACTGCGCCTTGTACTGGATCTGCGTGATGTTCCTGGTGGTCTTTTTGCCGTCGGGATTCACGACATAGGCGAACTGGATAAAGGGGTTCTGCTCCAGCAGTTTCTGCACGACCACTTCCTGTTTCCCGTGGTCCATGGCACGCATCTCCGGTTTCTCCACTATTCCTTCGACCAGATGGAGCGCTATCTCCTGCGCCTTCTTCTTGAGCTTGTCTAGGTCGGAGACGAAGTACTCGGGCAAATATTTCTTGGCCTTTTCCAGCAGCTCATCGTGCGAGATGCTCGTGGTCCTGCCCTGTTCGTACTGCTCCATGACCCATTTATGTATCTTGGCGAGGCCCGGGTGGCGTTTGTCGATCTTGGTGTCCGTGTCGAGCCCCAGGTGGCCGTTCACCCAGTGGGCGATACCGGCGATGCCCGATTTGTCCGTGATGATCACGCCCATGGGGCGCTTCAGGATCTTGGTCGTGTCGAAGATATTGTAGATCTCTTCGTTCTTCATCATGCCGTCGGCGTGGATCCCGGCGCTCGTGGAGTTGAACTCGGACCCCACAAAGGGATAGTTGGTAGGGATGGGAAAGTTCATTTCCTTGCGGAAATACTCGGCCATCTCGGTGATGGCAGTGGTGTCGATGCCGTCACTGTCGCCGGTCAGGCTGATGTAGTCGATCAGCATCGCCTCGACGGGCGTGTTGCCCGTGCGTTCGCCGAAGCCGAGAAGCGCCCCGTTCACGGCGGCGCAACCGTACATCCATGCCGCCGTACCGTTCACCAGGCCCTTGTGAAAGTCGTTGTGGCCGTGCCACTCAAGCTGCTCCGACGGCACGCCGCCGTCGTGGATGAGGGCGTAGAAGATCTCCGGGACCCCGCGCGGCAGCGCCGTGCCGGGGAAAGGGAAGCCGTAGCCCATGGTGTCGCAGGCGCGGACCTTGATCGGGACCTTCGACTCCTGGGCAAGTTTCATCAGGTCCTGTACGAAGGGAATGACAAAGCCGTAGAAATCAGCCCGGGTGATGTCCTCGAGGTGACAGCGCGGCGTGATGCCCTGCTCCAGCGCCGTCACAACGATGTCATGATACTGCTTGAGAGCATCCTTGCGGGACAGGTTCAGCTTCAGGAAAATGTGGTAATCCGAACAGGAGGTAAGGATGCCCGTTTCCTTGAGCCCCACCTCTTTGACGAGCTTAAAGTCGTTCTTGTTCGCCCGTATCCAGCCGGTGATTTCGGGATACCGGTAGCCGCGCTCCCTGCAGAGCCGCACTGCCTCGCGGTCCTTTTCCGAATAGAGGAAAAACTCGGTCTGGCGGATCACGCCGTTCGGTCCGCTCATCCGGTGCATGAAATCAAAGATGTCCACAATCTGCTTGGGCGTGTACGGCGGCCGGGACTGCTGGCCGTCGCGGAACGTCGTGTCGGTGATCCAAATGTCCTTCGGAATGTTGGTCTGGATCAGCCGGTCCTCGAGGAGGACCCGGGGAACGCTCGTATAA
>JBGQDI010000054.1:0-13167 GCA_041495765.1 Nitrospirota bacterium
TCGAACCCCGATTAAAGGCTTCAAAGGCCTCTGTCCTACCATTAGACGATCCCCGACTGTCGGTGAAGTCCGCTTTTTTCGGCCGGCTAAAAAATGAAAAGGATAGGCTATCCTATCCTCTCGCATGAGATTCAGAATCGGCAGTGCTCACTTCGTTCGGTCGGTCAATTCTTAAACAGCGTCGCCCTCTTTTGGCGGCGTTTCCCGCTTTGTCGGATTTGCCATCTCGCGTTCATACTCGGCAAGGACCTTGGATTCGATCATCTGCCGCGCTTCGCTGTTCAAGGGATGGGCGATGTCCTTAAAGGTACCGTCCTTCATTTTCCGGCTCGGCATGGCGACGAACAACCCGGCATTGCCGTTGATGATGCGAAGGTCCCTGATCAGGAAGACATGGTCGATCGTGATCGTGGCATAGGCCTTGAGCCGTTCTTCGCTGGCGACAGGAAAGACCCTCACTTCGGTAATATCCATGGACATTCACCCCCGTGCCGGCTAACCGTAATGACAGGTACTTCCCCTCCACCGATCTCCCGCGGCCGGGAGAGTTTCAACGCTGCACCTTGCATGTTGTCAACGGATGGACCCGGGGACCGTTCGCCCGGGATCGTCATTGCCGGATATGCCCGCTCAAGGGGGACGCCACCAGGGTCTCGGTGGGAAAGAGCTTCCATCCTCTGTTCGATAGATTCTCTGCTGCCGCGTTGCAGCGCGTCCCGGTCTCGAATATGCCAAATACCGTTGGCCCGCTCCCGCTCATCAAGACTCCGTCAGCTCCCTGTTCCAGGAGCGCTTGCCGGATCGTATGAATGACGGGATGCGCAGCCGCTGTTACGGTCTCGAGGTCATTATGCAGCCCCGATGCCATATTCCTGACCGTAAGCCGTAGGATTTTATTACAGTCGACTTTTTTTGTCAACCTCAAATTTAGATTTTTATAGACCCAGGCCGTGGAGGTCTCGAATCCGGGATTTACGAGCAATATCTGCATCTTGGGCAGGGGAGGCAGCTCGGTGAGCAGTTCGCCGCGCCCCTGAGCCAGGGCCGTGGGCCCGTAAAAGAAAAAAGGGACGTCCATCCCGAGCTTTGCGCCGATCCCGGCAAGTTCTTCCCGGCCGAACCCGGTGCCGAGCGCCTCATTGGCCGCGGCAAGCACGGCCGCCGCGTCGCTGCTCCCGCCTCCCAACCCGGCCGCCACAGGTATTGCCTTGCGGACCGTTATGGTAAGCCCGGCTTCCCGGCCTGCCCGCTTCAGCAGCGCATGGCCCGCCTTCCAGGCTATATTCTCCTCTCCCGGAGGGATCGCGTCACTGTCGCAGCTGATCCGCACACCGGCGCTGTCGCGGACGGCAACGGTCACTTCATCATAGAGGCCCACCATCTGCATGAGCATCTCTACATCGTGGTAACCGTCGGGCCTGCGTCCGAGCACAGACAGGCACAGATTGATCTTGGCAGGCGCTTTCAGCGTGACCGACCTCATCAGGGCGCTCCTGTCTCGTCATCGGGAAGCGAAAAAAGGGTCTCGTCGATGGGTACGTTCACGTCGACCTCTGCGTAATTGATGGTCAACGAAAATTCCTTGTCAGGGTTCTCGATGATGACCGTCCGCGGCATGAGATAGGGTGAGGTTTCCAGGACCTCTTCGAACAGCGCCCGGAAAACGAGCTTCCCGTCCCGGTACAGTTCGGATACCGCCGGCACCGGCAGGGACCCCGGACCTGCGGACCGGTTCGCGACCTGCACGCGGCGGACCAGGTCTCCCTGGCGGACCGTCACTTCGCAGATGCGGTTGCCCTCGCTGCATGCCGCAGATACCGCGGCCGACTTCGGCACGGGCGGGATGTTTCCCGAAAGGGCTGCGCAGAGTTCCTGCACCTCCAGCCCGGCCCCCAGCAGCCGCTCCAGCCCGAAGGCACCCGGCCGCACCACCCGGTCCTGCCCCGGCAACCGGAGCAGCACTTCCCTGCCGTTCCAGACCAGGGCCAGGACCGACTGGCCCAGCGGGCCGTAGGCCTCGAGACGGAGCCGGTCCTGCGCAGCGAGCAGAATGCTCACATTATCAAAAGCACGCTTGCGGCCTTTCCTGACCGCCTGAATGGCGGCAGTGGCCTTGAGTCCGGTAAAGGCCTGGCGCCGCTGCTCCAGTTCCTGAACGAGCGGGCCCGCAGGGACCTCGGTAAGTGGGATCTCAGGCAGCTTGGGCAGGCAGGCAGACAGCAGGGAGAGGACAACGAAAAGGAGAGGACGAAGGGCCTTCACTTTGTTTTCTTCACGCCCGGTTTCTGGCCCTTGAGCAGCTCGTCGGGATCGCCGAACCCGGTGTTCTTGAACTTCTCACGGAGCTTCCGGTTCTCGGGATCGAGCTTGAGCGACCGCAGCCATTCCTCGCGCGTCTTGTCCCGGTTGGAGAGCTTGAGATAGATATCTCCCAGATGCTCGCGCATCGTCGGGTCGTCGCCGGTCTTCTCGATGGCCATCTTCATGTAGCCCAGCGCTTCCTTCGGCATGCCCTTCATGTAGTACGCCCAGGCAAGGCTGTCCAGGATATATCCATTGTCGCGCTTGATGAGCAGCGCCTGTTTGATGAGCTGGATGGCCTCGTCGATGTGCTCCCCCTTCTCGGCATAGCTGTACCCGAGATAGTTCAGCGCATCGGCGTGATCGGGCTTCAGCTCGATCGTCTTTTTGAGCGCCTCGATCATCGCGTCGCGCATGTTCAGCTTCTCATAAGCGATCGCCAGGGCGAACTGCAGGTCGTCGCGGTCGGGCGCGAGCTCGATCCCCTTTTTCAGGATGTCCACCGCCTGCTGGTAGTGCTTCAGCTCAAGGTGGGCGTTGGCCAGGTACAGATAGAGCTCTGCCTTTCCGGGCAGGTCAGCCAGCGCTTTTTCCAGGAACGGGACCGCGTCGGCAGTGCGGTCCTGGCGCTCGTAGATATACGCAATCTGCAGAATGGCGTCGGTATCGTCGGGGACGGCGGCAAGGATCGCCTTATATTCCTTGAACGCCTCGTCGAACCGTTCCGCCGCCAGGAGCGTTGATGCAAGATAGCGCCTTACCTTAACGTCGTCGGGCACCGCTTTCGCAACGGCCGCGAAGGCCGCGACCGCATCGGGATACTGCTTCTTCTCCGCATAAATGAGCCCCATCCTGACCAGGGAATCATAGTCACCGGGCTCGGCGGCCGTCACCTGCCTGAGCTGCACCAGGGCGTTATCGAGTTCGTTCTGCTGGATGTAAAGCTGGGCAAGGTGACGCCGGATATCGGTATTGTGGGGATTCGCGGCAAGGGTCTGTTTGTATGCGCCGATGGCGTCGTTCACGCGGCCCTGCACCTCGTAGACGTATGCCATGCCGGTGTAGGCCGGTTCAAAATCCTCCTTGAGCGCTGCCGCCTTCTTGAAGGCTTCAAGCGCCTCGGAATAGCGCTGCCGTTCAGCGTAGATCCTGCCGAGGTAATAGGGGGACATGAGCGAAGCCGGGTTCTGTTTGCCCTGAGCCTTGAAGGTCTCGATCGCCTCATCGTACTGCTTCTGCGAAATGTAGAGCAGGCCAAGATAGATATAGGCGTCGTCCTGCTTCGGGTCGAGGGCGATCACTTTGCGGTAGGCATCCACCGCTTCGCCAAACTGTTTTTTGCTCGAGTAGATGCTTGCCAGGAGCATCAGGACCTGGGGATCGTCGGGCGCGCTTGCTGCGGCCTTCCCGGCATAGAGCGCTGCCTGGTCGAGCTGCCCCTTCCTGAGCGAGAGCGATGCAAGCGCCACCAGGACCGTAGGAGAGCCCTGGTCCAGGCGGTAGGCGGCCTCGTATTCCCTGAAGGCCTCATCAAGCGCCCCCTCTTGCTCCAGCAGGCTTGCCGTCATGAAATGCCGGTAAGCATCGGCCTTCGCGACCTCGTCGGTGCTCATGCTGCCGGTCAGGGTCCCCGGCATGCGAACGGGAGTGGAAACACAGGATGTGCTCAGCACGGCAAGGACCATAGGAACGAAGAGGTAGTGTTTTTTCATGAGTGTAGTGTAAGCCACCTGTGTGAGAGTGTCAAGGAGGTCGTTCCTGCGTTGAGGAGCCCCCGGCCTTCCCGCCTGCACCAGCTAGGAAGCGGTCAGCAGCCTCTTTACGGCGTCAAGGCTGATATCGATATGGTCCTGCTCGTGCGCTTCGATCGTATAGACCGGCCGTGCGTGGTGACCGCGCAGCAGACCGAAGAACTTGATGAAATCGACAACGCCCTTGCCCAGTGCCCAGTGAGAATCCGCAGAACCGTCGTTGTCATGCAGATGCACCTCGAGGATATGTTTGCCGAGGCGTTCGAACCACTGCTCCATGGTGACCCTGGTGAACAGGTTGAAGTGGCCGGTATCGAAGCAGAACCCGAAGTCGGGATGGCCGATCCGCTCGATGAGCATGCCAAGGGCCTCGGGATCCTCGTCAAAAACGTTCTCCACGGCCACCCGTACGCCGATCTTCGAGGCCGTTTCCATCACCTTGCCCCAGGTCTCGAGGCTGTTCTCGAGCCAGATGTCCCTCCGTCCGTTATAGCGCCACCGGTCATATCCTGCATGGAACACGACCACCCGCGGCTTCAGTACGGCAGCGGCGCTCAGGATCCGGCTGAACCGCAGTTGGGTCACCGACCGCACCATGGGGTCCACCGCGCCGGGGTTGAGGTCCATGAACGGCGCATGCAGGCTGATCGAAGGTTTCCAGTCGAGGCTGCGGCACAGGTTCTCCAGGTCCTCCTTCTCGACCTGATCGAGCACCGCCGCCGACATGTAGATCTCAAGATCGTAGCGCCGGTGCCTCACCAGCTCGCAAAGGTCCTTCATCTGGGGATAGGGGATGTGGACGTGGATCGGTTCCATCGCGCCTCAGCTCTTGGATGGGCAGCCACCTGCAGGACAAGAGGCCCCGCAGGGGGACGCCGGTTTCGGCTCCGTTTTCGCTTCTGATGCACCTGCCTGAGACTCTGACGAGCCGGCTTTTTTCCGGTCAGCTGAGGGGTAGTCGGTGGCGTACCAGCCGCTTCCCTTGAGCACGAACGCTGTGGGAGACAGGACCTTGCGCACGCCTTCCGCTTTGCACAGCTGGCAAACGGTCGGGGCCGGATCGCTGAACTTTTGCATCAGCTCAAAGCGGCGGCCGCAGGCGTTGCACTCATATTCATATACCGGCATAATACATACCTCCAAAGGACTGTCATTATAACCAACCGCCAGCATAAAAACAACACTTTTTAACGGGATAAGCCCCTTCTTGACAGGCAGGATCGGCCATGCTAGGGTAACGACATGCTTGGTGTCCGGAGTATTCCTTCATGATGCGCCACGCCCCCTCATACTATGGAGGGCAGTTCCTGATACTCTCCCTGCTGTGCATGGCGGGATGCGCGCAGGCCGTTGCAACGCCCGTTTTTGTACTGAAGACGGAGACATCCGGACTGCCTGCCTCCAAACAGGACTGTACGACCTGTCATGGCACTCACCGGATGGACAAGGGGACGCAGCTCCTGAAGAGACCGGTTGCCGACCACTGCATCGAGTGCCACCCTGAACGCATGACACCGGCTGAACATAGGGTCGGTGTCATTCCTTCCATGAACACCGGAACGCTGCCGCTCGCCGGCAACAAGATCACCTGCATTACCTGCCACGATCCGCACTCCAACCGCTACGGACGCATGCTTCGCGTCCCGGCACAGGACCTCTGCATTACCTGCCATATAAAATAACATCTCCAGCCGTACGAAAGCATCGCCCCAGCCCTTGGTGCTTCAGAACAGCGGGCAGTTTTGCTGTCTCGTGCGGACAAGAAACATGCCGGAGACAAGCGTTATCATGGAGATCGCCTCATTTGACACTTTGCAGAAACTTTGATACGCTTGAATCAAGATAACCGAAGAAAAAGAATGATGGGGAAAGGGTGAGGTGAGCATATGATCCTCGAACCGAAAATCACCATAAAGGATTTTCCACCTTCAGAAGCAATAACGACCAAGATCCAGGAGCGGGTCGCAAAGCTGGACCAGTTCTACAACAGGATCACTGCCTGCAGAGTGACCATCGAACAGTCACAACGACGCCACCATCAGGGTAAATTATTCAACGTCAAGATCGATCTCACGGTACCTGGTTCGGAGATCGTGGTCAACCGGGAGGAACATGAAGACCCCTATGTGGTGATCAGAGATGCCTTCGATGCACTGGAGCGGAAACTGGAAAGTTATGCCAGAAAGCAGCGAGGCGAGGTAAAAGCCCATGTCGAGGTCCCGCTCGGCAGGGTGAGCAAGCTCCTTTCGGAGCGGGGCTATGGGTTCATCGAGACCGGGGACGGACGAGAGCTGTACTTTCACCGGAACAGCGTGCTCGAGCCTGATTTCGATAGCCTCCATATCGGGAGTAACGTGACCTTCCTGGAGGAGCAGGGCAATAAAGGACCCCAGGCAACCCGGATCGTTGCCACCCACGAGCACGTGCCTGCTTAACACGAAGTGCGTCATTCAGCCGCACCAGATGCAAAATGCAAATTTTGAATTGTAGGTTTGAGGAATGGCTCGATGCCACTGTGTTCCTTGCCTGCAGTTTGACCTTTGCATTTTTTTTGCGCTCGGTAATTTACAATTTTGATCTGACCGGCCTGGGTTTCTTCAGCTCCTTCACCAGGTGAAAGGTGCTGCTCCGCAGGAGGGGCTCCTTTGTCGGATCAGCGTGACCTTCATAGAGCTGAGCGCGCTGAGCTTCGAGAAGCACATCCTCCCTTCCGAGAAAACCTGCCATGGTCACCACCTTTTTGCCGCTCGCTTCCGCTCTGACAAAGATCTCTCGAACCTCGTTTTTCCAGTTCCTGTCACGCAGCAGGTGGTGGTCAATGATCAACGTTCTCAGTTTCGGCATTTCCAGCAATCTGCTGATATTGCCGATGGACCTGCGGAGGTCTTCGTGGCTGAAGCCCTGACCGAGCATATACGTAAGCGGCCCGTCGAGATAAAGCGTATCGGGTTCTTCCGAAAGGATGAACTGCATCTGCTCATCGCGGCAGGCCCCGACGATGTCGGAGCTGTACAGAAAACATGAAGCCCCTTCTCTGACCGAGGCTTCGACGACCCAGCCCACCGTCGTGTCCGGCCCATGCGGCACGGCAGGGGAAAAGCGCAGCGTGGTGCTGCCGAACAGGAACCGGTTGTCATCGGCAAATTCAACGCGCCGCGGAAGGGTACGGTAGTTCCTGATCAGTTCCCGCGCCCGCTCATGCTGGCTTGCATTGATGTTCTCTGATGGGTGTTTGATCAGGAGCACCTTGTTGTTGAATACAAGGGGTTCGGTGGGGTCGAAATGGTCGAAGTGGTAGTGGGTAATGACGAGAATATCGGCGCGTGCAGCATGGTCCTTGATCATGCGCCAGCGTTCGTTCATGGCCCTGATCTCGTGCGAATGCGGCGCGAGGCCGGAGCGCGCAGGTGCGAGCGAGACCCCGGGATCGATGAGGACCTTCACATCAGCGGTCTCGATGAAGAAGGCGGAGCTTCGGACGCCGAACGATTCACCTGCAAGGGGCGTAATGATCATAGTATATTTGGATCTAAACCGGACTGGCCGAAAGACCAAAGCTACAAAACGTTTCTCGCAAAGGCGCAAAGGGCGCCAAGAAAAACTTAAACCGCGGCTTGCTTTGGTTTAAAGACAGAAAGGATTTTGACTCAAGGTTCCCTTTGCGCACTTTGCGCCTTTGCGAGAAAATGATTTTTCTTGGTCGGATTTGCCCGCTTAGGTTTGTTGCAGCCCTTTCAAAAGCTCGACGCTCCGGCCCATCCCCGCGTCCTTCGCATCCAGCTCAAGGATCACCTGAAGGCCGAGCTTTCTTTTCATCAGTGCCTTCAGTGCAGCGATCTCCCTGCAATTCGGCACCAGCGGCCAATGGTCCTTGATACCATACCGCTCTTCCGCTTTATGGTGCATGTGCACAAAGCTCACCCGCTCCGCAAGGCGTTCAGGCATGGTTTCCACGAAAGAGATCGAATCGATGTCTGCCGATTCCAGATGACCGATATCTATCGTGATCGAGACGTTCTTCGGCGCATGCACCACGAAGCGCTCCCAGAACCAGGATGCGTCGCCGGAGTTGAAGGCGTTCTCGATAGAGATCGGGCAGAGACTGCTCAAGGTAAAAAGGTTCTCCTCGAACTGCGCTTCCTCTTCCGAAGACAGCCGTCTCCCCTCAGCACCGCCTTCGTCGTGAATGATGATGCCGAGATCGCATGCCGCCGCGAGCTTGCGCATCACGCTCAGCGTCTGTTTCGCCGATGTGCCCGTCAGAGGATATTCCAGGGGATGAAAGACCGTGCGGATGCCGCGTTCTTTACACGCAACTGCGATCTCGATGGCCTCCCGGACTGCCTGTTCCCCGTCAGCCACTCCCCAAGCGGCCGAACGCCAGAGCGAGATCTGAGCAAGCAAGAGCGGTTGTAACCCGACATCGCCGGGCCGCACGATACGGTACCCTAACTGCATAGACATTTCACTTTCATTTCGACGTATATCTTATTTCGCATTCCGCATTCCGAATTCCGCATTTACCTGCACCCGGTCCCCTGCCTTGACCCCCGACCCTGCTGCGGTCTCAACGACCCATTTGACCGCCCGGATGGACGGATAAAGCTCACGGCTGCCGGGCCTGCAGTCCGCTGCTGTGCGGACGACCTTTTCATCGGGCCCGACGAAGATGATATCTATCGCATAGGGCACGCTTCCCATCCAGAACGTCACCTCTTCCGGCTTGTCGAAGATGAAAAGCGCGGCTTCTTTTGGCTGAAGCATTCGAAAACTTTGTAATCCCCGGGTCCGCGATCCCATGGTGTCGCACAGGAGCACGATCTGGAAGGTTCGTTTGGCCGCGGTGGGGTCTGCAGGCACGACAGTCACGGTCATCCGTTTTTCCTGTGCTTGTGCAATAGGGACCTCAGCGCCCTCCACCATCCTTACTTCGAGGGCAAGGACCAAAATGCCGACCGCAATGGTCAGGGCGGTGATCAGCGCCCCGGCGCGAAAGTACTCCATGAACCCGATCTCGATCTGTTTCCTGGCCTGCTGCGCCACGATAAGATTGGCCACCGACCCGATGAGCGTGAAATTCCCTGCAAGCGTACTGCTCATGGCCAGGGCAAGCCAGAGGAAACGGTCGCTGCCGAGCGACAAGATGAGCGGCTTCAGCAACATCACCGCAGGAACGTTGCTCACCAGATTGGACAGGACCAGGGAGACCGCTGAAAGACCGGTGATGCGGCCGATGGGCGGCAGCGCCGAAAGGTCCCCGGCCCTTCCGATAACCGCAGCGGCAAGTCCCGAAACCTCCACCCCGCGCATCACGATGAAGAGGCCGGCGAAGAAGAGCAGAAGCGTCCAATCCACTCCTTCCAGGATCCGTTCCGTGCGGACACCGCCGATGAGCAACAGCACGACCGCTCCCGCTATGGCAGTAAGGGAATAGGGATAACCCAGCGAGAACGACAGCAGAATCCCCGAACACACCAGCAGCGCCCGCATAAGCAGCGGTCTATTGACCGCATACTCCGGCATGGCCGGCCGCAGGGAGAAGGCATCATGCCGCAGTTCTTTTCGGTACAGAAGGCGGATGACCGCCACGCTTATGGCAAGGCCGGCAACAGCCACGGGAAAGAGCGCACCCAGAAAGGTCAGATAGGGGACCTTTGAGTAGATGCCGATGAGTATGTTCTGGGGATTGCCGGTAACGGTCATGACGCTGCCGATGTTCGATGCTGTCGCCAGCGCCAGCAGGTAGGGCATGGGGTTCACCCCGAGCTGCACCGTCATGGCCAGAACGATCGGCGTATAGAGCAGGCAGATGGTATCGTTCACGAACAGGGCCGAAAGCAGTCCGGCCGAGAGCGTGATGAAGACCAGGAGCTGGAGCGGCGTGCGGGAGCGGGAGAGGATCTTGTCGGCCATGAGCTCGAAGAACCCGGCGACCCGGAGGTAGACCGTGACGATCATCATGCCGAGCAGAAGCAGCAGCGTGTGCAGGTCGACGGCGCTGAAAGCCTGGTCCAGGGTCAGTACGCCGAAGACGACCATCAGCACCGCGCCGACAAGGGCACCGGATGGCCGGTCGATATGCACCTGCGGGATCTGACGCAGGCCGATGAACACATAGGTGATAATGAAAATGACCAGTGCGGTTAACACAGTCGTTAGTGTATCACGGAAGCACGTGAAGAGTCCAGCAAGAGGTGGTATTTTCCGGACAAGAAGCGATTGCAGTCGCGTTAAAAAAACTTTATACTACTCACTCATGAGTAAAACGTTCCTTTTGCATATTTTGGGCCTGATGCTTGCGCTGGTTCCTGCAGCGCTGGCGGACAACGCTGTTTGCGCTACCGCTCTTCATGATCTTAAAAGTGACGGATGCAGTCTCTTCCCTGATGGAGACCTTGGACATCGAGATCTGTGGTGCGATTGCTGCTTTGCACACGATATCGCCTACTGGCAGGGCGGCACGCAAAAGGAGCGCAAACAGGCGGACGAAACGCTTCGCGACTGCGTATTCGAGCGCACACACAACAAGGCGCTGGCAGTCCTGATGTACGATGGCGTCCGTACCGGCGGCCATCCGGCATTTCCGACGTGGTATCGCTGGGCCTATGGCTGGAGCTATGGCCGGGGATACAAGGCGCTGACGGAAGAGGAACAGCGGCAGGCGAAAGAAAAGCTCGACGACTATTTTAACAAATACCCGTCGGGATACTGCGGGAACAAGTCAGACCCAAAGACCACCAATGAACGGGGGCAGCCTTGACACCGAGATCGATTATGAATCGTTTCACGTTGCTGCTGGTTCTGTTGTCCGTAACCACGCTGTATGCGGCAACACCCCAGACCCGCCCCGAAACGTGGGCGCAACCGATCGAGACGACCAGTCTTAAGAACTTCTACAAGCTTGATGATCACGTGTATCGCTCCGCCCAGCCGGATGAAAAGGGCTTCGAATATCTCAAGACCATGGGCATCAGGAACATTCTCAATCTGCGCGACTACCATAATGACGATTCAGGAACAAAGACTCCCGGCATGAACCTCTTCCGTGTCCCCATGGATGCCGGAACGATCAAGACCGTTGATGTTGTTGCGGCCCTCCGTTTCATCAAGCGGGCCGAGGGCCCGGTGCTCATTCATTGCTGGCACGGCTCCGACCGGACCGGGACGATCAGCGCCTTCTACCGAATCGCGTTCCTGAACTGGCCAAAAGAAGATGCCATCAACGAATTAGTGCAGGGTGGTTTCGGTTATCACTCGATCTACAAGAACATCCCTGATTTCATCAGGCAAGCCGACATCAAAGTGATCAGGCAGCAGGTGTTGGCGCCATAAACTTTTTTCATCTTTCTCCTCATGCTCTACGAATTATATACATACGTAACAACAGACTGCCCGCAGTATGTCAGGCACATGGACTACCTTTACGAAGCGATCGCCATGCGGAGCAGGCATCGGCGCAACAGGACGGCCTGGCAACCCCATCTGGAGCGGACACGGAGCGCGATACTTTCGGCGGTGGCTCACAGCGCGAACCGGAACAATATCGTTATACTCGGCTCAGGTCTTCTGCTGGACGTACCACTCGAAGAGCTGTCTTCGCTGTTCAACGAAGTAGTGCTGATTGACATCGTTTTTTTGCCGGAGGTCTATAAGCGCATTAAGCGATATACGAACGTACGGCTCGTCCAATATGACGTGACCTGCATGGCACAGAAGCTCTGCGAGAACATCGGCACGGGCAATCCAGAACTCCCCAATGGGGCACCGGGGGTGCCTGATATTGATGAGAGCACCGGACTGGTCGTCTCGCTGAACATCCTTTCCCAACTCTGGGTCATGCCGCGGGCCTACGCGCTCAAGAAGCTGCGCGATCTTGACGAGGAGCAGGTCGATGACTGGTGCAGACAGATAACGGGATCGCATTATGCTTTCCTGAAGTCACTGACTTGCCCGGTCTGCCTTATTGCTGATCATGAATTTGTAAAGCGCGACCTGGAGGGAAGGGTCGTGAACCAGGGGTCCACCATAGCGGACCTTACGCTGCCCGAGGCGGAGACTTTCTGGACATGGAACATCGTGCCGTTGGGAGAAAAGGACCGGTTCTTATCGAAAGAGCTGAAGGTTGGAGTGTGGCAGATGCGGTGAACCTGAGCAGAACTTTAGTCCGCGGATAAGACTGGCATTCAAGAACTAAATCTTTTTGTAATGGCAATGCGTTTTCTCGCAAAGGGCCTAAATGACGTAAAGGAGAGCCTTAAATCTTGGCTTTTAACCCAAAAGACTTGCCTTTCTTTGCGACCTTTGCGTGCTTTGCGTGAGATGCCTTTGATTCTATTTATCCCCGTGCTATGAATAAAAAAGGCCGCTCCACCACGCAGGAGTGCGTTCGGAGCGACCTGGTACCATTCAAGTATTGTCTTACTTTTCCTTCTGGTCCATCTTCGCCTTCAGCATATCACCGAGCGACCCCATGTTCTGCGGGGCATCAACGTTTGAATTTTTGTAGTCCTTCACCGTATCAGCTTCTTCCTGCTCGGCACGGCTAATCGATGCAAGCGAGAGGGAAAGTTTCCTGTTTGCACGGTCCACCGCCTCGATCCGCACTTCGATGACCTGCCCTTCCTTCACCGCTTCCCGGGGATGGGCGATCCGTTTTTCCCCGCCCAGCTTCGAGATGTGGACCAACCCGTCCAGGCCTTCAGCCAGCGTCACAAATGCACCGAAGGTGGCAAGACGGGAGACCGTCCCGGTATGGTAGGAGCCGACGGGATACGTGCTCGCCACCTGTTCCCAGGGATCCGGAAGCGCGTCTTTCAGGCTGAAGGAGAAGCGGTCCTTTTCCCAATCGATTTTTTTGACGATCACGTCGACCTGCTGGCCCACGGACAGGATGTCGCTGACCTTCTCGGTCCTGGTCCAGGCGATCTCGGAGATCGGCAGGAGCCCTTCCAGGCCGCCGATGTCGATGAATGCACCGAAGCTCTGGATGGAGGTCACCGTGCCGCGGAGCTTGGTGCCCTCTTGCAAAGTCTCTCGCCAGGCCTGTTTCTTGACCCGTTTTTCCTCGTCGAGGAGCGGCCTGCGGGACAGAACGATGTTCCGTCCGTTCTCGGCA
>JBGQDI010000055.1:0-13150 GCA_041495765.1 Nitrospirota bacterium
ACGATAAATTTTTTTGTCGTCTATTTACAGCTAGGGTTAATCATGGTATAAAAAATTCTATGAAGAACATTGCAAATTTTCTATACGAAGCAGGCATGCTGAAGCGGACCCCGCGCAGTGGATTCCAGTTTCTTGGCACCGGTGCTGAGTCTGTAGCAGAACATATTTTCCGCACGACCTATATTGGCTATGCACTCGGCAGGCTCGTGCCGGACGTTGATGTTGACCGCATGATCAAGATGTGTCTGTTCCATGATCTGCCAGAAGCACGCACCGGCGATCTTAACTATGTGAATAAAAAATATGTGGAGGCGAACGAGCGAAAAGCGATCGAGGACCTTGCGGTGACTCTGCCGTTCGGTAACGAGATCCGTGAATTGATCTTTGAGTTCATCGAGGGAAAGACCGGGGAAGCACGGCTGGCCCGCGACGCAGACCAGCTGGAGATGATCCTGGCGCTTAAGGAATATAAGGACCTGGGAAATAAATATGCCGATGAATGGTTGGAGTTCTCGTTGAAAAGGCTTCAGACCGAGGAAGCGCGCCAGCTGGCTCGGACGATTCTGGAAACTGACTCATCACTCTGGTGGTTCAGTGATAAGAGCGACTGGTGGGTCAGCGGCGGCAAGCGTGCGTAGTTCACGGTAGGTCTGTTCCGTGGTCATGGTCCCTGATACCGGTATTCGATAAACAACGCATCCCTTGCCGACATAATGGTCTATCAGGGGTGCTGTTCGTTTACGGAATATTGTCAGTTTCTTTTGTATCAATTCCTTGTCATCATCGATGCGTTCTGTCCTGTCCCTGCCGACGTTTTCCCTGATCCGGTAAAAAACATCATCTGCAGAACAATCGAGCACGATAAGTGCCCGGACGGTTGCTATGCTGGCCACGTCCCGCGCCTGTCCGGTATGGCGCGGTATGCCGTTCAGGATAAGCAGATCACGCGCCGAGAACGATGCTTGCTTCAGGAATTGCGCGATGATATTTTTTGCCAGGAGGAAATGTTCATTCTCCAGAAGGAGGCCTCGTTCGAGTACTCCGCGGATGAAGTCTAGCTCCTCTGAAGAATAATCTGCCGAGCGCCGCCCGCCGGAAACAGCGCTGCGAAGTTCCGATCCGAAATCGAGATGGTGGCAGCGTCTGCCGAAAAGCCCGTGAGCTGCAATTACGCCACCCATCGGGCTTTTGCCAACGCCCGTCGGACCGAGCAGCAGGACAGCATCGACAGGGAACGAAAAGGTCATAGCAGTGGTGGTCATACGAGTAAGGGGTTCGGACGGCTTTACCGGCAGCTGGTATTCTTTCTCAAGCTCTCCAGACTTTTTCTGGAGGCAGTGGTCATTAGCTTCTCGGGTAGACGGTCAAGGCTGAACCAGCCGATATCGTCGCATTTGTGCGGCTCTCTGATAACGGGTGTACCACTGCTGATCCGGCAGATGAAGGATGGTGAGACCCAGTGTTGTTTTTCGTCGGGAAGTATATGATTAACGACATCGAGGAGCGATATTATCTCGATCTCAAAACCGTACTCTTCCATTATCTCGCGCGCAAGGGCATGTTCGAGCGTTTCTCCAAACTCCACACTGCCGCCGGGAAATTCCCATTTGCCTCTTTCGTTCCCTGCCTCTTTCCCGCGTTTGGCAAGAAAAACCCTGTTGCCCTGGTCGTAGATGATGGCACCGACCCCGACCCCGATGCAATCAACCCCCATTCTCATGCGGAGCACAGTATCAAAAATCCGTGGGAATGTCAAAAAAAGGGGCCGTGATCGATTTAAGTAGCCCATTCACCAGGGAACAAGCGCGGTTCGTGCCGACGGCGGGCGGTTCCCTAACCGCAGGAAAGAGACCGGTTTTTTGCTTGACATCTTCCTTTTTTCGCTTATAATACCCCCCTATTCATAACAAAACAGAAGGAGCAGGACGATGTCGGAAACAACCGCACAAAAAAGCAATCTCAAACAGAAACGGTCACAGGGTTTCAGGAAGCGCATGAGCACAGCTACCGGCAGGAATGTCATTAATCGCCGCAGGGCCAAAGGGCGGAAGCGTCTTTCTGTCTAGTTTTTCGGTCGGGTGTGCCTGATGCCGTACGCATATCAGAAGAGCGAACGGATACGTAAAAATTCTGAGTTTATTGCTACCATGAAGGGTAAAAGACTGTCAGCTGACGGTCTTTCTCTTTTTTATACCCGGAACGAGATCGGTAATTTCAGGGTCGGCGTGTCAGTAAGCAAGAAACTGGCGAACGCTGTGGGTCGGAACAGGCTGAGACGCCAAGTCCGCGACTGCATCTCCCGGGTGCTCAAGGATCATACCCTTGGGTATGATCTCGTGTTCGTAGCGCGACAAGGTATTGCCACGGCAGATCACGAGCGCATCTTGAAGACCGTTTCTTCGTTGCTGCAGAAGACAGCTCTTCGCGATCAGAAACAGGTGGGCGCAGAGCGATGAAGCATTTTTTTCTTTACGGTATTCGTCTTTACCGGCGTTTTGTTTCCCCCGTCCTTCCGCCATCCTGCAGATTCGTCCCGACCTGCTCCGAGTATGCACTCGAGGCCTTTAAGACGAAGAGCACTATGCAAGCGCTCTGGATGACGCTGGTCCGTATAGCTAAATGCCATCCTTTTCATCCGGGCGGATACGACCCGGTACGGTAATTTCGGAGGATCCATGGAAACACGAAGATTTATTCTCGCCCTTTCCCTTTCGCTCCTGGTGTTCCTGGCTTATGTTCGTTTCTTTGCTCCCCCCCCGCAAAAACCAGCGACGATTGAAACAGCACTGACCACATCTTCGGCACCGCATGAAGTGGCCTCTTCGTTTTCACCAGCGGAGCGACCACATCCCGGTACCCTTGCCGGTTCCATTGTCCCTGCCTCAGCAGGGAAGGATATTGTGATCGAGAGCGATCTGGTGAAGGTTGTTCTGAGCACGGCGGGTGGTGTTGTCAAGCAGTGGGAACTAAAAAAACATATTGAGTCAAGCAAAGCGGATGTCGGCCTGGGCGCCTTGTACCGGAAATTCACGGGCACGGCTAAAAAAGAGATCAAGCCGCTGAAGGAACCAGGCAACGTACAGCTTTTCACTGCGTATGAGGGCGTGCAGCCCGATGAGCTCGTATTTCCGCTGACCATCGCTCCTCTGGACAAGGCACTGTCGAACGTAGCTCACGTCGAATACAAGTGCAATGTAGAGAAGGTCCAGCTCGATGAAAAGACGCCTTCTCAGACCGTGGTGCTTACCTACACCGGTCCCGGTGGCATGCAGATCGAAAAGAGCCTGACTTTCCACTACAACGAATACAAGGTCGACATTGCTGTCCGTACGAAGGGGCTTGAGGGATATACCCTGGACCTCGGTACTGATTTCGGCATTTCGGACAAGGTAAGCAGTGATTCCAGCGGCCGCGTTGCGATCGCGACCATGGTTGACGGAAAACTGGTCACAGACAAGCTCGGCGATATCAAAGGTGAGGTGCAGCACGCAGGGACCATTGAATGGTTGGGTCAGGAGGACAAGTACTTTACCGCAACGTTGGTGCATGGCGGCGCGGGCAATGTGACGACCGTGAAGACTGCTGCTCCTAAAGAGATAGGCGATCTGGTAGAAACGCGCCTTACGGTCAAGAACGCGTCCTCTGAGCAGAAATATGCTCTTTTCGCAGGCCCGAAGAGCTTCTCATTGCTAAAGGCACAAGGACATAGCATGGAGCAAATGATCGACTATGGGTGGTTCGGTATTTTGGCAAAGCCCATGTTCTGGCTCATGCAGCAGTTCTACGCGATCACTCGGAACTACGGTATTGCGATCATTCTGCTGACGATCGTCGTGCGGCTCCTTCTGTTCTATCCGTCGCTCAAGAGCGCCACGGCCATGGAGGAGATGAAGAAACTCCAGCCGCAGATGAATGAGCTTCGCGAGAAATATAAGAAGGACCCTACGCGGATGAACCAGGAGATCATGAAGCTGTACAAGGACCACAAGGTGAACCCGCTTGGTGGTTGTTTACCCATGGTGTTGCAGCTGCCATTCTTTGTTGCCCTCTATAATGTTCTCTCTGTCTCCATCGAGCTTCGTCATTCGCCGTTCATATCGTTTTGGATCAAGGACCTTTCGGTCTTCGACCCCTTCTATATCTTGCCGGTGCTGATGGGTGTCAGTATGATCTTTACCATGAAGATGACATCGACCTCGGTGGACCCCCAGCAGCAGAAGATCATGATGTACATGAACGTCGCCTTTATTTTCATGTTCGCCTGGTTGCCGGCTGGCTTGCTGCTTTACATCACGTTGAGCAACGTGCTTTCGATCGTGCAACAGCTCTATGTCAGAAAGATCATCGCGAATGCGTAGTTTTTTGCTACCATCGTAGAGAATAATTGAGCTAAATGAACCGCCTCGGGTCTTCCGTGGCGGTTTTTTATTGGCATTGTTCTCCGGTTTGGCGCTCCCATTGGTTTTACGGCAGGTCTTCAAGTTCAGCAGTGCAGCACCGTGGTCGATGCAGAGCCGATCCACTCCTTTTTCCCTGGTCAGGTCCTCTGTTTCGGCCGGTCCGCTTCTATCGCCGCCGGTCACGGTCTTGGCGCCCGTCTTCCCGAGCTCCTTGAGCAGGCTGGCCAAAGTATCATTATGCGTGAAGCCAGGAAGGATCTCAGAAATGAAGTTGGGTTTCAGCGAAACCTTCTTTCCCTGAACAGGAGCTATCCGGAGCAGGCTGATTGCCTGCGCGAACCCGGCGTCCCGGTACGACCGTTCTCTCATGCTTCCTTCACTTGTCTGCCTTGATCACCACGAATGAGCCCTCCCCGTACCCCTGTTTTGCCTGCTCGATTCCGTGCATTGCATCAAGGTTGCCGAAGAGCGTTTGACGAAAGTCGAACCTTAAGAAACCAGCCTGCCTGAGATGCACCAGGAGATCATCGACGGAATAGAAAGTCGCATTTTTGTAGAACAGACTCTCGTTTTTTCGCTGTTCGTGGGCTTTGCCGATGGGACTGTTCCTGTCAACGAATCCGAGAATGAAAGCTCCCCCCGGTTTGATCACACGGAAAGCTTCTTGGAACGCCATTGCAAGGTCATCCAGAAAGCATACCGTGGTGACCATGAGCGCCGTGTCAAACTGCTGATCCAGGAACGGGAGCGATTCAGCGACCCCCTTGAAGACGTTGATACCGCGTTTCCGCGCGCGGTTGCCCATGACCGCTGATGGTTCAATACCGGTTTGGATGCCAAGAGGTGCTGCGAACAGGCCGGTCCCCACGCCGATCTCGAGTCCCCTGCCGGGAAGGGGCAGGAGCATTCGTATCGCTTCCACTTCGGATAAGTAGGCATGGGGGTGCTGTACGAACCAGGCGTCGTATCGTTCAGCGTTCTGGTCAAAAGGGGAATTGAGGCTCATAAGTTCCTCATAGCCGGGGAGTTATAACGCTACCATTCCATGCTCAGGAACGTATCCACGATCTTGGGGTCCAATTGGGTACCAGAGAGGGAGCGGATATGTTGGCGGATCGCTTCTTTGGAAATCCCCTGCCGGTAGGGGCGGTCTTTTGCAATAAGTGCGTCCCAGACGTCGGCCACGGCAAAGATGCGGGCAGCAAGAGGGATCTGTTCGCCCTTGAGATTGCGCGGGTAGCCGGTGCCGTCCCACCACTCATGGTGACAATAAGGAATGTCCAGGGCAGGGCGCAGATAGGCGATGGGCTGGAGCATATCGAAGGCAAACTGAGGATGACGGCGCATGGTCGTCCACTCATCGTCGGTCAACGGCCCCGGTTTCAACAGGACATTGTCGGGGATGCCGATCTTACCGATATCATGCAGAAGTGCGCCGCGCCGCACGTTCACCAGCTCTTTTGCCCCCATGCCCATGGCCCGGGCAAGACGAAGGGTCATTTCCGTTACCCGTTCGGTATGGCGTTCCGTCTCCCGGCTGCGGAGGTCGAGCGCACGGGCCCAGCCGGCAAGTGTAGCATCGTAAGCCAGGGTGACCTCAATGGCCGATTGTTGAAGTTCGTCAAAGAGGGCTGCGTTATCGATGGCAATTGCAGCCTGGGCGGCAAGGGCCTCGAGATAGCTTTGCCATTCTGCGTCAACGTCCCAGGGTGCCCGGTGCAGCACCTCGAGCACACCCTGTACCTTGCCCTTTGCCATGAGCGGTACGACAGCATAGGCGATGAAATCCTCGCGCTCAAGCAGTTCAGCGCGTTGGAAATCATTGATCGGGTCGCGAAGGTCAGGCGCGATGATGCTCCGGTGCTCCAGTGCGGCAGTGCCAGCAAGGCCTTCACCCATGGGAAGGCTTGTCTGCTGAATGGTGGCGGTTCGAAAGCCGCGTCCGGCCGCGTAACTGAGCGTCTGCGTGTCCGCGTTCAGGAGCAGGACGTCGGCCGCATCAACATGCAGTTGGGAGATGACAAGGTCCAGGACCTCTGAGAGCGTGATGCGAAGGTCGAGACTGGAGCTGATGATCATATCAATGGCATGGAGAGCCGCGAGGCGCTGGAGACGTTTCTTCGCCAGCTCCTCGGCTGTTTTGCGAAGGGAAATGTCGCGGAAAAAGAGCTGAAGGAACCGTCGGTGGCCCCGTTCCACGGTCCTGCCGCTCACTTCAACAGGAATCTTTCGGCCCTCACGGTGGAACACACAGAGATCACCGGAGATGACCCCGCCTTTTTTAACCGAGGCCTCAAGGATCTCCCGGCATTTATCGGCATCGTCGGCAGGATGGATATTCTGCTGGTGCATGCCGATTATGGTTTCACGGGGCAGGCCGAGCAGGTCAGTGGCCCGTTTGTTCGTGTCAAGGATGATGCCGGTGTCGGCGTCGATGATGAAGACGGCGTCGTTCGACGTTTCAATGAGGGAGTGGTATTTTTCTTCGGACTCTCGAAGGGCCTGGTCTGTCCGCAGGCCTGCGCGCAACTCGCGCCAGATCGTGAAATAGATCAGCAGGGCGCTGGCAAGGATGAAAGCCAACCCTTTGTAGGTCTGCAGCGTGCTCAGCCGGCGGGGGTCCTGGACGAGCAGTTCCAGCAGCCGGTTGGAAACGACGGTCCAAAAGATGCCGAACAGGAGATAATACAGGACGATGCGGAATGCTGGTCGCGACAGGTCCTTGATCATAATTCCATCATTGGGCGAGGAGATAAGACCCGCCCTGCAGTATCCCAGGCGTATTGCATTCGTTACGCGATATTATTCGATGGTCCCAAGCTGGAGGTCGAAGGTCAGTTCTTTGCCGGCAAGGGGATGGTTTGCATCGAGCATCAGGTCGGTATCGGTGACACCGACTATGGTAACGAGCACGGTTTGATCGTTCTCTTGCGTGAGCTCGAGGCGCTGTCCCACCTGGGGATTCATGCCCTGCGGCAGCTGGCTGCGGCTGAAGGTGATGACCAGGTCCTTACGGTGATCTCCATAGGCCTGGCCCGGGGGAATGCGGACGGTCTTCGCGTCTCCGGGGTTCATGCCGATGATCGCCTGCTCGAATCCCGCGATCACCTGTCCGTTGCCGACGGTGAACTTCAGGGGATGACGTTCCTTTGATGTGTCGAACACTGTGCCGTCCGCCAGTTTGCCGGTATAGTGTACCGTTACGGTATCGCCTTTTTTTGCTTCTGCCATGCGTGGTCTCCTTCGGAATAATTGACGCCGGCTCAAGTGTCGGGCCGGCGGCGTTCTCAGGGGAGCAGTATAATTCTTATCACTTGGAACTGCAACAGCTAATTTGCATCATCCGCCTTGACAAGGTGCGGGTCCTGTTATAGAGTTGTT
Organism: Nitrospirota bacterium; assembly: GCA_041495765.1. Taxonomy (GTDB): domain Bacteria; phylum Nitrospirota; class UBA9217; order UBA9217; family UBA9217; genus GWC2-56-14. The sequence continues at coordinate 7,782 of JBGQDI010000055.1, forward strand.
CCTGCAGGAGGTCACCGCAATGGGAACACCGATCACGATCGCTTATACCTATACGTTCAAGAACGGCATGACTAAAAAGTTCGCCATGGTCCTTGACCGGGCAACGTTGGCATTGCAGCTTGAGAAGCGGCCGAACCCGCCGCTCTGGGCGCTTTTGACCCATAAGAAGTGCGAGAACTGCCCGGTCAGCGAGCGGGAGCAGCTCTACTGCCCGGTAGCGCTGAACTTCGCGGATATTGCAGAGCAGTTCAAGGACATCGTATCCCATGAGAACGTCGAGGTAAAAGTAGCGGTCGAAGAACGGGTCTATTCAAAAGCCACGACCATCCAGGCCGGTCTGAGTCCGCTCATCGGCATCATTATGACAACGAGCGGCTGCCCGGTCATGGCACATTTGAAGCCCATGGTCCGCTTTCACCTGCCCTTTGCGTCGCTGGACGAGACTATTTTCAGAATGACGACCATGTACTTGATGGCTCAATTCTTTCAGAAGCAGGACGGCAATACGCCGCCCTGGACCCTGGACGGCCTGGCGAACGTGTATGCAAAAGTGGGGATCGTGAATCGGGATTTTGCGGTGCGGCTGCGCGATGCTGCGAAGAAGGACGCCAACGTGAATGCGCTGGTGAACCTTGATTGTTTTGCCCAGATGGTGCCGCTTGCTGCAGATGATGTGTTGCGCGAGATCAAGCCGTACTTCTCAGCGTACCTGTAGTGTTTGGAGCAGTAATTCCCGTACCCGTTGTTGATCAAGGGCCATCAGGCTCCTGCATTCATCCCGCCCCATGTTTCTTCAGGAAATCGAGGAACAAGGTCAGTGTTTCTTTCTGCGGCTGTGGTATGGCGGTGAACTCCAGCCCAAGGAACGTGAATTCCGCTCCCTTATCGAGCTTTCTCACTGCGCACGGAATACAAACCTCTTTATCCATGAGCTTGAACGTGATGGAATAGCTTTGTTCGGGCGTCAGTTCCACGCCTTTCAAGGCTGGAACTTTCACCCCGCAACCGCCCTCGCTGATGTCGAGCATGATCGCTTCGGCCCGCATGGCTCCTTTTTCATCGCTCAGTTTCGCGGGAAGGTCGGCTTTAAATCGCGGCGCGACCCTTAGCTTCAGACATTCGATCTTGACCGGATATTTCAGGAACATCAGCGGGAAGGGAAAGAACTGGATCGTGATGATCTCGGTTTCGCATCCGTAGGCAACGCCGTCCTTCAGGAACCGGATCTTGCACAGATCGTTCGTCTGAAGTTTTGCCGGCTGGCCCTGCACATAGATGGCCCTGGCCAGTACAAAGGCGTCCTTTTCCCATCCCAGGACCGTAGTTGCGAGATGGGTTTTGTAATGCGTTTCGATCGACAGCGTCAAGCCGACGGCAAATAGATCATTTTCCATTCAGACCGCTTCCCCCCGGTGCAAGGTAGTCCTTCCAGGGCGAGTTAAAATCCAACTTAGCTTTTTGTTTACTTTGACAGGAATGCATCGATCTCCTGAATGAGCGCCTGCTGGTCGCTCGTGATGCGCTTCAGGATCTCCAGCGCCTGTTTCATCTGTTCCAGATCCAGGCTCCTCACATCACCGGACTTGAGTGCGGCCTGCGCTTTAGCAGAGATCGCCGCATCTTTGTCAGGGATGAACAAGGCCAGATTGATAAAGCTCGAGCGCAGCAGGAGCCGCTTCTTCTCATCGTCCTGGGTGAGAAAGGTCAGGCTGTTCTTGACCGCCCACTTGATCTCTTCACGCGTATGCATGAGCAGAGAAGCCGGTGCACCGAAGGCCCATGATGAGGCGCGTTCCATGGCGATGCCATAGTCGTTCAAAATATCTGCGAGCCGTTCATGCATTAGATTTCATGCCCCGATCTTTTTTGATACCGCGCATCGAAAAGGGTCTTGCCCGGTACACGCTTAACGCGGTGGTCCTCGTTCATGCTCGCATGCTCGAGGATCTTAAAAAGCGATTCGATCTGTTCCTCGGCCTTGATCGCAGCGGCTACTTCTTCTACGGTAAAGGAGCGGACCGGGTTGTCGCGCACCAGTGAGAGGGCATCGTGCTGCAGCTTGATGATCGCACCGGCCATCTTCTTTCCCGCTTCCACGCCGGGTTGGTGATAGGCGTTCACGTTCACGAGCATGGCATAGAATCCGACGGCCCGCTCGTAGAGTGCTATCAGGGCGCCGATGGACCGGGCGTCAATCCGGTCGATGGTGATGGTGATCGATTCCCGGTTGTTCTCATATAAGGCGTTCCTTGTTCCCTGGAGATAGGCGCTTAGATAATCGCCGCAGGTGACGCCGGGTTCCACTTCCAGAGATGACCCGTTCCGGTCATGAAGCACTTCGACAAAGGTGGCGAAAAAATTGTTCACACCCTCTCGCAGCTGCTGCACATAGGCGTGCTGGTCCGTGGTGCCTTTGTTCCCGTATACTGCGATGCCCTGGTTCACGACGTTACCATTCAGGTCCTTCTCTTTACCGAGCGATTCCATGACCAATTGCTGAAGGTATTTGGCAAAGAGCATGAGCCGGTCTTTATAAGGGAGGATGACCATGTCCTTTGCTCCCTTGCCGCCCGTGGCATGATGCCAGGCAAGTGCAAGGATCGCCGCGGGGTTTGAGCCTATATTTTTGACCCGCGTTGCTTCATCGCATTGTGCCGCACCCTGAAGGATTTCTTCTATATCTATTCCCTGCAGAGCTGCTGGCAGGAGGCCGACCGCTGACATTACTGAAGTTCTCCCACCTATCCAGTCCCACATCGGGAATATGGCCAGCCAACCGCCCTTTGTTGCCGTTTCGTGAAGCTTGCTACCCACCTCTGTTATTGCCACCGCATGCCGTTCAAATGATAGCCCGGCTTTTTTGTAGGCTGCGGCTGCCTCGAGCATTCCATTTCTCGTCTCGGCGGTGCCTCCGCTCTTGGAGATGACGATCGTCAAGGTTTGTTGAAGGTCATCGCCGATCTCGGCAAGCACCCGGTCTATACCATCGGGGTCGGTATTGTCCAGAAAGAAGGGCTTCATTCTGTCTGCAGGTGTACCGAGCGCATTTGCTACGAATTGGGGCCCCAGAGCAGAACCACCAATGCCGATGATCAGGATTCTCGAGAACTGCATGTATTTTTTCGGAACGATCTTGCCTGCATGTACCGAAAAAGAAAAGTCCTTTATGGCCTGCCGTGTTTCTTCGATCTCGCGCCTGATCTGGGCGGACGGAGCAAATTCCGGTGCTCGGAGCCAATAGTGTCCGACCATTCGGTTCTCGTCCGGGTTCGCGATGCTGCCAGCTTCGAGCGCATCCATGGCAGCAAAGGCTCTCTCCATCTCCGGTTGCATGCGGTCCAGGAAGCTGTTCTCAATGTTCATTCTGCTCGTGTCGAGCATGATGCCGACCGAAGGAGTGATGCATAAACGCTGTTTGTATTGTTCCCAAAGCTGTTTTGCTTTCATGTCCCGTTCCTTCTTGTTAAAAAGGGATTTACGATGATCTTCTGGAAGATCCGATGAAGTGGATCATTTTTCTTCGCTGCCGTAGACCGCGCGAATCCTGCGACCGAGCTCGCGGAGTGCTTCAGAAAAGCTCATTCCCTGGCCCATAAGCTCCTGGATGACTGCTGCCTTGCTCAGCTCGGCGACCACTTTGTCCGTCTGGTCCACGATATTGCAGAGATTCTCCCCTTTTTCGAGCTGCTGTACGATGCAGGTCTCGAGCTGCTCGGGCGTGTATTTTTCCACAAGTTCTTTGATTTCCGATGTTTTCATGGGATAAGCTCGCGTAACAATTCTTTTATATTATCACAAATACCCTAAGTTAAGGAAGGGTCCTTTTTGTAAATATGGTGATCGCTTGATGGTTTCGTGGTGCCGCAACTCTTGTTAAACAATGATAAAACCAACAGCTCGGTCTGTGCAAGCGTTGATCTTCCTTGGGAAAAAGATGTTTTGAGACCTTGTGCTTTGTGGTAATATACCGTCCATGTTTGAAACAGACACCATATGCGCTGTATCGACCGCACCGGGACAGGGCGGGATAGGCATCATCCGCGTGAGCGGAAGGGATGCTATTGAAATATCGTCGCAGGTGTTCCGCTCACGCACCGGACTGGCTCTGGCTGATGCGATGACCCATACGATCCACTACGGCCATGTCGTCGATGCTTCGGGCGAGATCATTGACGAAGCGCTGGTGAGCATCATGCGCGCGCCCACCACCTATACGCGGGAGGATGTTGTCGAGATCAACTGTCACGGCGGCATGATGCCGCTCTGGCGCACCGTCGCCGTACTCGTAGCTTCCGGCGCGCGCCAGGCAGAGCCCGGGGAGTTCACGAAACGGGCGTTCTTGAACGGCAGGATCGATCTGACCCAGGCCGAGGCAGTGATGGACATCATCTCGGCGCGCACGGAGCGGGCCCATCAGGCGGCGAACGAGCAGCTTCTGGGCGGCCTTTCGAAAGAGGTCACCACACTTCGCGACCGACTTATTGGGATCATCGCATCGGTTGAGGCAGGCATCGATTTTCCGGAGGAGGATATTGTAACCCAGTCCGGTGGGCCCTTGGCCCGGGAGATTGCAGCGCTCACCGATGATATCGCGTTGCTGCAAACGAGCTTTACCGCAGGCAGGATCCTGCGCGAAGGTTTCGCCACGGCGATCGTGGGCAAGCCGAACGTGGGTAAGTCATCGCTTCTGAATGCGCTTCTCAAACAGGATCGGGCGATCGTGACCGATATCCCTGGCACCACGAGGGATATTATCGAGGAGTTCCTGAATATCGACGGCGTACCGATCAGGATCGTGGACACCGCAGGCATCCGTCACAGCCATGACGTGGTGGAGCAGGAAGGTGTGCGCAGAAGCCATGCCGCCATCGAGTCAGCAGACATCGTGCTTGTTGTGCTCGACAGCTCGGAGCAGCTTTCAGACGAAGACCGCCAGGTGCTCACAGGTATTGTTGATAAGAAGACTGTTCTGGTATTGAACAAGGCTGACAAGCCGAGACAGCTTGAGCAGATAGCATTGCCACATCAGCAGGTCTCGCTTTCTTGCAAAACCGGTGAAGGGCTCTTGTCACTCAAAAGCGCGATCGCGGCCATGGCTAAACAGGGCATGGTCATGCCGAAGGAACATGCCTGGGCAGTGAACCAACGGCATGTGTTCGCTCTTAATCAGGCGAAGGCAAGCCTGGACAAAGCGCTCGAGTCGGCCAGCGCCGCGCAATCGCCGGAGTTCATTGCCGTCGATCTCCGGGGTACGCTGGACAGCTTGGGGCTTATCATCGGAGCGACCTATACGGATGATATCCTGGAGCGGATCTTTAATGAGTTCTGTATAGGGAAATAAGGGGTAGGAACCGCTAATGAACGCGAAT
>JBGQDI010000056.1:0-13065 GCA_041495765.1 Nitrospirota bacterium
GCGCCCCGCGGGCAAGGCATTGCTCTTCATGGCCGCCATCCTTACGGGGGCGCTGCTCGCACTGTTCGGCCAGACCTACCAGACCGGCGCGGACACCTACGAGCTGTTCACCACCTGGGCTGTACTTATTCTTCCCTGGGTCATTATCGGCCGCTTGCCCGCCCTCTGGGTCCTGCTCATCGTGCTCGTCAACACGGCGATCACTTTCTATTTCATGGTATTTCACGGTCTCCTCGGCATCCTCTTCAGCACGGAAAAAGAGATCTGGCTGCTCTTCGCCTTCAACACCGCGGCACTGACCCTGTGGGAACTCTTCAGCACTCGACTCGAATGGCTGCGCGAACGCTGGGCGCCCCGCATTCTGGGATTAGCCAGCGGCAGCCTTATCACGACCCTCGCGCTGTTCGCGATCTTCAGTCACAGAGAAAAGTATGCTCTTGATGCCGTCATCGTCTATCCCCTGTGGCTCGGCGCGATCTATGCCTTCTACCGCCGTTTCTTTCTCGACCTGTTCCTCCTTGCGGGAGGAGTGCTGAGTGTCATCATTATCGTAGCATCACTGCTCGGCAAGGCAATGGAGCATGACAGGAGCGGCGGTGGTTCTTTGTTCATCGGACTCGTTGTTATCGGTCTTTCCACCCTTGGCGGCATGTGGCTGAAGAATCTGGTCAAGGAGGGTTCACGATGAATACCCGTTCACCGGAGCAACTTTGGGACCAGCTTACCGAGGAGCACCTCGTCAGCGGGGAGATGGGGCCTTTGCCAGACGCGCATTCGCCGTGGTTCGTGCGGTTTATGCTTGGTTTTGCCGGCTGGTTCGGTGCGCTTTTCATGCTGAGTTTCGTCGGGGCGGCCATGGCCTTTATCATAAGAAGCAGTTCGGCGTCCATCATAGCCGGGGCCCTTATCTGCGTCGTCGCCGCCGTCATCTTTCGCTTTTCGCAGGAAAAGGACTTTGTTGTCCAGTTCGGTCTTGCCACAAGCTTCGCAGGGCAGTCCCTGTTCATCTTCGGCATCATGCAAATATTCAAATGGGAGAATGGCTTTAGCTACGTGTGCGTAACGATCTTCGAGGTCGTCCTTGCCGCGTTCGTCGCGAACGAGATCCACCGTGCGGCCACTGCCTTTGCTGCCGCGGTCAGCCTCAGCCTGGTACTGTGGTGGTATGGCGTCCCCTACCTTGCTCCCGCCCTGGTCACGGCGGCAATGGCCGTGGTCTGGATGCATGAATTTGCGTGGGCAGACCGGGGCCCCATTTTCAGGCCCATTGGTTACAGCCTTGCCCTTGCCGCGCTCTACTGCAATGGGGTGCTGATCATGCATGGCTATTCATGGCTGCTGGAGCGGAGAGCAATAAGCATCCCGGAACTCGCCAGGCTTTCCTCTTGGACCGGCGTTCTCGCGATCGGCGCTGTCTTTCTCTATGCGGTCTTTCGCCTGCTCGGGCGCGAAGGTCTCGGCATCAAGGAACGGCAAGCGCAGGCAGCGCTCATTGCGGCAGCGGCTATAGCGATCGTGTCCTACAAGGCACCCGGCATTGCCACGGGCCTTATCATCGTGCTGCTCGGCTACGCCAACGCAAACCGGGTGCTTACGGGACTCGGCATATTCTCCCTGATTGTCTACCTCTCCCTCTATTACTATCAGCTCCAGTCGACGCTTCTCGTAAAATCCGGGTCCCTTATGATAACGGGATCAGTGCTGCTGGTCGCACGGTTCGTGCTCGGCAGGCTCTGGCCTGCTGCATCGCAGGAAGGAGCGGGTCAAGATGCGTAAGGCCATTGTGGTGATCGCAGGGTTCCTGATCCTGATCGGCGTGACCGCTGCTATTTCCAGCAAAGAGCAGTTGCTTATAAGCGGCAGGGTCGTGCTCCTTGACCTGGCGCCGGTGGACCCGCGCTCCCTGATGCAGGGCGACTATATGGCGTTGAACTTCAAGATCGCCAATGAAGCCTTCGGGTTCCGCAGGGACCGGAAAGCTCTGCCCAATGACGGAAGGATCGTGCTGGCGCTCAACGAGAACGGCGTGGCAACGCTCAAGCGCCTGGATACCGGTTCCCCGTTGGCAGCGAATGAAGTGGTAATGCAATATCGCATCCGGGACGAGAAGGTCAAGTTCGCCACCAATGCCTTCTTTTTCCAGGAGGGCCATGCAATGGATTATGCCAGTGCCCGCTACGGCGAGTTCCGTGTTTCCGACAAAGGAGAATGTATCCTCACGGGGCTGCGCGATGAGAACCTGATGCAGTTAGGGCAGCCCGCGAAACAGTAAGGAGATGAGGTTTTAACGATGAAGCTCGACAATGGGGATCCGCAGGGAGGCGAAGAGCGGTCGGCAAAGATCCATCGTCTTCGTGAAGAAATAAAAAGCATGATCGAACGCGAGTATGCACTCTTCGGGAAATACCATGAGTTCGCAACCTCCTTGGAGTCGATCATTTTCGATGAGAAACTGCGGCAGGATGCCGCTCTCCAGGCGTTGGCCACGACGTTGAAGCTCGGTAAGCAGGAGATCGTCGAGGCCTTTGGCCGTGAGCAAGAGGAGCTTGCCATTCTCGAAAAGGCGGTGGGGGAGCTCTTTGCGGATATGGGGTCGAAGATAACCGCCGGCAAACAGGGCAGGGAACAGGGAAACAGCGGGCGGAAACCCGGGGACCCGGGGGCGAGTGCGCCGGAGCGAACGGCTTCGCACAAGGACTGTCCCCAGTGCGGGGAGCGAATAACCTTCGTCAGTAAGGAGAACAGGTGGAGATGCTATTCCTGCGCATATGAAGAATTATTCGAGGGGTCGGCGGTCGCTGATCAGAACCAGGAGGCCCCCGAGTCTTCTCCCGTACCGATGGAAACGGAGTGGCAAAAAAAATGCCCCATGTGCGGAGGGCAGCTGAATTTCCACGTTCAGGATGAACGGTGGTTCTGCTATACCTGTGCACACGAAGAATCAGCAACGGTTGCAGTTCAAGGCAAGAACGAAGGGAAGCGTGATCAGACGAACATCCGGGGAGCTTCGGCATCGTCCTTTGCCATCCCTTTGGCAGCCATGATGGCCGACGACTCCCGGAAGTTAAAAAAGGGAGCTGCCTTGTCCTCGAGTCAGCTAGCAGGCAAGAAAAAATTCTGCCCTGTTTGCCATAAAAAAATGGATTGGCACGAGATGGAAAAGATCTGGCGATGCTTCTTCTGTGATCATAAAACACGTTATTAAGCAGGTCACTGTCGGAACATTGGCTCCAGGCAGTTCCCTCCATAGGGGATGAAGCGCGAAAGGGGTAAAATTTTTATAGACTCGGACAGGAAAGGGCGAATAGTTACTCTCCCTGATGTCCTTTGATGCTGTCTCTCTGCTCCTGGGAGGTTCTTATGAAATTCCGATCCGTTCTTGCCATTATCATCATTGCCCTGATAACCGCCGGTTGCCTGGTGTCCGAAGGGGCATTCTACGACCCGGGCGACATTGTACAGGACGACCGGGGTATCGGCGTATACGAAGTCAGTGGGGAAAAGAACGCGCGCTGGACCGTCACCCGCAGCAGCGTGCAGAAGCAGGCCTATTCCGTCATTCTCCAGGAGCCCGGCGCCGTGACCGAATTCACCGGCATTCTGTTCAAGATCGACAAGAACCTGTTCCTCGACCTGTCTCAAAATTCCGCTTCGGGCGAGCACCACGAGCCGGGCAGCGCGCCTACGATGACCGAGATCATGCGGGGGGCAACGGCGGGGAAGAAACACCTTGTTCTCGCAGTCACGTTCACGGATACTGCCGTGGTCTGCCGGTTCATTTCGCGGGAAGGGTGCAGGGTCTTGCTGAAAGAGGACAGCCGGATGCGCGGCTACGTAAAGGACGGCTGGCTGATCCTGCCCCCGACGCCGGGCCTGTCGCGCCAGGTCCTCGTGAAACACGGGGCAGACCCGCGGCTCTTCGATGCGGAATCGCGGGTCTTGAAGAAAAATAAGGGGTGATCTTTTGTAATTACCTGCAGACCCAAGGTAAACAGAACTTAGAATACGCGGAATGCCGCGAAAAATTCTTGATCAGCAAGGCAGGTCGGACAACGTGTACGACCCCTTAATCTGGAGGTAAAAAGGAGGATCTTTCATGTCACAGAACGATGGTGTAAAGAACTTGAAACTTGCTTTGATGGCAGGCATTGCCGTTAATGTGTTTTACGGCATCTCGTTCCTGTTCTTCCCTGGCCTGCTGGTGTCCATGTCCGGCAGTTCGGAACCGCTGAATCTCGGCTGGATACGCTGGTCCGGGGGACCATTGCTTGCCATAGGGATCGGTGGTTTACAAGCGTACCGAAAACCCTCGGGTCAGGGTGTTTTCATTACTGTCGCAACGGCCTCGGCGCTGCTTACAGGGCTCGGATTGTTGTATTCGAAAATATTCGACCGTTCCACAACGTATACCTGGTTCCATATGACGCCCTGCGTTCTCAGCCTGCTGCTCGTTGTTCTCTTGCTCTGGGCCAGGCAGGGCGCAAAAGACATTCTCAAATAAAGGGTTGCAGTAAATGAATGACGGAGAATAGAACACCTGGAGAGCATCCCCGGTCAGGTGTTTCCGGGCTGTTGCCCAAATCCAATTTTATCTTCCTGAGCGGAGTGGAAGGCCCTGTCGTCGCGTTGTCCATGCAGATCCTTCACTGTGCGCAGAAAGACATTTTCTTAGCAAGTGATTTGAGCAACAGTCCGTTGCGGCTTGACAATTTGTATTTTGCGATTTTTCCGGTTCAAGGACGAATTCCGGGAACCGGTCACGTCCGCATGCGAAGGCAAACGGTCAACTCTTAGGGTCAGGTCCATACTATTAAACTTCTAAACTTCATGTAAACTTCCGCTAACCTCCCTGCATTACCAGACCTCGCCGCATGAACAGCAGGCCTTCCGCCGATTCAACCACAAAAACATTGACAACAAAAAAACAGAGTATAAAATGCACGGGATGTTCAATTCATCTGAGACGTTCATAAGCGTGCTATGGAACTGAAAAATATCGAAGCCTGTACTGCCGACCGCCGCCAATTCGTTCTCGTCGTAGACAGCAACGACCGGAACCAGCAGTTCCTGTCCACGCTCCTGCAGCGGTTCAAATACAAACCGTACGCCGTCAAAACGGCAAAAGAGGCGCTGGCGCTGACGAACATTATCAGCCCGGCCCTGGTCGTTGTCGCCCGGCAGGTCGATGCAGAGAATGACGCGCCCAGGTTCATTACAGCGTTCAGAACGGCTAACCCGAACTGCACTGCTCCGTTCATCGTGATCACTGCCAAACGCGATGCCGCGTTCGAAAGGGACTGTTTGAGCGTCGGCGCGCTGGCCTGCCTTTGCGCCCCGATCACGTTCGAGAACTTTTATCGGGTGATCCAGGTCGCCATCGAGCCCATCCCGCGGATGACAATTCGTATCAGTACTAATCTCCCCGCTGCAATAAATAATCTGAGAAGAGATGATTACGTCCAGGACCTCTCCGAGGACGGGGCCTACATCCTGACCAGCGCGCCCTATCCGCGCGACACCAAACTGTCGGTCCGCATCAAGCTTTCCGACAGCATCATAGCTGCCGATGCCGTGGTCATTTACCTGAAGCGTCTTGACAACGACCCGAACGGCCGGTCAGGAATGGGACTGCGGTTTCTGCAGATCTCGGAGGATGACCAGCAGCGTATACGCCAGTTTATCAGAAGCGAAATGTCCAAAGGCATCAATCCGCGATGACCTTTCCGGTACGGGACGCTCTCAGGTATCAGGGTCCTTACTGTCGGCATCGGCCCCGAACAGCTTAGGGTCTGTTCCATACTTCCGGACTTTCATTTAAACGTCTGCTAAATCCCCTTCATTGCCAGACCTCTCCGCATAAGGAGCTTTCATGTCATCCTGGAGTTATTCGAAACATCTGCACAAGGCCGAGAAAAAAGCGAAGACCGAGAAGAAGCTGGCTCAGCTGGAGAAAATGCAGGGCCTTCGGCCCGTGACCATCGAGGGCAGCGTCATTGCGCGCACCTGGTGGGGCAAGGCGTGGAACGAGAACCTTGAATCCTCTGCGGAATATAGCCAGATCGGACGGGGCAGAAGCGATGTCCGGTCCGGAGCTGTCATCGACCTCCAAGTCAGCGCCGGCGGGATCAGGGCTCTGGTGCAGGGCTCCCGGGCGAAGCCCTATGCGGCCACGATCACGGTAAAAAAGCTGAATAAGAATACGTGGAACCTGGTCGCCGCTGCCTGCAAAGGCAAACTGGTCTCCCTTGAAGAACTGCTGGCCGGCAAATTCTCCAAGGCAGTCGAAGAGACGTTCCTGCACCGAAGGACGGGCTTGTTCCCATCACCCAAGGAGATCGAATTCGCCTGTACCTGCCCTGACTGGACGAGCATGTGCAAACATATTTCAGCGACGCTCTATGGCATGGGCGCCAGGCTCGACGACGATCCGATGCTCTTTTTTACCCTCCGCGGTGCTGATCCGGTAGATCTGATCAAGCGTGACGTATCGAGCGAGGCGGAGAGCCTTCTCCAAAAACTTTCGAAAAAGAGTTCCCGGACCAGTGAAGGCGCCGGCCTGTCCGCTGCTCGTGGTGCCGGTCCCGGGAAAGAGGCCGGTTCGACACCATCGAATGGCGCCGTAGAAATACAACCACCGGGGGAAGAGAGTGTTCGCATGGCAGATGTGCGGAAGGTTCTCAAACAACAGCTGAAGATGGATTGCAAATTAGCGAAGAAGGAAAAACCTTCAAAAACGTCGGGTGCGAAGAAGAACATTGTCAAAGGAACGGCGAATGAGATCGTGCATAAGGTTGTGAACAAGCGGCTCTGGTCCGGAAAGAAGAAGTAGCGGGGTACTCAAAGTGATACGCTCTTGCCGGGGCGGAGGGACGAAAAACAGGCCGCCTGATCGGCGGCCTGTTGCTGGTTCTGTCAATGCTCAATCCGTGAACTATCTGCCCTTTCCTTTTCCACCTTCATCGCGCCCGTTCTCATCCCCTCCTTGCGAAGGGGAGTTGCCCACACCTTTGTCCTTGTTTTTGTCTTTGTCCTTGTTTTTATCCTTGTTCTTGTTTTTATCCTTGTCCTTGTCTTTGTCCTTGTCCTTACCTTTATCCATATCCTTCTTTCGGTCCTGCTGCTTTTCGGGAGGAGGCTGTTTCTTTTCCTGCTGCTGCACCTGTGGCTGCGTCACCGGCCCTGAAGGGACTTCCTGACCGTGTCGCACGTCATGTTCCCGGCCTTTTTCTCTATTTTGATCTTCATCTCTGTTCAGACCCCGGTGATCTTCCTGCTGCGGAGGTCTGGAATCTCTCCCCTTGTCCCGGTACTCATCCCGGCCCCTGTCCTTGTCTCTGTCCCTGTCTCTGTCTCTGTCTCTGTCCCTGTCCCGGTCCCTGTCCCGGTCCCTGTTGTTGTCCCTGTCCCGCCCCCGGTCCTCATTATCATAACGCTCGTGCTTCCTCTCGTCATGTCTCTCCCAATAACGCTCGCGCTCCCAGTTCCGCCAGTTATTTTTGACGTCATGATAGGGCAAACGGCCGGAGCCCGGCGGAACGCGCCGGTATGTGGGAGGGACCTGTTGAAGCACGGGCGGCACCTGGTTTATAACGATAAAGGTCCAGGGACCATTATATTCATAGGCCCGATACCAGCGGCCAAGGCTTGGGCGGTACCAGAAGCCCTGATAGAAGAAGATGTCCGCGCCCACATCTGCTACGTAATAAACGTAGGTGCCGGGGATCACGTACAGGGCCGGCGGAGCGGACAGGACCTGCGCAGGGGGCTGAACTACGATGGGGCTCGGCGGGGGTAGCAGGCAACCCTCGAGTGACAAGCTCATGGCCGCAGCCACGAGGAGCGTTGATAGCATTCCGACCCTGAACGAACGGCCAGGCAAACGGTCTTTCATAATGACACCTCCCTCGATGATCGCGAAACACCCGAAACAGTATCGGGCTGTTGATGACGGCTGCCCGATGTTTTGTCCATCCCCAGATTCCTACAAACCAGGGAAAGTGTCAAGACTTTTTCACGCAAACAATTAGGGGCAGGTTTTGTAATTGCTTCTTTACAGAGCCTTCAGCATCTGGTATTTTCATCCTATGAATGATCAAATGCCATTGCAGATAGAGCATGATTATGCCGCTTGCGGTCTGTACTTTATCCTTCCGCTCCTTTTTGTGGTCCTCTTGATAATAGCCTTTGTGGATATTACGAGCAGTGAGTTCAAGAAGAAAAAGGACAAGTATCTCTGGCTCGCTCTTGTGACTGTCGTTTCTCCGATCGGCATACCGCTGTATTTCTTTGTTGGGCGGTATAAGAAACTGGGTAGGGGGGGAATGAGTACCGACAGTAAGGGATGACGCAAGATCGACGCAGCAACTGTTGGAACCTCGACCTCCTTTTTTGTCTTCCTGCCATGACTTTTGTTGCATAACCAACATCGAGGTTCTCCATGGAACTCCTTAATCAGCTTCGCGCGTACCATTTTTTAGCCGGTGTCCTGGCAAACCAGCAGCGCGATCTCTTCTGCGGCCAATGCAGCGCATGGAACAATACGCTCAATAATACGCGGGAGGCGCTGAAGCAGTTCGAAGCAGACCATGCGGTCGAGCTTCAGGGCCTTTCTCCCGAAGCGACAACCCTCCTCACCGAGACCCGGGACCGCCTGGCAGGCCTTGCCAGTGCCGCGAACCCTGCTGGCCAGAAGAAGGCCGGCAACTGCAAACTTCCTGAAGGCGTCTGTTTTGTGAAATCCTCGCGCGCTCTTCTGGAAAAGGTCTGAGCTTCGCGAAACCTTGAATCCGGTAACCGCGAATGTACGCGAATTCACGCAAATGAGATCAAAGGTTATAGAGCAAAACCTCCCTGCAGTGTCAGAACTCCTTATCTAGGCTGCTTTAAATTTCTTGAGATGTTATTGCGAGGAGCGTTTTTTTACGACGCGGCAATCCCGCTTTAATTGCCCTTGCTGCTGCCGCGATACCAGTTCATCCCTAACTAAGACGAGATTGCTTCGCCGAGCGCTCGCAAGGACGGCAAGGGACCTTTCTACAAAAAGACTTTCTATGCCTTGCTTCGAGCCCCGCCAGAGCTTCTCACCTCGGTCGAAAATGCTATAATGTCACTATGCCGGAGCATTCTCATGGGAACTGAATCTGCTGCCTATTCGGAAAAGGACCTGCTGCGCATGATCCGCAAGTGGGTGCCGCGGGAGCGCGTGCCGAAGCGGGTAAAGGTCAAGGACACGGCGGACTTCTTTCGCGTGGACTACGACGACGTGGTCGTGCTGGAAGACGTCCCTTATTTTGTCAGGAACAACGAGCGCGAAGGCAGGTTCGGGATCGACGACGAGCAGAAGTTCTGGGTCAAGCGCGCCCGGAACCTCCTCTCCGGCGACGTCAAGATCCTGAAGTGGGTCTTCCGCGAGCGCTTCGAGGCCCGGATCGGCGATCTGGTGTTCGAATGCGTGCGTAGCCCGCAGAAGGAGGCGCGGATCCTGGAACTGGTGAGCGGCAAACCGGCGTTCATGCAGGGAAAGACCGTGCTCGATACGGCCGGCAACCAGCTGCGCATCCTGGACTATATCAAGGGCAAGACCCTGGGGCAGGTGGCGCCGGAACTGGGCTCAAACCATGAGGACTACTTCCATAATCACTTTCCCGCGCTGCTCCGGGAATTCATGAGGCTCACCGAGGCGATCCGTTTCCTGCACGACCACAATGAGAAGCACGGCGACATCCGGCGTGACCACATCATCCGGGACGAGACGACCGGGCACTACCGCTGGATCGACTTCGATTTCAATTACCGTCACGGCGAGAGCAGGTTCGGCTACGATCTCTTCGGCCTCGGGAACGTGCTCCTGTTCCTCACGGGGCGGGGCGACGTCACGACCTACCGGCTGCTGCGGGAGGCCCCGGAGGTCTTCGAACGGTTGATCGAGGGCGACGTGAACATCGTCTTCCAGAACCGCGTGAACAACCTGAAAAAGATCTATCCCTATATCCCGGAAAAGCTGAACCGGGTGCTGATGCACTTCGCCCTGAGCGCACCGGTGTATTACGAGGAAACGCAGGAGCTGCTCGACGATCTGGGAGAAGCGATTTAATTTCGGATTGCGGATTTCGGAATGTGGAATAAAAGAACGAGCACTGTTTTGAAAGGAGCTTATGATGGCTAGCCAATCTGAGAATCCCGTAAAGGACAAGCACCTGCTCATTGCGGTGGACGAGTCGGACAGCTCGCGGCGCGCAGTGCTATACGTGGCGGATTTCCTTGGAGGGTTTCCGGGTTTCAAGGTCTCGCTCCTGAGCGTCATCCCCGAACCGGAGCAGGATTTTTACGAGACCGAGGCGGAGCTGAAGGTGTGGGTCGAGGAAAAACTCGAAAAGGCAAATGCCATGCTGCAGAATTATAAGACGATCCTGATGCAGTCGGGATTTCCCGAGGACAAGGTCCGTTATCGCGCCTGCGTAGGAGACGCAAAGTCCTTAGCAGATGCCATCCTCTCGATCCGCTGCGATCTTACGTGCTGCACCGTCGTCGTCGGCCGCCACCACAAGGCCAAGGCCGAGGAGTTCCTCTTCGGCAGCACTTCGAACCGGCTTGTTCACGAAGCGAAGAACTGCGCGGTCTGGGTGGTGGAGTGATAGGCAGAAGTAAGAAGTAAGAGGTCAGAACAGAAGACAGAAGTAAGAAGTAAATAAACAAACATGAGACTTGAAACCTGAGACTTGAAACCGCATCTTGCCGCAGAACCCTGAAAAAACTAGTGCAGCTTTGTTTTCAGAGTTGTATACTACTTAAGTAAAAAAAGGCTGCACGTCCCGGAAGGCCCGGTCCGACAAGGTGCTACCAGCATATGAAATTCATCAATCTTCATGAAGCGATCCTGAACAGCATGAGCGATGCGGTCTATGTCGTCGACCGGGACATGGACATCCTCTATTCGAACCCGGCTGCCGAGCGGCTGACCGGGTTCACCTCCCAGGAAGCCGTAGGACAGGTCTGCCACGATATCTTCTGCGAGCGGTCGGAGCTCTGCAGCGGCAAATGTCCGCCGAAGCGCGTCATGCGGGAGCAGGCGCCGGTGCTGCACAAGGACGCGGAGACCCGGACCAAGTCAGGTGAGATGCGCCAGACGCAGATCTCGATCTCGCCCTTTTACGAAAAAGGGGAGTGTGTCGGCGCGGTGATGATCATCAAGGACATCACGGACCTCAAGGTCGCCGAGGAAAAGATACGGAAACAGAACACCTTTCTGACCGCGGTGATCGACGCGCTGCCGCATCCCTTTACGGTCATCGATGCCGAGACCTATCAACTCAAACTGGCGAACTATGCGGCCTATCCGGGCAAACTGCCGGAGAACATTACCTGCCACCAGCTTTCGCACCACCGGGACGCACCCTGCAGCGGCAGCGAGCATCCCTGTCCTTTTGACAAAGTGAAGGAAACGGGCCAGCCGGTGATCGTGGAGCATGTGCATTGCGGCGCGGACGGCAAATGCCGCGACGTCGAGGTCCACGGGTTCCCCATCTTCGACGATAGCGGTAAGCTCTCACTGATTATCGAATATTGCATCGATATCTCGGAACGGAAGCAGGCGACCGTGGAGCGGGAGAAACTGATCGTGGACCTGCAGAAGGCCGTCGACGACGTCAAAACCCTGCAGGGGATGCTGCCAATGTGCGCCGGCTGCAAAAAGATCCGCGACGACAAGGGCTACTGGAACACCATCGAGTCCTATCTTTGCGAACACACCGACGCCGAGTTCACCCACGGTCTCTGCCCCGACTGCATAACCCGCCTGTACCCCGATTATGCCAACAGCAAAAAACAGGGGGAAAACGGGAAGTGAAACAGCCGGGGGGTGCATTCCCTGAAAACCGGATTTGAACTTCGGCCGATAACTGTGCTATAGTATGGCCGTATAAAAAAGACAAGACTTAAGGAGAACCATTCGTATGGCTTTACAGTGGAGTGAAACGCTGGCATCGGGCTCACAGGACATCGACCGGCAGCATAAGGAGCTGTTCGTACGCGTCAACAGCCTGCTTGCTGCCGTGGAAAAGGGAACAATTGCGAAGGACGAGGTTTCGAAGATCGTCCAGTATCTGACCGAATATGTGGTCTTTCATTTCGGGAACGAAGAGAAGTATATGGCACAGTTCAATTATTCCAGCGCCACGGCGCACAAGGCCCAGCACGAGCAGTTCGTGAAGACGTTCCTGAAGCTCAAGGACCGGCTCATGACGGAAGGTGTGAGTGCACCGCTGGCGCAGGAGATCAAGGACCTCTGCGTCGACTGGCTGGTGAACCATATCAAGTACTCCGACCGGGCGCTCGGGATGTATCTGAAGATGAAGATGTAGAAGCACCAACGGATGGTCTTTAAAAGGGTTGAGAGCTTTTCTCAGCCCTTTTTGTTTTTAGAAACAAAAATTGAACAATAGCTTTGCCACGAAGACACGAAGGCTCTAAGAAAACCTTAGAATAAATGTTTTAAATACAGCACTGTCATCATCTAGCATTTCTTCGTGTCTTCGCGCCTTCGTGGCAAAAAAATTGGTTTTGCTTTTTGGGGGTATAATGGTCGGGACCTATTGGTGGTTGATCGGTGCAAAAGTGTTCTTCTCAGGTCCCTGGTTCGCGATCTTCCAGATCGGCATGCTCGTCCGGGACCATCGGCAGCACCGGGACTGGCGCAGCTCCCTCTTGGCCGTCATCTGGCCGCTTATGTGCGTCTCCATGATCTATGTGCTCCAGGGGAGCATGGACCCGCCCTTATTCGGCATCCCGCTGACCGTTCTTTTTCTGACGGCGTGGTGGAGGAATATGTGGGTCTTCATGCCCGGCGTCGTGCTCTACTATGGCATGAGCGCTGTCGTGCTCATCATCTCGGCGAAGCAGGGCTCGCAGGTCCACTGGCCGTTTCTTCTGCTCTGGCCCATATCGTTTGCGCTCCTCTTCATGTGGCGCTATCTGAGGATGCGGGCGTTGTTCATGGCGGAGCATGCGATGCTTAAGCCTGATCCAAGTAAACAAGTATAAATCTTCGACTGAAATTGTAATAAATCA
>JBGQDI010000057.1:0-12680 GCA_041495765.1 Nitrospirota bacterium
GGGTCCCGATGGAGGATGCGGCGGCTGCCCGTCGTGCCGCAAGGTCGCTACCGGCAGCCATCCAGACGTGCACCTTCTGGCTGCCGAAGGGAGCGAGATCAAGATCGACCAGGTGCGTGAAGCGCAGGGTGACCTTGCGCTCAGGCCCTTCGAAGGGAATAAAAAGGTCCTGATCGTTGACGGGGCCGAGGGGCTGAATGCAGCCTCGGCCAATGCGTTCTTAAAGACCCTCGAAGAGCCTCCGGGTGATGCGCTCATTCTCCTGATCACCGCCATGCCGCAGAGCCTGCTGCCGACCATCCGGTCGCGCTGCCAGGAGATCGTGTTCCATCTGCTGCCGCGGCATACCCTTGCGGCGGCCCTGATGCGCAAGCGGGGGCTTCCGGAAGAAGATGCCTGGTTCCTGGCGGCGCTTGCACAGGGGAGCCTGGGCCGCGGCATCGAGATGGACCTGGACGCTGAAAAAACGCTTCGCGACGAGGTGCTGACGCTCTGGAGCGGGCTGAGGCGCCTCACTCCCGGTGAAACGCTGCTGCAGGCCGAGGCATATGGAAAGGACCGCGAGCGGTTCGAACGCCTGCTCGACATCGGGATCGAGTGGCTTCGCGACGCCGTGGTCTACCGCGAGACCGGCGAAGAGCGCCTGCTGGTCAACGGGGGGCGCTTGGACCTGCTCCGGCAATGGTGCGAACAGCGGGCGTTTCCGGGCATGCTGTTGGACCTGGAGTTGTTCACCTCGAGCAGAAAGCTTCTTGACCGCCGTGTCAGCGCACAGCTGGTCGCCGAGAATCTGCTGCTCAAGCTCGGCAGGGTCTAGCCGGGCAGCGGTCCGGACAGACCCACAACTTACCTGAGAGAAGAGAAGACTGATACTATCATGAAGATCGCGGGCATACGATTTCGGGACAATTGGAAAGTATATGATTTTGACGCAACGGACATTGAACTGTCGGTAGGCGACAGCGTGATCGTTGATTCGGACCGGGGCCTGGGCATTGCCACGGTGGTGCGCATCCGGAAGCCGCTGGAACCGGTCGTTGTTGAGCTCGAGACGGCCGGTCCCGAAGCGGGACCCCCGGCCGAAGAAGGGGCGGCACCGGTTGTTGCGCCCGCCGTCAAGGCGCCGGCGCCGAAAGTGCTGCGCAAGCTCGTCCGCAAGGCCAACGAGGACGACCTTGCCCGGGAAAAAAAGAACCGCGAGCGCGAGGCCGAGGCCTTCACGATGGCGCAGGATATGGTCGCGGAGCGCGAACTTCCCATGAAGCTGATCCGCGTCGAGTACTCCCTCGATGCAACGCGCGCCACCTTTTTCTTTTTCTCGGAGACCAGGATCGATTTCCGCGACCTGGTGAAGGACCTTGCCTACAAGCTCCGGAGCAGGATCGAGATGCGCCAGATCGGGGTGCGTGACGTGGCCCGGTTGATCGGCGGGTTCGGTCCCTGTGGACGCGAGCTGTGCTGCGCTTCCTTTTTGAAGAACTTCGAGCCCGTCTCGATCCGCATGGCCAAGAAACAGGAGATGGTGCTCAATCCCGCCAAAATATCGGGCGTCTGCGGCAGACTGCTCTGCTGCCTTTCCTACGAATTCGAGATGTACGAAGAGAATAAGAAAGATCTTGCCACCATGCGCCAGGCCGTGATCCAGGTCAAGCGCGACGAGGAAGAGCGCCGCATCGCCGAAGCGCGAGAGGATGAGGAGCGTCGCCAGGCCGAGGAACGAAAACGGCAGGAAGAGCGGAGGAAGCCGCAGGAACAGCGCCGCGAAAAACCGCGGGAAAAGCCGCGGGACGAAGCCGCCGCGCCGGCGGGTGGCGGCGGCAGGACCGAGAAGCGGCGCGAGCCGCAGCAGCAGGACAAGAAACAGCGGGGCCGCGGAGGGAAACCCAAGGACCGGCAGCAGCCGAAGCAGGAAGGCGAAGGCGCACCGCAGCAACAGCCCCGGCAGCAGCAGCAACCGCGCCAGCAACCGCAGCCGCAGCTCCAAACACAAGCCCAGCCGCAGCCACAGTCGGAACAGCCGCAGGAGCTGCCGCAGCAGGAAGGTCAGCTGCCGCAGGGCGAGGCGGGAGATAAAAGCGGAAAAAAGAACAAACGCCGCTTCTGGCGGAACCGTAAAAAGAAACCGGGATCGGGTGACAATAAACCGCAGGGAGCACCGGGCGGCGGAGGAGGTCAGGCGGGGTAGTCTCGAACCGACATCTTGCTGCAACCACGGCAATTTCGTAAAAAGTCATTATCCACCGCCGAGACGCAGAGGCGCGGAGAGGGATCTTGAAAATACTAAAGGTTTTCTTTGCGTCTCCGCGGTAAAAATCCGACCTGTTTTAAAAACAATGGCGAAAAAATTCTATATTACGACCCCGATCTATTATGTGAACGACGTTCCGCACATCGGGCATGCCTACACCACCATTGCCGCTGACACGCTGGCGCGCCATCACCGGTTGCTTGGCGATGCCGTGTTCTTCCTTACGGGCACGGACGAGCACGGCCAGAAGGTCGAGAAGGCGGCCACGGAGCGGGGGCTTACTCCCAAGGCGCATGCCGATCTGCTGACCGTGAACTTCCAGCACCTCTGGAAGAAGCTCGAGATCACCAATGACGCCTTCATGCGCACGACCGACAAAGAGCATATGGCCGTGGTGCAGGAGCTTCTGCAGAAACTGTTCGACAAGGGCGAGATCGAGCGGCGGACCTACGAGGGCTGGTACTGCACGCCGGACGAGCGGTTCTGGACCGAGAAGGAGATCACCGAAGGCAAATGCCCCGACTGCGGCAGGCCCGTGGAGCGCATCTCGGAAGACAATTACTTTTTTCTCATGAGCAAATATCAGGCGCGGCTCATCGCGCACATCGAACAGAGCCCGAACTACATCCGGCCCGAATCGCGGCGGAACGAAGTGCTGGGGTTCCTCTGATCGCAGACCCTGGGCGATCTCTGCATCTCGCGTCCCAAGGCGCGGCTCTCCTGGGGCATCGAGCTTCCCTTTGACAAGAACTTCGTCACCTATGTCTGGTTCGACGCGCTGGTGAACTATTTTTCCGCCACGCGCTACCTGAGCCCTCCGGCTGCCGGCTCCGCTGACCCCGCGGCGCGGGAGAAGTTCTGGTGGCCTGCCGACCACCACCTGGTGGGCAAGGACATCCTGACCACGCACAGCGTCTACTGGTCCACCATGCTGATGGCGCTCGGCCTGCCGCTGCCGGGCAACATCTTCGCCCATGGGTGGTGGACCAAGGACGGTAAAAAGATGTCCAAATCAATCGGAAACGTGATCGATCCGCACGAGATCGTGGATGCCTACGGCGCCGATGCCTTCCGCTATTTCGTGCTGCGCGAGGTGCCCTTCGGCCTGGACGGGGATTTCTCGGCCGAGACCTTCGTGACGCGCTTCAACACCGAGCTTGCCAACGACCTGGGGAACCTGCTGTCGCGTGTGTTGACGATGGTCGGAAAATATTTTGACGGAAAGATACCGCAGGCAGGTCCCGCCCAGCCGTCAGACGAGGATCTGCGTGCGATCGCTTCCGGGATCCCGGCGAAGGTCGATGGGGACCTTGCAGCGCTCGCGTTTACCCGGTATCTGCAGGATGTTTGGTCGCTGGTGACCCGCGCGAACCGGTATGTCGAGGAGAGCGCGCCCTGGACCCTTGCGAAAAATGGCGACCTGGTTCGTCTCGGCAGTGTGCTCTATAATCTCGCGGAGTCCCTGCGTTTGATCGGATTGCACCTGTTCCCGGTCATGCCGGGAACGTCTCAGAAGATCTGGGATGCCATCGGCATGAACAAACAGATCCACGCGTCGCTGCTTGCTGAGGAGCAGAACTGGGGAGGTCTGAAGACGGGAACGGCCATCCAGCCGGGCGCACAGTTGTTCCCGCGCATAGACCAGAAAAAGAATACGGAGAAGAAGATGGAAAAAGCAGAACAGGAAGTGAAGCAGGAGATCAAGCAGGATGCCCCGCAGGCAGCTCCGGCCCAGCCGGCAGCAGCTCCCATTGTGGCGGCAAAGGACCCGATCGGGATCGAGGACTTCATGAAGGTCGACCTCCGGGTCGGCAAGATCGTTGAGGCCGAGCGTGTGGTGAAGTCGGATAAGCTCGTGAAGCTCAAAGTGGATATCGGCACCGAGACCCGCCAGGTCGTTGCCGGTATCGGCAAGAGCTATACGCCCGAAGAACTGCTGGGCAAGACCATCGTCATCGTGGCGAACCTGAAGCCTGCCAAGCTCATGGGGATCGAGTCCCAGGGCATGCTGCTTGCCGCGAGCAACGGGGACCTGCTTGCCGTGGCCACCTTTGACCGGGAGACGAAGACCGGAAGTCGTGTGAAGTAAAACAATTTCGGATTTCGGATTGCAGATTGCGGATTAAAATTCAGGAAGAATCGCAGGGGCGGGTTTTAAACCCGCCCTTACCTATTATGAGATACCAACCATGCTGATCGATACTCATGCGCATCTGGAGATGCGGGAATTCAACGACGACCAGGACGAGGTGATCAAACGCGCCCGCGAAGCAGGCGTGGAGTACATCGTTACCATCGGCACGACCCTGGAATCGAGCAGGGATGCGGTCATGCTGGCGGACAAGTACGATTTCATCTATGCCGCCATCGGCATCCACCCCCATGAAGTGAAGGACATCCTGCATCCGGTCTATGACATCCTCAGGCATTTCGCCCAGCATAAGAAGGTGGTTGCCTACGGAGAGATCGGGCTCGACTATCATTACGAGCATTCGCCGCGCATTGACCAGAAGCGGAAGTTCCGCGACATGCTGCGCGAGGCGCGCATGCTGGAACTGCCGGTCATTGTTCATGACCGCGATGCCCACGAGGACACGCTCCAGATCCTGTCCGAGGAGTGGTCTCCCGAACTGGGCGGCGTGCTGCACTGCTTCTCAGGGGACATCGCCATGGCGAAGCGGGTGATCGAGATGGGGTTTTCAATTTCCATCGCCGGCCCGGTGACGTTCCCCAAGGCCGAGGCCCTGCGTGAGGTGGTGCGCCAGATCCCGATCGAACACCTGCTGATCGAGACGGATTCTCCCTATCTTGCTCCCCAGCCCATGCGCGGCAAACGGAACGAGCCGGCTTTCGTGCGCCATACGGCCGAGGCCGTTGCGAAGATCAAAGGCCTTTCCTTCGACGATGTGGCCAGGATCACGAGCTTCAATGCCATGCAGCTTTTCGGCATCGGCGCCATGCCCGCGAAGGGCCAGATCACGTACCCCATCAGGAATTCCCTCTATCTCAACATCACGAACCGCTGTTCGGCGGCCTGCACCTTCTGTGTGCGCTACCATACGGATTTCGTCAAAGGGCACAATCTGCGGCTTGCCGAGGAACCGACCGCGGAGGCGCTCATCAAGGAGATCGGCGACCCGAAGCGTTATGCCGAGATCGTGTTCTGCGGATACGGATAGCCTCTGCTTCGGTTCGAGGTGGTCAAAACCGTGGCCGCCGAGGTAAAAAAACGCGGAGGCAGGGTGCGGATCGATACGAACGGCCATGGGAACCTGATCAACAAGCGGAACGTGCTGCCCGAGCTTGCGGGCCTGGTGGACGCCGTCAGCGTCAGCCTGAACGCACAGAACGCCGAGCTCTATAATAAGGTAAGCCAGCCGCAGTTCGGCATTGCGACCTATGATGCCGTAAAGGAGTTCATCAGCGAGGCGGTCAAATATCTTCCGGACGTAACCGTCACGGTGGTCGCCCTGCCCGAGGTGGACGTCGAGGCCTGCCGGAAGATCGCGGAAGGGCTCGGTGCAAAGTTCCGGGTACGCGAGTTCAATGTGGTCGGATGAGCCGCTTTGGCACGCATTTACTATTGACTTGATCCTGTCCAATGGGGTAACATCCATGAGTTTGCAGGGATCGGCCGGTCGCTCCGGCGTTTATCCGTTCTTGTAGAACGCTTTCATCCGTTTCACCTAATTCATTGATTACTCTTATGTATTATCTCGCACTCCTTATCGGACTCATCCTGGTTCCCACGGTATCCTTTGCCTGGGGTCCCATGACCCACATATACCTGGGCAACGAACTCCTCTCGTGCGCACCGCTCATCCCTGCCGGCATCCTGGCGCTCCTGAAAAAACACAAGCAGGATTTTCTGTACGGGAACATCATGGCCGACATCATCATCGGCAAGAAATACCTCCCCGACGATAAAAGCTCCCATTCCTGGGAAGTGGGCCTCAAGCTTCTTGATCAGGCGGAACAATGGCCGGAGCGGGCCTTTGCCTACGGCTACCTCAGCCACCTGGCTGCGGATACGGTCGCCCATGAGACGCTGACGGACGAACTGGGGAACATGGGGCACACCTGGATCGAACTGAAAGCGGACAGCATCATCGACAAGAGCTACTGGCTGCAGACGGTGGCGATCAGCAGGGCCGTGCGCAAGCGCAGCGACCTGCTCCTGGAGAATGCGCTCGACCCCTACCTGTTCTCCTTCAAGACCAACAAGCGCATCTATAAGAGCATGGTGCTCCTCTCGGTCCTGAACAAGAAACGCCGGCGCGGTGTGGACCGGGTGCTTATCCACGACCTGCATGAGGAGTCCCTCTCCCGCATGATCGACCTTCTCCAGCACGGCACCGATGCCGCCGTGCTCCAAAAGAGCCCGCTCTAGGGTCACTCTGATCCGTTGTACCTCTCCCGTCTTACCTCCTGTCCAAAAGAGTTCCTTCTGTTTTATGTCAGCCAGACACGTTGGACCAAAAGCCAGGTCAAAATCCATCTCGCGCGCAGACGCAGAGTCCGCGGAGAACAGCAATCTTTTTTTGTCCCTGATCTTCAACCCCTGTTCAAAGCTGTTGACGTTCTCCGCGCGCTCCGCGCCTCCGCGCGAAAAATTCCTGCCTTTGCTCCGGACCTTCATTTGTCGACAGGGACTTGCAGTTTGCCCGAACTTCATGATAAGATATGCCCGCAATCAACCTTAACTCTGTGAGGTCGGTCTTCGCGGAGTAAAACACTTCAATCAGGAGGAAGAACATGGAGAAGGTCTCATACAAGGACATCGGACTGGTCACGACCACGGAGATGTTCGCGAAGGCGATGAAGGGCAAGTACGCGATCCCGGCGTATAACTTCAATAATATGGAGCAGCTGCAGGCGATCGTGATGGGCTGCGTGGAGTCGAAATCCCCCTTCATCCTGCAGGTATCGAGCGGCGCGCGCAAATATGCCAACCAGACCCTGCTCCGGTTCCTCGCCATGGGCGCCGTGGCCATGATCAAGGACGCCAACTCGCCCGTGCAGTTCTCGTTGCATCTGGACCATGGCGACACCTTCGAGCTCTGCAAATCCTGCATCGATTCCGGGTTCTCCTCCGTGATGATCGACGGGTCCCACCATTCCTACGAAGACAACGTGAAGCTGACGAAACAGGTCGTCGAATATGCCCATGCCCATAACGTGGTCGTCGAGGGAGAGCTCGTGGTCCTTGCCGGCATCGAAGATGCGGTCGTGGCGGAAAAATCCACCTACACGAGGCCCGAAGAGGTCGAGGACTTCGTGAAGAAGACGAACGTCGATTCCCTGGCCATCTCGATCGGCACGTCCCACGGCGCCATGAAGTTCAAGCCGTCACAGTGCACGCGCGATGCGCGCGGCGTGCTGGTGCCGCCGCCGCTCCGGTTCGACATCCTTGAGGAGATCGAAAAGCGTATTCCGGGTTTCCCCATCGTTCTGCACGGGGCATCGTCGGTGATCCCCGAGTACATCGAGATGATCAACAAGAACGGCGGGGCCATGAAGGACGCCGTAGGCATTCCCGAAGAACAGCTGCGCAAGGCGGCGCGGAGCGCGGTCTGCAAAGTGAACATCGACAGCGACGGCCGTCTTGCCATGACGGCGCTGATCCGGAAGACCCTGGCTGAGAAGCCGGCGGAATTCGACCCGAGAAAGTACCTGGGCCCGGCCCGCGACGAACTGATCAAGATGATCATCCACAAGAACAAGGAAGTGCTCGGTTCTGCAGGCCAGGCGTAACGCCCCTTTACCCGCAAGCACGAGTGGGCCAGGGTTTTCGAAGAACCTGAAGCAATTTTACCGCTGAGGCGCAGAGCAGTTCAAGTTCCCCGGCAAACACGCAGGGAGCGAACTTGTTCGGCCGAACGTTGTCGAGTGTTGCAGTACAAACGTTGTTCCGCGCCCTCCGCGTCCTCTGCGGTGAAGGGTTTGATCCTAACGTCCACTGTTCAGAAGAGGCATGCTATGAGAACGCCCCGTCCCCGTTGGTCCGCAATGGCCTTGTGCCTGCTCCTGCTGACCGGCTGCAGCACGTACACGATCATGCCGAAGACGCTGCCGCCGGTGAAAGGCTCAGAGGGGCTGTCGCTTTCGGCGGTCACGCTTCTGGTGGTGAACGCGGAGAAGGACGCGGCCGAGCAGGACATCCTGACCCCCAAAAAAGGACGGTCGGGCATGCGCGGGAACAAACGGGCATGGGCAAAGCGGCTGGTCGAATCCCTGTCCCGCGAGCTTGCCGTGCGCGGCGCACGCGTGCGGAGCGATGCCTCCGTGGTATTGAGCATTACGGTTCCCGAGATCACCTTCAGCGAGGCCAGGGGGCAGTCCAAGTTCTTCGTAAAGGTCCTGGTGTCGTCGTCTGTCGGCTGGGCAAAAGAGTACGAAGGCGTCGCGACATCGAGCGGAAGAAGCTCCGGTGACGTGCAGGCGGAGACCGATCGACTGGCCGGCCAGGCACTGGCGGACGTGGTCAATAAGATGCTGGGTGATACGGCATTCCTGGTACGCCTGGGAAGTAAACAGTAGCCGTGCCCGATCGTGAAGGAACCCTGCTGCCGACCAGTCGGCTTGACATCGAATCAGAACCCCCTGCCTGCCATCTCCCCTGGGGAGGGGCCAGGTGAAAGAGAGCCGTACCCGTGACTGAACCGCCTGTTCAGGAAACCGCAATCAGCATGCCGGGCCGGAAAAAGAGCTTTGCCCTCCTCGTGGACGGCTACATCCGCGACCTGTTCACGACAGGCTTGATCCTGCAGCGGCTCGACTACGACGTATATATTACGAACACGGCCGAGGACGCGTTGAAGGTCATCGCCGCGTCCCTGCCGGCGCTGGTGATCACCGAGCTTTCCCTCCCGCAGATGTCCGGTCTGGAGATGCTCGTCCGCATGAGGCACGATCCCCGCACCAAGAACATCCCCGTAATGATCCATACTTCCCAGGACGACCCGAACCGGGAAAAGATGTGCCGGGCGTCAGGGTGCGTGGCCTTTCTGAAAAAACCCGTGGACCCGGGCGCGTTGTACAGCGTTATCCAGCAGGCAACGGAGGCCACGCCGCGGCAGCACATCCGGCTGCGGACCCTGCTGCCCGTCAGAGTGGGCGGCCTTGCCGCGACGGGAACGACCATCAGCACCGAGTACGTTTCGGAACTGTCGGAGAACGGCATCTTCGTCTGCACGCTCAGCCCCCGCCCGGTCAACGTCGTACTGCCGGTCACGCTGATGATCCACTCCATCCCGGTCAAGCTCAAGGCCGTGGTCCTGAGAACGGTCGTCATGAACAGCGGCCTCTTCGAAGAGCCGGGCATGGCCATGAAGTTCACCGAGATCTCGCCGACGGACCTGGAGCTGCTTCGGAACTTCATCAAGGGGCAGATCATGCGGGACATCCCGGGGCAGTAATTCGACCAGGATCGCCGGAACCGAAGCTGCAAGGCGTCTCACGCGGAGGCGCGGAGAGCGTCAACAGCTCTTTCTCCGGCTTTACCGTCAAAAACAACAGTCATTGTTTTTCTCCGCGGACTCCGCGCCTCCGCGTGAAATGTTTCTTCCCGGTTTCATCGGTAAAGCACCGTGCGGTCTGGAAGCGCCGACGCGTTCCGGTTGATTTTTTTGCGAATGGTGCGGCGAGCAGGGCCATCTCCTGGCCGGATAATTTTCTTGACTTATCATGCGGCACATGGCATTATCTTTTCCAGAAGTTCCGGAAGTCATTTGTTGGGGAGACCGCAAAGAGCTTTCGCTTTTGCGGTTTTTTGTTGCACATTTCCGTCAGCTTCAATTTCACAAGAAGGAGGTAGCTCACCATGGAAAAAGGTACCGTGAAGTGGTTCAATGACGCCAAGGGTTTCGGCTTCATTACCCGTGAAAAGGGCGGAGATGTGTTCGTACATTTCGGCGACATTCAAGACAGCGGATTCAAGTCCCTGGCAGAAGGTCAGCAAGTTGAGTTCGACGTTGTCGACTCTCCCAAAGGCCCCAAGGCCGCTAATGTCGTAAAGCTCTAATCCTGCCATTACTCTATCAAGCAGGCCCTGATTTCAGGGCCTGCTTTTTTTGTGCCCTGCCCAGCGACAGAATTCCTCGTACGCTTCCGCTAAAAAAGTTTTAGACACGGAACGATCGGGTCGAACGCCGGATAACAGCGGATAACTCTTCAGACAAAGCATTTGCCTGTTTGCGGGCCATGTGGAAACATCCGCCACTCTCCTGTTCTTATCCGCTGTGCTCCGTGCAGAAAAGTCTTTTCAGATCTACTTTTGCTGAAACCGACAACATATAAAAAAGAGCGTATTTTTATGGTGCAGGTCGCCTTAATTTGCTATAGTAACCCCCATGCGGCCCCGGCCGCATACCGGCCATGGAAGAAAAATACTCCATTATAGTCGTTGACGACGATGCGGTCCTTTCCCGCCTGCTGAAACAGTATTTTTCCGGCATGGGACATGTGTGCGAAGCCTTCCCCGATGCCGAAAGCGCGCTGGAGCGCATTACCGCAGCGGCTTTCGACGTCCTGGTGACCGATATCGTTCTCCCCGGTATGAAAGGGCTGGAGCTTTCCGAGCGCGCACACCGGCTCCGTCCGGAAATGAGCATCATCGTCACCACCGGGTTCATCGACAACTTTTCCTATGATGAAGCGGTTGACGCGGGCGCGGCCGATTTCATCAAAAAACCCTTTTCCCTGAACGAGCTCATGATCCGCATCAAGCATGTGCGGCTGCAGGAACGGCTCCGCATGATGTCGATCACCGACGAGCTGACGGGTCTGCCGAACCGCCGCGGGTTCTTTGTCCTGGCGGAACAGCAACTCCGGTCGGCGCAGCGGAGCGGCGGAAGCCTGGTGCTGCTGTTCGCCGATCTCGATGGCTTCAAAACGATCAACGACACGCTGGGCCACCAGGCAGGCGACGAAGCCCTCTGCTCCATGGCGGACCTCTTCCGGCAGAGCTACCGCGACTCCGATATCATCGCCCGCATGGGCGGCGACGAGTTCGCCATTTTGCTGGTGAACCCGACGGACCGCGGCGTAACCGCCGCCCAGGAGCGGCTGCAGAAGAACCTGTGCCAGTTTAACGCCCGCGAGAACGGCGCTTACCAGCTAAAGGTCAGCATCGGCATGGCGGAGTTCGAGCCGGCGAAACAGCATTCCATTGATGCTCTCATGCGGCTTGCGGACGAGCGCATGTACACGGAAAAGGAACGAAGCAAGAAGAACAGTGTTCCTCAGTCGTGATGCCCGTGCCAGCGAACCTTTCCGTTGCGCTGCTTTCCGTTTTTCTTTAAATCATGAATAAGCACACCCCTGCAGCGAACTACCGCATGACCTTTTCCGACACGCAGACGCTCAGTTATCGTGTCCGCATCTCCATTCGCGCGAAGCGCATCAGACTCACTATTTCAGCACGGAGCGGGCTCGTCGTGGTGGTGCCCCGGCGAAGCGGCCTGCAGCAGGTCCCGGCAATCCTGGAAGAGAAGCGAGCATGGATCACCTCGCATCTTGAGCGCTTTGCCGAGCTCCGCAGGCGAGGAGTGCCGGAACCGGCCGACGCGCTGCCGGCGGCCATCGATCTCCCGGCGCTCGGGGAACACTGGCAGGTCGTCTACCTGCCGACCGCATCCAGGACCGTTGTGGTGCGGACAACGGCGCCGGGACAGCTTAAGGTCCAGGGGGCGATCGCCGATACCTGCGCCTGCCATGCAGCGCTGAAGCGCTGGTTGTCGCGCCGCTCGCGCGAGCAGCTGGTCCCCTGGTTGACCCGCCTCAGTGTTCAGTCGGGGCTTGCCTATTCCCGTGCCGTGGTCAGGGGCCAGCGGACACGGTGGGCAAGCTGTTCCGGGCAAGGCACGATCAGCCTGAACTACAAGTTATTGTTCCTCCCTGCCCATCTGGTCGGCTACATCCTGATGCACGAGCTTTGCCATAGGCGCCACATGAACCACGCGGAGCGATTCTGGGCGCTGGTGCGGGGCTTTGAACCTGCGTGCAGGGACCATGATAAAGAACTGCGAAAAGGCTGGCTCCTGGTCCCGGCATGGGCGGATGGAGCAACAGGAGAAGGATCATAAGGAGATGTCATGCCCTACAACACAAAATTAGAAATACTGATCGACAAGGCTGCCCGGCGATGGCAGCACGTGGAAAAAAAGAAGATGTTCGGCGGGGTATGCTACCTGCTCAAGCGCAACATGGCCTTCGGCATTTACCAGGATTTCCTGATCGTGCGCATGGATAAAGAGCAGGGGGAGCAAAGCCTGAAGGAACGGAATGTGGAGCCTTTTGCCATCACCGGAAGGCCCATGGCCGGTTGGATCATGGTCAGGGAAGCAGGATGGAAGAGCGCTGCCGGCCTGGCGAAGTGGCTGGAGAGGGGGAAGCAGTTCGCGCGGTCGCTGCCGGAGAAGAAGGGGAAGAC
>JBGQDI010000058.1:0-12665 GCA_041495765.1 Nitrospirota bacterium
CCGGCCGGGCAAACCGGTGAGGAGCGGGCTGCTGCTGGACAAGGACCGGGCTGCCGTCATCGAGAAGTATGCGGAAGCGGGATACCCTGCTGCAAAGCCGGGGTCCGTCGACATCGGTTTCCGGGAAGGCAAGGCCGTGGTTAGCATGCAGATCATCGAGGGACGCAAGGTGCAGGCGCGGTTCTCGGGCAATCATGCTTTCAGCGACAAAGAGCTGCACGGGCTGCTGCTCATCTGGTCGGAGCATGATGACTCCCCGGCGATCATCGAGAGCAGCGTCGACAAGATAAGAACCGCCTGCCGCGAGGCGGGATACCGGGACGTGGCTGTTGCCGTCAAAAGCACCGAGGGGCAGGGGACGCTCGATCTGCTGATCACGGTCGAGGAAGGCCCGCGGATCACGATCAAAAGGATCACTATCACGGGCGCTGCCTTCATGCCCGCGAAGCAGCTCAAAGCAGAGCTTGGCCTGCAGGAGTCCGGGTGGTTCACGTCGCAGCCCTTTCGCGAGGACCAGCTTGCCCGGGACACGGAATATCTTCATGACCGCTATGTGGACGCCGGGTTCCTGGCGGTTGCGGTCAAGAGCAGGGTCGATGTCGCCGGGAACGGTGCGCAGGTCCTGGTCATCTACGAGATCACGGAGGGGCCGCGGACCCTGATCAGGAATATCATCTTCGAGGGCAACAGCGTGCTGAGCGGTGCCGACCTGCAGGCAAAGCTCAGCCTTAAACCAGGGTCTCCCTACAGCGAGCGCATCGCGGAAGAGGACCGGTATCGCATTCAGTCGGCCTACGCATCCAAAGGCCACGTTTATGCCCGCGCCGATGTGGAAAAGAGCGAGGAAGGGAACAGCGTGGACCTGGTCTTCCGGATCACCGAAGACCAGGTGGTCCGGGTCGGCAGGATCATCCTGAAGGGCAATGAACGCACTGCCGACCATGTCATCCTGCGGGAGGTGGACGTCCATTCCGGTGACCCCTACGACTACGGCGCCGTGCTGTCGGGCCAGCAGCACATCTACCGCCTGGGTTTCTTCAGCCTGGTCAGGTTCGAGCCGCTGCATCCGGGAGAAAAAGAATACACCCGGGACATGCTCCTGACCGTGGAGGAGCGGCCTGCCGGTTCCGTGGAGGTCGGCGTGGGCTACGGCGACCTGGACCACTTCCGCGCTTCAGCCGACGTCAATTACCGGAACCTCTGGGGGCAGGCGCAGTTCCTGGGATTTCGCGTTGCGGGAAGCGATATTGTCAAGCAGGCGGTTGCGGACTTCCGCGAGCCCTGGTTCCTGAACCAGCGGCTCGAGGCCAGCGTCCGCCTGTCCTGGTCCGACCAGAAACGGTTGAACGCGGACACGCGTGATATATATTACCAGACGCGGAAGACCGAGGTCGCCACGGGACTGTCCCGCGCTTACGACGAGAACCACCTTAAGCTTTCGCTCATGTACCAGTTCGAGAACGTGAACAACTATAATGTCCGTCCCGCCGCCATCCTGACGCCCGAGGACAGCGGCCGGGTGCTGGTGAGCAGCGTTACCCCGGGCGTTGTGCTGGACCTGCGGGACGACCCCTTCAATCCCCGCAAAGGATCGCTCCATGGGATCGCGGTGAAGGAAGCATTGCAGCAACTCGGCTCCCAGGCGGATTTTACGAAACTGACGGCCCAGACCAGTTGGTATTTCCCGGTCACGAGCACTTCGGTCCTGGCCCTGTCAGGCCGCGTTGGCGTAGCGGTGCCCCATCTGGACACGAAGGCGACCTCGACGGTCCCCTCGAGAACGATCCCGCTCCACGAACGATTCTATCTCGGCGGGGCGACCACCCTGCGGGGGTATCTGCAGGACTCCGTCGGCCCGGCAGTGACCGCTCCCGACGGCACCGTGACGCCACTGGGCGGCGCGAGCATGGTCCTGGTCAACACCGAGCTCCGCGTGAGCCAGACCGAAGGTTTCGGCACCGTGTTCTTTGTCGATGCCGGCAGGGTCGGCAGGATCCAGCGGGCCGATACGGCCCTGGTCAGCATGCCCACGGGCACGGTCACCGATACGCCCCATTACCGGGCGTCCTACGGCATAGGCATCCGCTACAATACGCCGGTGGGGCCGCTTCGGCTCGATTATGGGCAGAAGATCCATCGCCGGCCCGGCGAAAGCCCCGGCGAGCTGCATTTCAATATCGGCAATATGTTCTAGCAGGGGAGCTGGACGGGTGCAATGAACAGTGGTATTATGCAGAGTCTAAATCGTAAGGTAAGGTTGTAAGGCTGAGGGGCAAAACAGGCGGTCTTACCTCAGTCCATCCACCTGCATGAGGTAAGAAGGGGTTCTCAAGGCATACCATGAGGATACAACGAAGGCTCATAGGGCTCGTCGGTTTCGGCATACTGTTGATCCTGACGATCGCCGTATTCTCCCTCCTGAACATGACCTCGATGTTCTCGCTCACCACCCAGGCGGTAAGCCAGGTCTCGGTGGAGTTCCAGAATATCTGGGAGATCGAGCGACAGGTGGAGGAAATGTCCCGGTCCTCCCGCCGCTATGCGTCGACCAGCGATCTCCGGTTCCGGAAAAGCTTCGAACTTTCGTGCACCGGCGCGACCCGGATGGTCGATGATATCGCAAAACTGAACCTCAGCCACCGGGAAAAGGAGCTTCTTTCCGTGATCAGCGACGATCTTGATGAGATCGGCAAACGATCGTCCCGGCTCTTTGCGGTCAGCGATCTACGCGGCAGGAATCGGGTACTGGTGCAGTCCCTGCTGAGCGAACTTGACCTGACCGTGGCAATGATCACCAGGGATATCGACTCCTATAAAGAAGAGAACGCGAACCAGTTAGGCGCCATCATGGGCAAACTGCAAGACATCAGAACACGGATCAATTTCCTGTTCTTCAGCATCCTGGTAACGGCGGTCACTTTTCTTGCGGGGTTCGGTCTCTATATCCACCGCAAAGTATCGATCCCGCTGTACGAGCTCTGGGACGGGACCCAGGCGATCAGCCAGGGGAACCTGGACTACCAGATGAAGGTCTACTCGGAAAGCGATATCGGCAGACTCGGCGAGCGCTTCAACGACATGGCGAACAAGCTGAAACGGTCCTATTCCGAGCTGGAACAGCGGCTGTTCGACCGGACGCAGGAGATCAGCGCCCTCAACTCCGTTGCCCTTACTCTGGGACAGGCCGGCAGTCTGACCACGGTGCTCCAGAACTCACTGGTCATGGTCCTGCACAGTCTGACGAACATGGAACCCCGGGGCGGGATCTTCCTCGTCGAGCCCGACAACAAGACGCTGCGCCTCGTGGTCCAGCAGGGGCTGTCCGCGGAATTCGTCGAGCAGGAGCAGACGATCCGGATGGGCGAATGCCTGTGCGGCATGGTCGCCCAGACGGGGGAGTTGATGTTCGCCGAACAGGGCTGCAAGGACCCGCGCCACAGCCGGAAGCCCGGAGACTCGGACCATGACCATGTGCATTCGCATGTTATCGTCCCGATCAAATCGCGCGGCGTGGTGCTCGGCGTCATGTTCCTCTACCCGACCAGGGAATTTGCCCTGCAGCCTTCCGATGTTCAGCTGCTCGACTCCATCGGCGCGCAGCTCGGCATGGCGATCGAGAACTTCCGGTTCTACGGCGAGGTGAAGGAGTCCAGCGAGAAGTTCTGGGACCTCTTCGAGAACGCCCGTGATATCCTGTTCACCATGGATACGGAAGGACACTTTACCGCGCTCAACCGATCGGCAGAACGCTTTCTGGGTTTTTCCAAGGTCGAACTGTACGGAAGAAGCGTCATGGATTTTTTGACCGATGACGGGGTCGTCATTGCGCGCCAACTGCTGACCGGCGAGATGCCGGGCATTCGCCGGATGGTGGAGCTCGAGGTGGTCAAGCGGGACGGCAGCCATGCCTTTGTGGAAATGAGCGCGCGCAAAATGACCCGGAACCGGGCCCGCATCGGGTACCAGTTGTCGGCGCGGGATGTGACGGAGCAGAAGCGTCTCAGGGAGATGCTTGTCAAAGCCGAGCGCGTGGGCGCCATCGGCCAGGTGGGCGTGGCAGTGCGGCACGAGATCAACAACCCGCTGACCACGGTCATCGGCAATATCGAGCTCCTGATGGAACGCTACGAGGAGAAGGATAAAGAGCTGGTCGCCCGCCTGGAGACGATCCTGAACAACGCGCTCAGGATAGCCGAGACCGTGAAGCGGCTTGAGGGGATCAAAAAAGAAAATACCGTGGATTATCTTAAAGGCGTCAAGATGACGGACCTGAAAGAGGGATGAGGCGATTGCGGATTTCGGATTGCGGATTGCGGATTGAGAATGGACCGGGGCAACTACTGGTCCTTTTTGCTGTGCTCTTGTTCCTTCTTTCTCCGGCGCTGGCGGAGCGGGTCGACCACCTCGTGGCCGCGGTCAATAATGACGTCATTACGGAGCAGGACCTTGAACAGGCGGTAAGCATCAACGAGGCCTTGTCGGGGCCGGCACCGGACCGGAGCAGGCTTCGGCAGGAAACGCGCGACGGCCTGGTGAACCGGTTGCTGCTGCTCCAGGAGGCGCGGCGGCTCAAGTTCATCGAACTGTCGGAGCATGACATCCGGCCCCAGGTCGAGGCTTTCAAGAAACGGCTGGGGTCGCCCGAGGCCTTCGCAGCGTTCCTGTCCAAGTCCCAGCTGTCGAACCGTGAGCTGGAGCGCATGCTGGGCGACCGGCTTTTGGTCGAGCGATTCATTGAAAAGAAGATCGGTCTGTATGTGCGCATCGGACGCGATGACGCCCGGCGCTTCTTCGATTCCCATGCGGCCCAGTTCCGGGGCAAAGCTTTTCCGGAAGTGCAGAAACAGATCACGTCCTACCTGACGGACCAGGAGGTCGACAAACAACTGGAAAAATACCTGGCCGAACTTCGAAGCAACGCGTCCATCCGGATCAATCCGCTCTAGCCCTGCAAGGCGCCATTCAAAACTCAAAAAGGAAGATTCAACGTTTGAATCTTGAATATTGAATGTTGAGTACATTCCCTAGATTCTGGTTGAATCCCCCCCTGGATTGTGGTAAATTTGCAACAGTTTTTCAATGGGGGCTGCATGAGAAAAGCACTTGTTCTGTTGATCTTTGCTGCGTTCCTGCCGGGCGGAGCAGCCTTCGCTATCAGCGAAACCGATGCCGTTGCTCACTATAAGCAAGCCAACGCGTTGTACTCTTCCGCACATTATCAAGAGGCCCTTCCGTTATACGAGTCCGTCCTTACTACCACTTCCGAAAAGGTCCCTGCCGGTGATGTATATACCAGGATGGGCGATTGTTACTATCGGCTTGGTTCGTACCAGAAAGCCAGCTATGCCTATCAGGGCGCCCTTTCTTTTCAGGCCCGCACGGTCCAGCCCGGTACCCGGTACTGGATCGGGTTCTGCTATTTTCTTATGGGCAGGCACGATCAGGCAGCTGCTGAGTTCCTGAAGATCCCCGAACTTTATCCCGAGTCCGCCATGTGGGTGGGTACGGCATACTACTGGGCAGGCCGGTCCAGCGAAAAACTCGGGAAGAAAGAGCTGGCCCGGCAGTATTACAAAAAGGCCGGCGGGAACGGCAAATCCACGCAGGGGAAGTTTGCCATGAAAAAAGCAGAAAGGGTGAGTAAGTAAATTTCGGATTGCGGATTTCGGATTGCGGAATTTAAACCCGAAACCCGAAACCCGAAACTTGAGACCTGAGACCTGAGACTTGAGACCTGAGACCTGAGACCTGAAATCCGCCCCTAACCTATGCTGAAAGAACTGAACATAAAGAACTTTGCCATCATCGATCAGCTCCGCGTGGAATTCACGGCGGGGCTGAACGTGTTCACCGGCGAGACGGGCGCGGGGAAATCCATCGTTGTCGATGCGCTGAACCTGGCGCTCGGCGAGCGCGCAAGCGCGGACCTGATCCGCACAGGCTGCACGGAAGCGGTGGTGGAGGCGGCATTCGAACTGAACGGAAGCGCCACGAAAGAGGTGCAGGACCTGCTCGGCGAACAGGGGATCGAGATGGAGACCGGCGAGGACCTGATCATCCGGCGGGTGCTTGCTGCATCGGGAAAGAACAAGGTCTATATCAATGGAAGCCTGGCGAACCTGGCAACGCTGTCAACGCTCGGCGCGACATTGGCAGACATCCACGGCCAGCACGAGCATCAGTCGCTGTTGTCCCTGGAGCGCCAGATGGAGATGCTCGATTCCTTTGGGAGCCTCGATGGGCTCCGGGAAACACTGTTCCAGGCCTACCGCCGTTTGCAGGACATCAGGAAAGAACTTACAGAGCTTGAGTCCGGCGAGCGCGACCGGGCGCAGCGAGAGGACATGCTTCGGTTCCAGAAGAACGAGATCGAGGCCTCCCAGTTAAAGACCGGCGAGGACGAGGAGCTTTTGAGCGAGCAGAAGATCCTTGCCAACTCGGAAAAGATCGCCGGACTTTCGCGTGCTGCCGACGAAGCGCTCTATACTTCCGACCATGCAGCACTGACCGAGCTCAAAAAGGCCATCACCAGTCTCCGCGAGATCGCTGCCATCGACGACCGCCTGAAGCCGGTGCTGGAGCTCTGCGAAGCAGGGCGCGCCCAGATCGAAGAGGCGGCACGCGAGGTCTCGGCCTATGCAGAAAAGGTCGAGTTCGACCCCGACCGTCTGGAACAGATCGGCGACCGGCTGGACCTGATCCAGAAGCTCAAGAAGAAATACGGCGGCGCTATCGATGAGATCATTGCCTTCGGTGAAAAGGCGTCAGCGGAGCTCGAGCGCATGGAGCGGAGCACCGAAGAGATAGCGCGCTTACAAAAAGAGGTCCAGACGATAAAATCCGGACTGACCATGCAGGCTCAACAATTGACAAAAAAACGCGGCTCGGCGGCACGGGAACTTGAGAAAAAGGTCGAGGCGGAGCTTACGCATCTCGGCATGAAGAAGACGGTCTTCACGGTCAAGATTACGCAGGAGGCAGGCGACGATACGCTGGACGGCCACAAGCTCGGGCCGCGCGGCGCCGACCGCGTCGAGTTCCTGATCTCTCCGAATCCCGGTGAGGAGCCGAAGCCGCTCGCCAAGACCGCATCAGGCGGCGAGCTTTCGCGCATCATGCTGGCGCTCAAGACCATCCTGGTCGAGGGCGATCCCATCCCGACGCTCGTATTCGACGAAGTGGACGCCGGCATCGGGGGCGCTGTTGCCGAAGAGGTCGGGAAAAAGCTGAAGCGGGTGGCTGCTAAACGCCAGGTCTTCTGCATCACCCATCTGCCGCAGATCGCGAGCATGGCAGCCAGCCATTATGGTGTATCCAAGTCTGTGAAAAAGGACCGGACCAGCACCGAGGTCAAGCTGCTGGACAAACAGGAGCGGGTCGACGAGATCGCGCGCATGCTTGGCGGCAAGACCATCACTGATGCGACCATCACTCATGCCCGGGAGATGATCGCCAGGGGCACGGCATAGTGCGGAGCGGGGGGCCATCGTCATGAGACCGGTCCTGAACCGCGTGATGAATATGCTCATCCATCCCGAGACCGAGTGGCAGGCGATCAAGGATGAGCCGGTCACGTACGGGAGCCTTCTTCTGAACTACGTTGCCCCCCTTGCCGCGATACCGCCCTTGGCAGTGATCGCAAGCGGTGGCTTCATTTTAAACAGTTCACTTCCAAACAGCGCCCTCGTTTTTCCTCTTGTTCATCTCTTGATGACGAATCTGCTCTGGTATTTTATGTATGTCCTTAACGTTGTTGTGGTCGGTGCGGTCATTACGGTGATCGTCATGGCTCCTGGTGATAGATGGACCGGGCTGCAGGGATTCAAGGTTGCAGCGTACTCATTTACGCCGCTTTTTATTGCGGGATTCATTGCAACTCTTCCGAAGATGGACTGGGTGATCTATGCCGCGATTCTGTACAGCATCTATCTCTTGTATCTCGGCATCGCCAGTATTGCAGGGACGTCGAAAAAGCAATCTGTTGGATATGCTGCAGTCTCGTTTCTCGCGTCGGTGGTCCTTGTCGGCCTTATGAACGCTGGTGAGTATTTTTTAGAGTCGTTCGTTGTGAACAAGTTTGTCTTGTAATAACGTTTGAACTCATAACAATTCAAAACGTGTGCCCCCAAACCACCCCACCTAACCTCCCCTTGGCAAGGGGAGGAAATGGCGTAGCCCCTCCTTGACAAGGAGGGGTTGGGGGAGGTGGTTCTTGATCTTGTCGTCGGCATTGTTAGACGATCAATAAGCTAAAGGATAACCCATGAACCCGATCTACCTCGACTATAACGCCAGCACGCCCGTCGATCCAACGGTGCTCGAAGAGATGCTGCCCTATCTCAAACAGAAGTTCGGCAACCCGTCGAGCAGCCACAGCTTCGGCGTTGCGATCAGGGAGGGGATAGAACAGGCACGGGAGCGGCTGGCGCACCTTTTAGGATGCCAGGCCAGTGAGATCATTTTCACGAGCGGCGCAACCGAATCGAACAACATGGTGATCAACGGTATCACTATGACCGAGGGCACGGGAAAACATATCATCACTTCCCAGATAGAACACCCTGCGGTGCTGGCGCCCTGCCGCTACCTCGAGCATCTTGGTTATCACGTGACCTATCTGCCGGTGGATAAATACGGGATGGTGGCTCCCGCCGATCTGGTGAAGGCGATCACGCCGGATACCGCGCTTATCACGATCATGCATTCGAACAACGAGGTCGGGACGATCCAGGACATTAAAGAACTCAGCCGGATCGCATCGTCCCAGAACATTCCGTTCCATACCGATGCCGCGCAAAGCGTGGGGAAAGTACGCGTGCACGTGGACGATCTCGGTGTGGACTTCCTGACCGTGGCAGGCCATAAGTTCTATGCGCCCAAAGGCGTCGGCGCGCTTTACATCCGGTCCGAACGGAAACTGGAACCACTCATGCACGGCGCGGGACACGAACGGGGCCTGCGTCCGGGCACGGAGAACGCAGCCTTCATCGTCGGTCTCGGCGCCGCAGCCATGGTCGCCATGCCGCTGCTTGAAGCGGAAGGCAAGCGTCAGATACAGCTCGGGAAGCGGTTATTCGACGGGTTGGAGCGCGCAGGCCTGAAAGTGCATCTCAACGGCCATCCTGAAAAGAAGCTTCCCAATACCTGGAACATCAGCTTCGAAGGGCATAACGCCGTCGATGTGATGGATGTTTTAACTGGTATAGCCGTCTCGCCCGGAGCCGCCTGTCATGGCGAAACTGTCCAAGCATCGCATGTGCTGGTAGCAATGGGCACGGACCTTGAACTAGCACGGGGAGCGATACGGTTCAGCCTTGGCAGGGAGACGACGGAGGCGGAGATCGATCGCGTGGTGGCGTTGCTGGGAAAAGGATTGAAAAGGTGAAGCGAAGCGGGGAAACCGCGAATGCACGCGAATGAACGCGAATTCAGAAAAAAACATTAGCGTCCATCCGTGTTCATTCGCGGATGATAGGCCTTATGTCGCTGGTTCAAGCTTGTAGTCTGAACCTAAACAGTAACGCGTGGTTCAATCTGCAGGATTGAACCAGCAAGGATTCTAAGGAGAATCTATGGCGTGGCTCATGCCGGCAGTAAAAGCGATCTTGCCCTACTTAAGCCCGATCATCGCGGCGACGCTGCCTGTGTTCTCCTCGCGAAAAGGCGATGAGGCGGCAGCTAACCAGGCAAGTCTTGTGCAGCAGCAAATTACGGAGCTGCAAACTGCAACCTCGCAAAACGCTGCACACGTGAAAGAACTGGCCGAGCAGTTGCGAAATACCGTGGCTGCTCTTGAGCAGGGAGCGGAGATTGCGGAATCGAGGTTCAGAAGGACAACTGCGCTTTGCATCGCAGCGATCGCTGTGTCGGTTGTTGCATTGTGCATTTCATGTATTGTACTTTTTGGGCGGTAGCGTATGGTTTAGAATGTAATTGCGGAAAGTGCTGGCTGGCAAAGGAACAGGGAGGACAACAATGGGCACGATGATGAGCAAACAGGAGGCTAAACGTCTTGTAGACATGATGCCGGAGAACGCGACATGGGATGACCTGATCCATGAGATCTATGTGCGTGAAGTGATCGAGCGGGGGGTGGAGGACAGCAAGGCCGGCCGCACCATGGATGTTCGGGAAGTCCGAGCGAAATATGGGCTTCCGGAATGAAAGTCCATTGGACGAACACCGCGCAAGCTCATCTCGACGGCATCTATCGCTACATAGCGCAGGACTCGATCGAGTACGCTAAGCGGATGGTGGACCGACTGACACGTCGTTCTCAGCAGATCGCTGAACAACCGCTTTCCGGCAGGCGGGTTCCGGAGTATGACCTGGATCAGATTCGTGAAGTGATTGAATGGCCATATAGAATCATTTACCACATTAAACCCGACCAGGTCGCTGTTGTCGCTGTTCTGCATGGTGCGAAAGATGTTTTGAGTGGATCAGAGAAAACCGGAAAATAAGACAATTCGCAGGCATCAATTCTATAATTAATACCGTCGGGTTTCGCGTTGTTCTACCTGACCGGACAGCAGCGGGAGACGACGGGCGGAGATCGATCGGGTGGTCGAGTTGTTGGGAAAAGGATTAAAAAGGTGAAGCGAAGACTGGAAACCGCTAATGCACGCGAATGAACGCGAATTCAAAAAAAAAATATTAGCGTCCATTGGCGTTCATTCGCGGATGATAGGCCTTATGTCGCTGGTTCAGGCTTGCAGTCTGAACCTAAATAGTAACGAGAGTCAATCTGCAAGATTGAACCAGCGAACGAATGGTCACAAGAGGAATTTATCCGATGGAGTTCATAGAAAAAACATACATCTGCCCTGTCTGCGGGGTATGACCTTGGATTTGCTCCTTGGAACGAAGATAGCCCTTCCCATGAGATCTGTCCATCTTGCGGGATTCAGTTCGGGTATACCGATGCTGCGGGAGGGAATCTTGATAAGCGAAAACAACTTTATGTGAAATGGCGCGCTGATTGGATTCGAAGCGGGATGCCTTGGCCTAATGTCGGGCGCCCACAGCCCGCGAATTGGGACCCTCGGTCACAACTTCGGCGTGTAGCTGGGTAGCAAATCATTCATGAGCTGGGATACTAGAGCTTAAGGAAACCCTATGTCTAGTCAAACAGTACTGATCATAGACGACGAAGAGAGCATCCGGAAGACCCTGGCGGGCGTACTTGCCGACGAGGGGTACGAGACCGCGGCGGCGGCATCTGGTCAGGAAGGGATCGACATCCTGCAGGAAGCGCAGCCTTCCATCGTCATGCTCGACATCTCCATGGAGCCCGGGATCGACGGTATCGAGACATTGCGGCGGATCAAGGAGATGCGGCCGGAGCTGCCGGTCATCATGATCACGGGCCACGGCGAGATCGAGACCGCGGTCAAGACGATCAAGATGGGCGCTTACGATTTCATCCAGAAGCCGCTGGCCTTAGAGCAGGTATTGCTCGCGGTCAAGCATGGGCTTGATGACAGCAAGCTGCGCGAAGAGAACGAGACGCTCAAAAGGAGCATTGAGCGCCGCTATGAGACCGTAGGCGAGAGTTCGGCGATCGCTGCCTTGAAACGACAGATCTCTCTTGCCGCACCCACGAACGGCTGGGTGCTTATCCACGGCGAAAGCGGGACAGGCAAAGAGCTCGTGGCACATGCCATTCACCGTGAAAGTAAACGGGCGTCCGGACCTTTCGTGGAGGTGAACTGCGCAGCGATCCCGCAGGAGCTTATCGAGAGCGAACTCTTCGGCCACGAAAAGGGCTCCTTCACCGGTGCGATCGGATTGAAGCGCGGGAAGTTCGAGCTTGCAGACAAGGGCACGATCTTTCTGGACGAGATCGCGGACATGAGCCTTGCTACGCAGGCCAAGGTGCTCCGGTTGCTTGAAGGGCAGGAGTTTCAGCGCGTCGGCGGGACCAGGACGCTCAAGGCCGATGTCCGCGTCATCGCGGCTTCGAACAAGGACCTTGCCCAGGAGATTGAAAAAGGTAAGTTCCGGGAGGACCTCTTCTACCGGCTGAACGTGATCCCCCTGGAGGTGCCGCCGCTCCGTGAACGCATTGACGATATCCCACGGCTCGTCCGCTATTTTCTGCAGGAGTTCTCGCGCGAGTATGGTCAGAAGCCTAAGCTCG
Source organism: Nitrospirota bacterium (assembly GCA_041495765.1). Taxonomy (GTDB): domain Bacteria; phylum Nitrospirota; class UBA9217; order UBA9217; family UBA9217; genus GWC2-56-14. The sequence continues at coordinate 12,143 of JBGQDI010000058.1, forward strand.
TTGATGACGATGCCCTGGCGCTCTTCGTGAAATACCCCTGGCCTGGCAACGTGCGCGAGCTCAGGAACATCATCGAGCGGCTCATCATCATGTCGCCGGGACAGACGATCTCTGTCTCCGATGTTCCCCCGCCCTTAAGCAGGACGGCTGTCTCCAGAAAAGCAGCCGAAGGAAAGAATACGACCGAGTCGTACCTTGTACTTCCCACACTGAAAGAGGCGAAATCGAACTTTGAACGGGAATACCTGCTGCGCAAGCTCAGGGAGAACGACGGGAACGTGAGCAAGACGGCTGATGCAATCGGCGTGGAACGGAGCAACCTGCATCGCAAAATCAATGCGCTTGATATCGAGATGGAAGATTGAAGCAGGGCCAGGAGGTTTTCTCGCAAAGGCGCAAAGCTCGCCAAGAAGGGCAAAAACGTTCCGAGCTAAAAACAATATTTAAACGTTTCCTTTGCGCCCTTTGCGTCTTTGCGAGAGACGTTTTTGATTTCAGTTCTTTTTGGTATTGCAATTTATGA
>JBGQDI010000059.1:0-12500 GCA_041495765.1 Nitrospirota bacterium
AATCTAGTACGGCACGGTACCATAATACGTGAGTAGCAAATGGATGAGAGATGGCAACAGCACCCAAAGTAAATATTAAATCACTGACTCTGGCGGAGCTCAAGGTCTTGCTCGCCGAGCTTGACAGCAAACCCTTCCGGGCCGGGCAGCTGTTCGCCTGGATGTACAGCAGGGGCGCCCAGTCCTTTGACGAGATGACCGATATCGCCAAGTCCGAGCGGGCCATGCTTTCCTCCCGTTTTTCTATTGCATCGCTCGACCTGCTGCGTCAGGAACGTTCTTCGGACGGTACCCGGAAGTTCCTGTTCGGCCTTGAGGACGGGCATACGGTCGAGAGCGTGCTGATCCCGGAAGAAGACCGGAACACCCTCTGCATCTCATCGCAGGTAGGCTGCGCCCAGGCCTGCCGGTTCTGCATCACCGGCGGCGGCGGATTCCAAAGGAACCTCATTGCCTACGAGATCGCCGATCAGGTCGTGAACGTTGAGAAGTTCCTGGCAGGAGGGAAGAAATATTCGCCTGAGACGCGCAGCATAACGAACCTCGTGTTGATGGGTATGGGCGAGCCGCTGGCGAACTTCGATGAGGTGCTGAAGGCACTGACCATCATAACGAGCGAGAAGGGACTTGGCTTTTCCACGCGGCGCGTGACGCTTTCAACTGCTGGCCTGGTGCCGGAAATCGAGAGGCTCGGCAAGTCGGGCATCAAGGTGAACCTTGCCGTATCGCTGAACGCGACGAACGACGAAGTGCGCGACCGGATCATGCCGGTGAACAAGCGTTATCCCATCAAAGAGCTCCTGGCCGCCTGCAGGCATTATCCCCTGGAACCCCGTCGGCGCATCACCTTTGAATATGTCATGCTGCAGGGCGTGAACGACTCGACTGAGGACGCTCTCCGGCTTGCCAAGCTGCTGCGCGGCATCAAAGCAAAGATCAATCTCATTCCCTATAACCCTTCGCAGGGAAGTGAGTTCAAAAGGCCGTCAGATGCAACGGTCAAGCACTTCCAGAAGATCCTCGAGGACCAGGACTACACGGCGCCGGTCCGCGAGTCGCGCGGGCGGGATATTGCGGCTGCATGCGGGCAATTGAGAGAGCGGGAGGCGAAGGAAGAAAAGTAACCCAACTCGTGCCGCCTTTTTGATTGACGCTGTTATGTCACGCTCTAATCGGAAATAGCACTATTTTCGGGGGCAGGTCCATGGTCCTTACCTCCATTCAAAAACAAAAAGGGCGAGAAACGGTATCGTTTCTCGCCCTTTGATTTATCTTTTCATGCATATCCCTGCTAAATAAACCGCTACGCCTTCCCTCCCAGGATCTGGTTCACCACATTCAAGAGGTCTGCAGTCTGAATAGGCTTCGGGATGTAGGCGTTGGCGCCAAGTGCGAGGCCGCGCTTCCGGTCCTCGTCGGCTCCTTCGGTCGTAATGATGATGATGGGAATGCCCTTGTGCGACGGGTCGTTCCTGACCATGGAGACGAGCTTCAGACCGTCCATGATGGGCATGTTGATGTCCGTCAGAATGATGTCGAATTTCTGGGTCGAAAGCTTTTTGAGCGCGTCGATGCCGTCGTTTGCTTCCACGACCTTGCTCCCCGGGATACGCTTCAGGGCAAAGGAGATAAGCTGCCGCATGGTGGGTGAATCTTCAACAACCAGAAAATTATAATCCGGCATTTGCTACCTCCGTTTATTTTTCTTTCAGCAGATCGAGGAAGCTCTGGATCGTCGTCAGCTTGCGCTCAGACTGGGAATAGAGCTTGGACGAGAAGAGCGCCGTCGCCGCGTGGCCGGCGAGCATGGTGAACATCTCGTAGTCCACATTGCTGAACGCCTGCTTCTGCACCAGGAGCTTGTAGATCGAGATGACGCCGATCACGTGTTCCTTGATCTTGAGCGGGATACAGACCAGCGGGTGCGTGTAATCGATGCCCGCGAGGTCGGTGGGATCGCCTTCGCGATAGTAGGATTCGCCTGACTTGCAGGCCTTGCCGATGGTGCCTTCACCGAGCTTGATGCTCGTCCGCTGCTCGTTGCCCATGCCCTCGTTTGCCACGATCGTCAGCTCGTTCGTCTTCTCGTCGAGCATCATGATCGAGAACTCCTCGGCGCCGATGAGGTTCATGACGATCTCAAGAATGATCTTGAGCGACTCACCGAAATCAAGGGTGGAATGGAGCTGGTAGCTCGCCACGTACAGGTTGGCGAGATTGTTGTTCTCGGCCTCGACCTCCACGTAGCGGTTCGCGAAGTCCTTGTTCTCCTCCTCGACCTCGCGGTAGCGGTCGGAGAGGTTCTTGTTCTCCTCTTCGAGGAACTTGATCCGCTCCTCCAGGGTATGCACCTTGAAGGTGCCGTCGCGGTCGGAGTATTTGGTAAGCTCTTCGAGCTTTGCCACCTTATACCGCAGCTTCTCATTTTCCTTGAGCAGCTCCTGCGTGAACTCCTCGCCCTTCTTGAAGACCTGAAGAAAGTCTTCGACTTTTTTCGAAATCGCTCCGCCTTCTTTGTCCATCATGCCCTCCTCAAGTTGCGCGCGCTCATGAACGGGACCTCCTCTCCCCAAGGGAGAGGCCTGTCCAGCGCGGCCGGCGTTTTGCGGCACCGCCGTCCGTCATTGAACAGTTATGCCTGGAATTATAATGGAGTCCCGTGAAATTATCAAGGGTGCATTTCTTTTTCTCATGACGAGCTGTTCCGGTTCCGGCTGCAGCGCCGCAGGATCTCTTCTGCCAGCATGCCGAGGGGCAGCACCTTGTCCACGGCGCCGGTCCGGATCGCCTCCTGCGGCATGCCGAAGACGACCGCGCTCTCCTCGCTTTCTGCAAGACACTGGCCTCCCTGTCTCTTTATCGCTACCGTACCTTCAGCGCCGTCGCGCCCCATGCCGGTAAGCACCACTCCCAGCGCTGCCGGGCCGCATACCTCGCCGGTCGATACCATCATGCGGTCGGCCGACGGGACATAGACATCCTCCGGAACCCGGGGCACGAGGTCGACAACGAGGTGGGGCCCTTCTTTTCGCAGGAGCAGATGGTATCCGCCCGGCGTGATCAGCACCCGCCCGGGAAGGATACGGTCGCCGGTCTCGGCCTCGCTCACCATAAGCGCGGAAAGCTTGTTCAACCGTTCGGCAAAGCTCCGGGTGAACCCCGGCGGCATGTGCTGCGAGATGACGATGCCGGCACTGAACCGCTGCGGCAGCGCCGCGAGGATCGCCTGGAGCGCCGGCGGCCCGCCAGTGGAAGAGGCAATAGCGACGACGTCGATGGGGCCCCGCTCCTGCGGTGCGTCGTTTTCCTGTACCGGTTGCACGGCGGGGGCCTTCGCCAGCAGGTCCATGGCCGACTGGACCTTGGACATCTTCAGGTGCAGTACGGCGTAGACCTTTGCCACCAGCTCTTCGCGGAGCCCCTCGATGCTCCGTGAGATCCGCGCTTCCGGCTTCCCCAGGAAATCGACGGCCCCCAGTTCCATGGCCCGGAACACACTGCGGCTGTCCGAGCGCGACGACAGGACCAGGACAGGCGTGGGCCGCTCTTTCATGAGCCAGCGCAGAAAGGTAAAGCCATCCATCGTCGGCATCTCAAGGTCAAGCGTGATGACATCGGGCTGGAGGCGCAGTGTCTTGGTGATGGCATCGATGCCGTCTCCGGCAACGCCGACGACGGCGATGCCCGGGTCGCGCTCGAGCATCTTGGTGATGGTCATGCGGTTGTATGCCGAGTCGTCGACGACCAGCGCCTTGATCTTTTTCATTCCTGCTTCCACTCCTTCCCCCGCACGCTCAGGTCCTTCCCCGCGCCGGCTTCTGATAGACCATGTCGTTCTTCAGCGTGCGCAGGACAAAAGCGTTGGAGATGTTGATCAGCGACTCGGAATGCCCCAGGAGGAGATAGCCGCCGTCGCGAAGCTTGTCGTGAAAACTTTCGATCACTTTTTTCTTGGCATCACGGTCGAAATAGATGATAACGTTGCGGCAGAAGATGAGGTCCATGTTGTTGATCAGGCTGGTTTTGAACGGGTCGAGGAGGTTCACGTAGCTGAAGGACACCAGTTCGCGCACTGCATCGATGATCCGGTAGTCACCCTTGCCTTCTTCGATAAAATATTTCTTCATCATCTCGGGCGTCGAGACCCGGTGCGATGTTTTTTTATACACGCCCTTGCGCGCCGTGTGCAGGACGCGCTGGTTGATATCGCTCCCGAGGATCTCCACCTGCCAGTCGCGCCACCAGGTGCCGGACTCCAGGAGCAGCATGGCAATGGTGTAGGGTTCTTCGCCGGTGGAGCATCCGGCGCTCCAGATCCGGAGCGATTTGCGGTCTGCAAGGTTGGTGCGCAGCTCGGGCAGGATCTCTTCGGAAAAGGCCCTGAGCTGCGGGCTTTCCCGGAAGAAGTAGGTCTCATTGGTCGTCAGGTTGTCGACCAGGACCGCCAGTTCCTCGTCCCGTTTCCGGTCGTAGCGGAGAAAGTGATAGTATTCCTCGAAGGTCTTGACCTGGCGTTCCTCTAAACGGCGCGCCAGCCGGCGCTCGACCAGGAACTTAGAACCGTCGTCAAAGTAGATCCCGCAGTAGCCATGAACCAGATCGCGAAGGAGCCTGAAAATATCGTCGGGAAGCGCTATATGCTGTTCTTCGAACATCTATCTCCCCAACGCATCCATCGCTGCCTGACGCACGGTCTTGTCCGCGTCGCCTGCCGCCATCGTCGCCAAAAGCGCATCCAAAGCCGCGTCCCGGTGCTGCCTGACGATCTCGATCGCCGCCTTCCGTACGCTCCAATGCGCGTCCGACAATCGGGACACCACGGCCTGCCGGACTGCGTCCCAGGGATAGCCGGCCAGGGCCGTCAGCACGACCTTGCGCACCTCTGCATCGTCGTGGTCGACCAGACGCAGCAGCGCCGTCTGCGCCTCGCCGACCCGGAGCTTTCCCATGATCTCAACGAGTGCAAGGAGAAAGATATCGGTTGCCTTGTCCAGATAGGAGGCCAGAAGCCTGCCGGCCTGGGCACCCCCGATCCTGCCGAGCCCGCGTGCAGCGGCCGCCTTTACCCAGAGGTCCTGGTCCTCGAGCAGCGAGATAAGTGCGTCGGAAACACCGGGGGCGGAGAGCCTGCCCAGGGCCTCGGCGGCAAGCATCCTGACCTCGGGTTCGTCGTCGGTCACTGCCAGCATGAGCGGGCGCAGCGACCGCTCCGCCGGCAGATTGCCCAGGGCATGCACGACCGCCTTGCGGACCTCGGCCTCTTCGTCCTTCAGTGCGAAGACCAGGGCGTCTGCGGCGCCGGGAGTGGCGAATTTCCCGAGCAGCATGGCGATGTTCCGTCTGAGCGGGGCATCTTGCAGCGTGTAGTCTTTCACGAGCCGGTCCAGAGCGGACTCATCGCCGATGGCTGCCAGCGCCTGGATTGCCGATTCCTGCACGCTTTTGTATTCGTCCTTCAGGAGTTCGAGCAGCGCCCCGACCGCCTTCCGGCTCTTCAGGCGTCCCAGGGCCTCTGCTGCCATGCTCCGGACATGTCCGTTCTCATCACCGAGCAGGCCGATCAACGGGTCTTCCGCCTCGGGCCTGCTGAACTCTCCCAGGACCCGCGCCACCGTCCGCCTGACCAGGGCGTTCTCATCGGACAGATAGGACAGCAGCAGCGCTCCGATACCGGATGGCATGGCAATGAGTGCCTGCACCATCGGTTCTTCAAGCTCTTCCTCGGTAAGCAGGGACAGCAGTTTCGGCAGGGACTGCTCCCTGCCCGCCCAGCCGAGCACGGCGATGCATGCTTTCTGCAGGTCGCCTGCCGTGGTGCCGAGCATCTGCTCGGCAAGGGCCACGGCCTCCTCGCCCATGCCGTCCCGCACCATCTGCACGATGGCCTGCCGCGTTATCGTCTGTTTGCTCTTCCGGTATATGGCCAAAAGCGCCGCCATGGAGACCTCGCGCACAATGCGGAGCGGGTCCGAAAGGCCGGCGATCAGAGGCGCCAGTGCATTCTCGTTGCCGATCTTGCCGAGCGCTTCCAGCACCGGTTCACGCAGGGTAATGCGCCCCAGGGCGGTCATGAGCGGGCCCAGGGCACGCTCGTCCCCGATCTCACCGAGCGCCTCGGCAGCGGCATAGTCGAGCCATCCCAGATCGGTACGCTGCAAACAAGCGAGCAGCGCCTCCACCGCCCGGGGGTCCCGGACCTTGCCGAGCGCTTCTGCGGATGCCACCCGGATATTCTCGTCAGTATCGTTCAGCGCCGCGATCAGGCCGGGCACGGCGCGGCTATCCCGGATGTCTCCGAGAATATCCACAATGAACTTCCGCACGTCGGCATCGGTGTCGCCCAGCATCGGCAGCAGCTCTTCGACGGCACCGGTGCCGATATGCACCAGCGCCTCAATGGCCGCGTTGCGCGCGCCGGCATTATCGTGGAGCGACAGGGTCTTGATCAGCTGCGTCGTTACGCCGGGGCCGCCTAGGTGTACGAGCGCTTCCACAGCGGTCTTGCGCACCCGCCAGTCGGTGTCTCCCAGCGCGCGAAAGAGCAGCGGTACTGCGGCAGCCCCGGAGCGGCCGAGGTCAATGACCGCTTCACGGCGCTCCTCCGCATCGGCGCTCTGCAGCTTTTTTCCCAGGAACTCCTGATCAGGCATCTCCCGCCTCCGCCAATGCTTCCCGTTCCTGCCGGCTCAGGATCTTCGCGATATCGACCAGGATGATGAGCCGGTCGCCGGTCTTGCCCACACCGCCGATAAAGTCCGCCTGCAGTCCCCGTGCCGCTGCCGGCGCCGGGTCGATCTGCTGCCGCGGGATGTGCAGCACTTCGCGCACGCCATCGACCACCAGGCCCAGCAGGTCCTTGCCCGCACTGCCGGTGCCGCGTACCGCTCCCCGCGTGATCAGCATGCGCACTTTTTTCGCCGGACCGGAGGCGACCTCCAGTCCGAACCGCTTCCGCAGGTCCACGACCGGAATGATCACGCCGCGAAGATTGATGACCCCCTCGATGAACTCCGGCATCCGGGGGAGCGTCGTGATGCGCAGCGGACGGACCACCTCGGCGATCGACCGGATATCGAGGCCGAACTCCTCAGCGCCCACCTGGAAGGTGACCAGTTGCACGGTCTCTTCTGCCGGCGCGACTGTCTTTTTTTCTCTCGTGTCTCTCACGTTCATTAACCTGTCTATGCTCTACGAGCAAGGGCACAACGAAAAAGTTTTTCGCCACGGAAACACAGAGGCGCGGAGAACATCCTCTGTTTTCAATTTGCCTTTCTCTGTGCCTCTGTGTCTGTGGTAGTATTGGTTTTTGACTCTGCGTAGGTACAGCTACGTCTTGAACTTCTCGATCTCTTTATTCAGCGAACCGGCCTGTCCCGCGATCACGTCCATGGCTACATGCAGCCCTGCCGCGAGGTCCGCATTCGCCCGGGCGATCTCCTTGATCCGGTCGATGGCCTGCACGATGAGGTCGCTCCCCGCCTGGACCTCGCCGGCGGCGCGGTTCACCATGCTGATCTTGGCGCTCATGTTCTCAACGGCGCCGGTGATATCCTTGCTTCCCCTCACCTGTTCGTCGGTGGAGCGTTTGACCACCCGGGTCAGCTCACGCATCTTCTCGGCTGCGCGCATGATCTGTTCGCTGCCGTTCTTCTGTTCTGTCGTGGCCCGGGCGATCTGGTGCGCCATGTCGTTGATTTTGTCCACGGCCGTGCCCACCTGCCGGATGCCGAGGGACTGTTCGCTTGCGGCCCGGTTGATGTTCTTGCTCATGCTCCGGGCCTGCCCGGCGCGCTCGAGGATCTTGGTAAGCGCTGCGCCGGCGTCCTTGGAAAGCCGCACGCCTTCCTCGGCCAGGAGGACCTCCTCCTTCATGACCTCCACTGCTTCCCGGGACTCCTCCTGGACCGAGGTGATCAACGCACTGATCTCCTGGGTTGACGATGCCGTGCGGTTCGCCAGTTCGCGGATCTCGGCAGCCACCACGGCAAATCCTCTGCCGTGCTCTCCGGCTTGCGCGGCAAGAATGGCCGCATTAAGGGCAAGCAGGCCGGTCTGGTCCGTGATGTCCTCGATCACGGTCAGGATGGTGCCGACGCTGTCCGCACGGTCTCCCAGCCGGTTCACCACGTCGGCGCTGCGCCGCGCTGCCTCTTCGATACGGTTCATGCCGGCGATGGTCTTTTCAATGGACCGCATGCCGAGCTGTTCCGCATCGGCGGCAACTGCTTCGGCAATGGTCGCCGACTCCCGGGCATTGGACTCCACTTCCCGCACGGAGGCGCTGATCTCCGAGGTGGATGCTGCGGTCTCCTCGGCGGCGGAGGACAGGACCGCCACATTCTCGGCGATCTGCCGGACCGCGGCGGACATCTGCGTGATCGCCGTAACGGTCTCTTCGATGGAAGAGGAAAGCTCGGACATCGTCTGAGCCACTTCCTGGATCGAGGCAGCCATCTCGATGACCGACGAGGAGGTCTGCTCGGAGGTCTCATAGATGTCTTCGACGTTCCCGGCGATCTCTTTAAGGGAATAGTGCATCTCGTTCACCGACGAGGCCGCCTCCTCGACGGACTCCGCCTGGGTCTTGCTGCCGGTGGTTATCTCTTCTGATATCTGCTGCACTTCTTTCCAGACCGCTCCGCTGTTGGCGGCGGCCTTCCGCACGTTCTCCACCATGCCCTTGAGACCGATGATCATGCGGTTCAGGCCGCGGCCCAGCGTCCCGATCTCGTCAATGGACTTCACGTGCACGGAGACGCCGAGGTCGCCTGCCGCGATGTTCGAAGCGACGGCACCGGCTTCCTTCGTCGGTGCCACGATCATCTTCTGGGTCATGAGGTGAAGCAGGAATGACAAGAGCAGCACGATCCCGACGCTCGTTCCCAGCAGCAACAGGACGATGTTCCTGATGGACTGCCGTACGCCTGCCGTGTTAAAACCCATGGTGACCATGCCGACCTTCGTCCCGCGAAGATCGACCGCTACCGCGACCTCCAGCACATCGAACTGACCCCGCACCCGTGAAACGAGCGTGGCAACATCTCCGCCCCCCTCTCCGGTCACCAGCGTCTTCACGTCGGAGTTGTCGCGGTTGAAGCTTACATAGGGAGTGCTGAGCGCAGCGCCCTTGGCATCGGCGACTACGGCGTACAGCACATCCTGGGATTTTGCCGCCTCGTCCACCAGCGAGTCAAGCGCCACGATGTTCCGGTCCAGAATGAAATCGCTTCCGGCCTTGCCCAGGAACAGGCCGATCTCCCGGCCCCGCGTCTCGATGGACCGGTACTCCTCGTCCATAAGCGTGCGCGCCACAAAGAATGTGCCGGCAAGCATCAGGAGCGACACAAAAAAGGTCATGACCACCACGAATTTCAACCCCATGCTGGCATCGATCTTCTTCTTTAATTTGCTAGTGGCTATTTTTTCTTTGATCTTCTGTATCATTTCCTATCCCTTCGTCGTGAGGCCGAACGGCGAATGCAATGCCCGCTCAAGCGATCAGGTGCATGAGCCTTCGCACGCCGTCATAATCGCTGTCCTCGGCAGCTACGAATCCACTGTAATCCCGGTCGATCACGGTCAGCACCTGCGCATGGTCGGCATTCCTGCGGTCCAGGCCAATGAGCGCTTTTTTCACGGACTCCAGCATGCGAGCATCGAGGCCTTTGGATGCGCAAATGTTGAACTCGGGGATCTCGCCGGAGGTCTTCAGCACTACCAGCCCCTGTCCAAGGAACTTCTCTGCAAGGGACTCCATGAGCCCCCCGGCGTCATATTCGCCGGCCAGGACGGCCCGGGCCACGTCATCGTGATGTCCCAGGAACGCATGGTCCTTGAGGTCTTCCAGGGTAACGCCCGCCTCGGCCAGCATAGTGCGCGGAATGAGATAGCTCGACGTAGACATCCGGTCCCCGAACGCGAACCGCTTCCCCCGCAGGTCCTCGAGCCGCTCAATGCCGCTCCCTGACCTGGTCACCACCGCTGCATGCGTATACGGCAGCCCCTTACGAAGCGCCTTCACCAGAAGCACGGTGCCGAACTTTCCATGAGCCTCGATGTAGGTCGTCGGCGTCAGGAACGCAAGGTCCGTCACCCCGTCCTCGAGGTCCTTGATTGTCTGCGCGAAGTCGAGGCCCACGACCAGTTCCACCGTAATGCCGAGCGACCGCGTCAGATAATCTGTAAGCGGCTGGAACCGTTGGTGCATCGTAGCCGGAGATTCAAGCGGGATGACCCCTAACTTCAGCCTTTTGTTCGACGCCGTACGGGGGCCCCGTGCGCGGACCGTTACGGTAACAAGCTCCTGGTTCAAAAGCGCCGCCTGAGCATTCAACATCTTCAGGGCGCCGGTCATGCCTTCCACGCGCTTCATGGTCTGACGCGGCAGGTCCTGGATCCGTTCCATGGTTTCGCGGATCCGGTCGCTGGCCTGCTGCTGCTCCCACGTGCTGGCTGCGATCTGGCCGGCGCGCGCGGTAACGTTCTCAGCCGCCTCGGCGATCTGCCTGCCGCCGCGGCCCTGTTCCGTCAGAGTGATGTTCACTCTTCGGGCGATGTCGCGCATGCCTTCCGAGGCCTTGAGGATCGTCTCGGAACCGCTGCTCTGCGCCTGCGTGGCGGATGCGATCTGGCCCATCATCTGCTTGACATGCGCCACGGCCTCGCTCACCTGTTTGATCCCGCGGGTCTGCTCCATCATGGCGCGTTCGATCATGGTGGCCATTTCCGCGGACTTGCTGGAGCTTGCCACGATCTTGTCCAGCGCCATACCGGCATCCTGCGACCGCTGTACGCCGCGTTCCACGGCCGTCAGGCTTTCGGTCATGGCCGTCACGGCCTCTTTGGCCTCTTTCTGCACCGCCGTAATGAGCTTGGCAATGTCCTGCGCGGACCCGGCCGTCCGGTCCGCAAGGGCCTTGATCTCTCCCGCCACGACGGCAAAACCCTTGCCATGCTCGCCCGCCTGTGCGGCCAGGATCGAGGCGTTCAGCGCCAGCAGGTTCGTCCGCTCCGTGACTTCGACGATAACCCCCAGGATCTTGCCGATCTCGCCGGAGCGTTTGTCCAGGCGGGTGATGAGGCTGGAGTAGCGTTCCACGGCCTCCTTGATGGTGTCCATGGCGCGCATGGTCTCATGAATGGACCGGCTACCGCTGTCGCGGGCCTCGAGAGAAACCTGCTGCGAGAGGCGGGCGGACTCCTGTGCCAGCCGCTCCACTTCGCGGATGGTCGCCTCGATCTCGATCGCCGAGGATGACGTTTCCTCCGCTGCCGACGACAGTGTCTCGGCATGGCCGGCGACCTCACGGATGGACCCGATCATCTCGAGCACCGAAGTGGTCACGTTCTCCACGGAAGAGGTCAGTTCCCCCGTGTGCCGGGCAACCTCCTGGTTCGATGCGTTCATCTCGAGGATGGCCGACGAGGTCTCTTCAGCTGACTTCGACAGGCTCCCGGCGCTCTCGGCGAGCGACTGGATGGACGAGGACGTCTCCCCCACGGACGTGGAGACGCTCATGATGGCATCCGCCTCTGCCTCCGAGTTCTTCCGGATGGCGCGAGAGTCTTCCGCGATGGTCGGGCCCAGATCGTTGATGCGCACCGCAATGGCGCTCATCTCGACGATGAACTGCTCGAGCCGTTCGACAAGATAGTTGACGCCGTTGGCGAGCATGCCGATCTCGTCGTTCTTTCCCGCCTCCACGCGACGGGTAAAGTCCTTTTTGTCGATCATGCCCGTCAGCGCATCGCCCAGCGCCCTGACGCGGTCGGTCACGGTGCGGGAAAGCGAGAAGTAGAGGATGGCAGCTAATATAAGGAAGATAAAGAGATGTTCGATAAGTGCGCTGACGGCATAGGTCCGGAGCCTGTTGTCGAGGTCTGCGGGGTATACGGAAAGACGGACCTCGCCGAGCTTGGTCTGTTCGGCGAGGACCGGCAGCGGGCCGACGAACACGCGCTTTTCCTCCAGGGCCGGCCGGCCGTCGCGGACGATCTCCCTGCCTGACCCGTCGGCGATGATCACTTCCTGCGCGTCCGGCAGGTGCATGAAGTTCTTGGCCATGGCGTTGAGTCCGCCGAAATCCGTCATCAGCAGATAGGGCGCCGCCAGCTCTGCCATGAGCTTGCAGGACTGTTCTCCCCGAATGCGGGCTTCGTTCACCAGGGAGCGCTTCTCCATGACATAACGGTAAGTTCCGATCAGCGCCATGGTCACGAACAACCCAGCGAAGATCATGAAGATCAGTTTCTGTCGTATCCCTACGCGCATGATTCCCCCGCTGTGCCGAAAGTCCTGCGAACGACCGCACCTGTTGAGCCCAAGGAGAAGGTGATAATCCCACCCTGCCCTTTGACGAAACTCTCAGAGCATGGTGCACAACAGCTATGCCGGATGATTAATGTAGAAAATACCCTAGAACTTGAACCGCGCCAGCTCCGCCTGGAGGGAATCGGCGCGTGACTTGAGCGTCTGGACGGCCATGTCCATTTCGATCGAG
>JBGQDI010000060.1:0-12378 GCA_041495765.1 Nitrospirota bacterium
CTCGAGACCGCAGGACTGTTCCGCTCGTTCGTGATCCCCGATTTTTCGCGGGAAACCGAGTTCGTCTCGCTCCAGGGAGATGGAGCATACCCCTTTATCGGCGGGAACCTCGTCTCGACCGACGGCGTTGTAAAGAAAGAACAGGAATACGCCAAGATGACCAATGAATATCTCGTTGAACAATCGACGTCAAAATGGAGTCGTTTGTCTCGACCGTCCTTTGCCGTAGGCGCTCTGGCACGGCTCAACAATAATTTCCGTCTGCTGAAGCCGATGGCGCAGGAGATCTCAATAAGTTTCGGCCTCAAGCCGGTCGATCACAATCCCTATCGGAACAATATCGCGCAGCTGGTAGAATGCGTTCATGTCGTACTGGATTCCCTGGAGTTGATCGATGATCTGCTCGGAATGAGCTGGAAGAAACCAAAGCACCCGGTCATTCCCAAGGCGGGGACCGGCGTCGGCGCCGTAGAGGTCCCGCGGGGGATCTTGTATCACTGTTACGAGTTCGATGATGATGGACGTATCGTTCGCTGCGACTGCGTCATCCCGACGAGCCAGAACCACGCCAATATCCAACACGACCTCTCAGCCCTGGTCGCTCAATGTGCTTCCCAGGGGAAGCAGGACGGTGAAATTGAGCTCCTTGCCCAGATGCTCGTTCGGTCGTACGACCCGTGCATTTCCTGCTCCGTTCACTAGCAGGCCTCTTCCCCCGCTTGATGCGCCTGTCGTCGGCCCTGTCACGTGAAGACCCGGGGATCTTTTGCATCAAGCAGCACGATCATTTCTCCTTCATATTTTACCGCTATGGTGCATGAATGTTTTACTCCGGAGGTATGTTCCAGATATGCTAGGGACAGAGAATGTTGTTGCAAGATTCAAGGACGGCAGGGTGTTCAAGGGCCACATTCATGATTTTGATCAGAATGCCGTTGAGGTCATCCTGGCAAAGCTGGAAAACGGGGAAGAGCTTCGGATCCCCATGGATGAGCTCAAAGCTCTTTTCTTTGTTCATTCGCTGGATGGAGACCCCAAATACCGGGAGCGAAAGGTCTTCGGGATCAGGGAAAGTATCGGGCACAAGATCTATATCCGGTTTCACGATGGTGAGTCAATGCTCGGATTCGTCAAGGGCGATGTCCCCTGGGAAAAGGGTTTCTATCGGTCAAGCCCGGAAAAAGGTGTGAGCGGGTTCTTCATGGCGCCGGTCGACGGCGAAAGCAATAACATCAAGATCTTCGTCATCGCCAATGCCATTCGCGACATATCGGTCATCGTGGCATAAGCAACGAACGTTGCCAGTTCCTCAGTACCCTTCCCGTCCCCGGCGTCTGATCAGAAGAAGCAGCAAAAGCAGTGCCAGAAGAAGCAGGATCCAGGGGCTGACCGAAAGGCCCTCCTCAGGAGGATCGCTCCTTGCGGAAAGCGGCAGGGCCGCAGCCTGGACAAGCTTCGGCGGTACAACCTGTTCAGCGGAGAGCGGATCAACGAGCGGTTCTTCAACCACCGGCCGTTCCTTTTTTTTCTTCGCTTTCTTTGCAACCCGTATCGGTCTTCCGTCCTTGTCGTGCAGATGGTACTCGCCGAAAAGCAACTCCCATTTTTCGCAGTCTTTGTAACATTTATGACCGCCGACCGCATCGGTCTTCCCTGGATGAGACCAGGCAAGAACGGGCAAAGCGCAGATGACGATTGCCAGGAATAGTTTTCTCATCGGTCGAGTGTAACCCATGCGTTTGCAAGTGTCAAACCAAGACACAAAGGACGAATAATACCGTCTTTTTTCTTGACAAGAATGACCCCTGATGTTAAATTATCCACCTCGTTGCACCGGTTTCATCTCAATGGGGCTGTAGCTCAGCTGGGAGAGCACAAGGCTGGCAGTCTTGGGGTCAGGGGTTCGATCCCCCTCAGCTCCACCAAGAAAATACAAAAAGGTTGGCTAACATAGCCGGCCTTTTTTATTTCACCGAGGGATCGAACCAAAGGGAGTTTGAGGGGAAGGAATTCCCTCATGCCTCGGGGGAGTTCACGAGGGGGCTGGCCACCTTGTGAAGCGAAACGCGTAAGATTTCCCCTCCGCTCCACTAGGAAATAAGGAAAGGGTTGACCAATCGGTCAGCCTTTTTTTATTATTCATGAGTGGGATCGAACTATGAGTTTGGGGAGAGAATCTGTTTACCACGGGATTACAAGCTTCGGGAGTTACTATAGAAGGTAATTTTACGAAGGATTTTCTATTGCTTCAAAATAAGTTGGGGAGTTGAACCTCCCCGGGAGAATCTGAAATACCACGAGTTGTACAAATCCGAAATGTCCTTTATACTTGTTCCATTACCCTGTAAGCTGATATCGTGATCGCTGCGGAAGGGTTTAAAGCACGATCGTTCTTATTTGACGCACTTCGCTTTGACAGGGTCTTGAAAACAGCTGATATTTTTAGGTGAAACGACGGTGAAACCTGATGCTAAAAAGGGTCTAAAGATCGTAGCTTGTTTTGAAGCCGCGAAGGGTCTGCTTGTCTTACTGGCCGGATTTGGCCTCTTGACCTACATTCACAAGGACCTTTTTCTTGCCGCAGAGCGGCTTGTCCGTCACTTTCATTTGAACCCCGCCAGCCGCTATCCCCATATATTTCTCGATCTTGCCGAGCACGTGACCAGTGGACAACTTTGGCTCTTGGCGTTATCTGCCTTCCTCTACGCGCTGGCTCGCCTGATCGAAGCATATGGCCTCTGGCATGCCCTGAAGTGGGCGGAGTGGTTCGGTCTTCTTACGGGGGCAATGTATGTACCGTTGGAGCTCTATGAGATATCGCACGGGGTAACGTGGCCCAAAACCGTTCTTTTGATCGTTAATGTCGGTGTTGTTGGATATCTTTTACTGACCGTGTATCAGACAAGAAAAGGTCAAGTACACCGTGCTCAATGCAACCAATAAGAACGGCGATCAGTTTACCTGAGCGAGAAGAAGGTGCCTGGGCAGGATGGTACCCTGAGAGGAGTATTGCAGGTTTTACCGGAGGAAAGATATAATAAAGCGCTGAGGTCGAAATAACTCAAAAGCCATTCCACCGGGGCGAGCCTACCCTTTCACACAGGCGATGGGCACAACCCGCGCCACTTTGCGCGCCAGTCCGGCGTGGTGCGCTGCATCAACCACCGCGGCCACATCCTTATACGCTCCCGGCGCCTCTTCGGCGATGCCTGAGAAGGAATGGCCGCGCACGATCACACCTTGCCCGGCAAGCGATCGAACAACCTCCCTGCCCTGCCATAGTTTCGCGGCCTGCGTGCGTGACATTGCCCTGCCTGCACCATGACAGGCCGATCCGAAGGTCGCCTTCATCCCTTCGTCGGTGCCGACCAAGATATAGGATGAGGTCCCCATGGTGCCCCCTATCAGTACCGGCTGCCCTAGGTCACGGTATTCCCGGGGAAGGTCGCGACCTCCGGAGCCGAAAGCCCTGGTCGCTCCTTTGCGGTGAACATAAAGCTTTTTTGTTTTTCCATGAACCTCGTGTTTTTCGACCTTGCAGGTATTATGGCTTACATCGTAAAGGACCTTCACGACCGCTTCGGAAAAGAGGTCGATCACCACCTCACGAACGAGGTGCGAAATGATCTGGCGGTTTGCCAGCGCACAGTTGATGCCGGCACACATTGCGCCAAAATATCGTTTGCCTTGCGGAGAATTGATCGGGGCGCTCACAAGCTCGCGGTCCTTGATCATAATACTATATTGCTGCGCAGCGACCACAAGCTGTTTTAAGTAGTCGGTACCGATCTGGTGCCCAAGGCCGCGCGACCCGCAATGGATCGAAATGACCACGTCGTCCTTCCGCAACCCCATTGTCTGCGCAGCATGTTCATCATAGATATCCCGGACTGCCTGGATTTCAAGATAATGGTTCCCCGAACCAAGGGTGCCCATTTCCCGGAATTGGCGTTTTTTTGCTGTTTCAGAAACCTGTGAGGGGTCCGCCGCCGTTATCATTCCCTGTTCTTCAATGTAGGCAAGATCATCGGGGACTCCGAATCCTCTGGCAACAGCCCATTGCGCCCCACCAGCCAGCATCTCATCTACCTGGCCTGCAGTAAGATGGATCAGCCCCTCGGAACCAACCCCGGCGGGAATACTGTTAAAAAGATGGTCCACGAGCAGTTGCAGCTGTGGCCGCACCTGTTCGAGAGTAAGGCCGGTCTTTATGGTACGCACTCCGCAGGAGATGTCGAAGCCTACACCGCCGACAAAGATGACCCCATCTTCATCAGGGTCAAAGGCCGCCACACCTCCGATCGGGAATCCATAGCCCCAGTGCGCATCGGGCATGGCCAGGGAAGCAAGTTGGATCCCCGGCAGCGCGGCCACGTTTTTCACCTGTTCCCGCACCTTTTCATCCATGGCACGCACCAGCTGTTCGCTTGCGAAGATCCTGCCGGGCACACGCATTGGGCTCTTTTGCGGGATCTCCCACAGATGATCGTGTATCTTATTCAGCGAGGTAATATCCATAATGATCCTGATCCCCGAACAATGATCGGAATGATTTGCTTCGAGCAGTGGATCTCCTCTGACTCCTGCCCCCTAACTTCTGACTTCTTACTTCTTACTTCTGACTTCTGACTTCTTACTTCTGACTTCTGACTTCTGACTCCTGACTCCTGCCCCTTGCCCTTCACACATCCACAACGCATTGGGCCACGAACAGCTCGTTTTCTTTTTTCACTGCCAGCAGATGATAGGTGGCCCCTTTTATCTCAACATGCGGTCGATGCCGTGTGTGATCGAGATGCTCTCCCCAAGCGCGGCCTTCAAGTGACGCTCCGCTGATAGCAACCTCAAAACGGGAAAAGACCATGTGCTCAAGGTCGGAAAGTGACAGAAGTGCGTTTAACCATTCGACGAACAGCATTTCACGGTCAGGTGCTGAAACGGATATCGTCCGCATGTGTTTCTGCTCTACGGACCCCACCTGTACCATCACGGAAAAAAGAGCGATCGCCGCATTCTCAAAGGCCTCTTCGAGGGTGTTCCCCAAGCCTCTGACCCCGATGTCTGCCTCATGTTCGAACGTCTCATAATGCTTCGTCACGGTATCTCATAATGAACACTATTGTAGAATCCAGAAGGGCATCGATAGCGGACCTAGCTCCAGACCCCGTCTATGACCGCCCCGCAGTGTCCGCACGTTCCGTGGGTCAGCGTATTCTCGATCACCCGGTACCCTACCCTCCGGATGAGCGTCTTGCCGCAACTCCAGCAGAGGGTGTCCTCGCCCTCTCCCGGGACGTTCCCTTCATAAACATACCGGAGCCCGGCTTCAATGCCGATCTGGCGGGCCCGCTTGAGCGTTTCGACCGGAGTGATCCCAGCATTGGTCAATTTATAGGTGGGATGGAACCGGGATACATGCCAAGGGATCTCCTCTCCGACTGAGCGGATGAATTCGGCTATCTGCCGAAGTTCGACATCGGAATCGTTATGTCCGGGAATGATGAGTGTGGTGATCTCGATCCAGATGCCGGCTTTTTTATAATTCCGAATGGAGTCGAGCACCGGAGCAAGACGTGCGCCGCAGATCCTCCGGTAGAAGTCATCGGAAAAAGACTTCAGGTCGATGTTTGCCGCATCAAGAACGGGACCTATCACACTGAGCGCTTCAGCAGTAATATAACCGTTCGTCACGAACACGTTCCTGATGCCGGCATTTTTTGCGCACGTTGCCGTATCATAGGCAAGTTCAAAGAATATGGTCGGTTCGGTGTACGTATAGGAAATGCTGGCGCACTGCGCCTTCTGTGCGGAGAGTACGATCGCTGTGGGGGCTACGGGGCTTCCGATGATCCTCCCGCGCATTTCCCGGGGAAGCTGCGAGATATCGGAGTTCTGGCAGTGCCTGCACCGGAAATTGCAGCCCGGTGCGGCAATGGAATAGGATTGACTGCCTGGCTGGAAATGAAAGAGCGGTTTTTTTTCTATGGGATCAATGTTCTGGGCGATGACCTTGTCGTAAACCAGACTGTAGAGGATACCGCCTTCGTTCTCCCGCACAGAACACAAACCCAGCTTGCCGTCGGGGATGTGGCAGCGGTGTGAGCACAGGCCGCAAGTCAAGTCCTTCCCTGCCTGCGGTTCCTGGAACATTGCCCGTTTCATCGCTGTTGTCATGGATGATCTGCCTGGCGTTCTTTTTAACTTGAGGACATCTGGCGCGCTCGCTCTTCCCGCATCTTGTGGTTCAGGGTCTCTGCCTTGATCCGGCTCTTGCAGTTCGTGCAGATGATGTCCTCCGAAGGATTGCTGCATACCAGACAGCGCCGGTCCTGGCCTGGCTGCAGTCCCTCGGCCTGAAAGAGCATTTCAAGGAACTCGCCTTCAGTCACATGTCCGTCCATGTGCAGGTTTCCGCCGAAAATGGTCTTCGGCAAGGTCTTTATGGAATATTTTTTTATAAGCTCGGGATAATCGCTGGCGATGATGATCTCGGTGCTCACCAGCGTGCTTTCAAGCGCCAGCCCGATCGCTGTCTGGGCAACGGGGCGGCACTGGGGACAATCCGTCTCAACGAATACCTGCAAAAGGACGGTCTTTGCGAGGTGACGCAGGGTCGAACGGATATCCACGGGAAACCAGGTACGCGCTTCTGAAGCGGCCAGAAGTGTCTCAATGAGGATCGAGAAAAAAACATCCTCATGCAGCCCGTAAAAAGTGACCGTATGCCCCTCATTGTCCTGAACGACCATCGCCGGAACACGGGTGATTCCGTAAAGCTGCGTTTTGTCGCGGTCCATGACCTGGTCGTAGATCTCCAATGCGACCAGAGGCGCCATTTTCTTTATGGTCTGCGCGGTCTGTATTGCATCAGGACAGGACTCGCATCCGACCGCATTGACGAACAGTATCAGACGCACCGGTTTTTTTAATGTGCCCGCAGACTGCATAACCGTCTGGATCGTGTTTTCATTCATCATCACCCCTTGGATCAGTGAAGCATCTTTTCCTATAGTATACCAGATTTTACCACCCTGCCTCTTGCTCGAAAAGCTGTACTGGCACAAGAAAACGCTTGTGCCCGGTTAGCTGAATTGCTATAATGAAGCTGCAAAAAAGTAGCATGGTTGCATAGGTGTTAAATTGCAGGGGGGAGGAACTGTTTTATGAAAAAAGCTCTTGTACTCGCCGTTCTGTACTGCATCGTCCTACCATTCACCGCGTCTGCCGAGAAGGTCGGCGGGGGTGACATTACCTTCACGCCCAAGAACGCATCCATCGTCGTCTTCAGCCACGACAAACATGTTAACGAAAAAGGCCTCAAGTGCACCGGTTGTCACTACCAGATCTTCCAGATGGCCCAGGGTTCTTACAAAATGGACATGTCCCGCATCAACAAAGGCGACTTCTGCGGCAAATGTCACAACGGGGAAAAGTCCTTTGACGTGAAAGACCAGAAGAACTGCAGCAGGTGCCACCACTAGGATTTTATGCGGATTTAACTTTGCATTGAACTGGTGTTCGGCCTTTGGACGCACTTATCGTACAATGTTCAGCGAACGGTACCCGGGAATTCCAGGTACCGTTTTTTTTGACCTGTTCCTGCCGTGAACCTGCTTGATCACCAAGGCTTGATCCAGACGATAGCTTGTGGTATTTGAACAGTACGGAGTGAAAAGGGAGATCAGGAAAAGACAAGCGTGCCAAGGCCAAGAAGTACGAACAATATGCCCGATGCCGGGGTGACGAACTTGGCTGGAATGACGGTATGCAGCCTGCCGGCAACAATGATCCCGAGCAAGGACGCCAGACTGAGAGCGGCCAGGCTTCCGAGAAAAACGGCGAGGAAGCTCTGGTACTTTACCGATAAAAGCAAGGTCGCGATCTGGGTTTTGTCGCCCATTTCGGAAATGGCAATAAGGCTGAATGCCGTAACGAAACCAGCCCTGGCCGACGGTCTGGCCTCAGCGGTATCGTGGTCCTCTGCTTTGCGCAGCAGCATATAAAGCCCGAAGACGATGAACACCCATGCAGAGATCCTGGTGATAAGGGCAGGTGAAAGCAGTTCTCCCAGCCCTTTTCCCAGGAGAGCCGCGCTTCCGGACAGCACGGCGAACGCAAGCACCGCTCCGGTCAATACCGGCCGACCGCCGTAGCGCAGAGCAAGCGTAAATACCATCAACTGTGTTTTATCGCCTAGTTCGGCAACAAAAATAAGCCCGAAAGAAACGAAGAAGATCATTATGAACGGCATGAAGAAAAGATCCGCATCTAGGCCTTGCCCAGCAGGTCCTGCTGCTTTTTAATGAGGGTTTTGATCCCCTTTTCACCAAGGGCAATGAGCTTGTTCAGTTCCGCCTTTGAGAACGGCTCGCCTTCCGCCGTGCCCTGCACCTCGACGATCCCTCCCTTGCCGGTCATGACGATGTTCATATCGACCTCAGCAGCGGAATCCTCCGTATAACAAAGGTCGAGCGCGGGTTTCCCGTCGACGATCCCCACACTGACCGCAGCCAGATAATCCGTCACGGGGATGGTTGTGATCATCCCCTGTTTTTTGGCGCGCCTGAGGCCGTCTACCATCGCGATATAAGCGCCCGTTATGGAAGCCGTGCGGGTTCCGCCGTCCGCCTGGATCACATCACAGTCGATGAGGACCGTCCGTTCACCCAGGGCTTTCATGTCCACGACCGATCGCAGGGATCGTCCGATGAGCCTCTGGATCTCATGGGTGCGGCCCCCGACCTTGTTCCGTTCTCGTGAGATTCGCTGGGCCGATGACCGGGGGAGCATGGCGTATTCCGCCGTGACCCATCCGGTCCCTTTGCCCTTAAGAAAGGGCGGGACCGAGTTCTCCACTGTGGCCGTACACAGCACCCGGGTATCTCCGAACTCGATCAACACCGAGCCGTCGGCCGTTTTGAGGTAATTTCTCGTGATCTTCAGTTTACGCAGTTCATCAGACCTTCTGCCATCCACTCGCATTTCATTCCCCCCTGCGGAGCCTTTTCATCCTGCATGTGCAGGAAGCACCGGACTCGTTCGCAACGTTCTAGATCCCGTATTTTTTCAGTTTGTACCGCAGGACCCGTTCACTGATACCAAGCAGATCTGCAGCGCGGGTCTGGATGCCGCCTGCATCCTTCAGCGCATCAAGGATGAGGCCGCGCTCCACGGTATCGAGGGTCTCATTGAGCCTTCCTTTTAAAGGAACAGAAGGGGCACTGTCCTCGTTCTCGGTGCCCAGCAGATGCAACGGCAGATCGGCAGCGGTGATCGTCCCCCGTTTCGCAAGGACCACAGCGCGCTCGATGAAATTCTCCAGTTCTCTGACATTCCCTGGATAGGAGTACCGCATCAAGCGGTCCCGGGCTTCCGCTGCCAGGCCCGAGATCACCTTCTTGTTCTCATGGGCGTATTTCTTAATAAAATGTTCTATCAATGCCGGGATGTCTTCTTTGCGTTCGCGCAACGGCGGAATGACCACGGAGACGACGTTCAACCGGTAGTAAAGGTCCTCCCGGAACTTTCCCTCGCGGATATCCTTTTCGATGTCGCGGTTCGTTGCCGTGACCACCCTTACATCGACCTTGATCGTCTGGTTGCCGCCAATGCGTTCGAACTCCCGTTCTTGCAGCACGCGCAGCAGTTTAACCTGCATTCCCGGGGTCAGTTCGCCTATTTCATCCAGAAAGATGGTCCCCCGATCGGCCGCTTCGAATCGTCCGATCCGCTTCGAAGTTGCTCCGGTAAACGAACCTTTCTCGTGTCCGAACAGTTCGCTTTCCAGCAATGCCTCGGGGAGTGCGGCGCAATTGACCTTGATCAGCGGGTGGTTCGCCCTCGGACTATGATAGTGGATCGCCCGGGCGACCAGCTCCTTGCCGGTACCGCTTTCCCCCCGCAAGAGCACCGTGGCATTGCTTGCCGCTACTCGTCCGGCGAGGTTCAGTGCCTCTTCCATGGCGTGGCTCGTGCTGACGATCTCGTCGAACTTGTACCGCTCGCGCAGCTGTTCCTTCAGCTCGGTGTTCTCGCGGATCAGGTTCTGTCGCTCCGAGATGCGCTCGATCAGCAGGGTCAGCTGCTCCAGGTCGATTGGTTTGGGAAGGTAGTCGTAGGCCCCGGCCTTGATCGCCTTCACTGCGGTCTCGATCGTGCCGAAGGAGGTCATGATGATGACAGCCATGTCAGGATTCAGTTTGTGCGCTTCACCCGACGTCCGGAGCGCATCAACGCCGGGGATGTTACAATCGGTCAGGAACAGGTCGAAACGGTCCCGCCGGATAGCATCCATTGCCTCGGCGACGCTGCCCACGCCCAGAACATCGTATTTCCGCTGCGTGAGGAACGTTTCGATCCTGCTCCGCTCCTGTTCCTCGTCATCCATGATCAGAATGCGTGCTTCCTGCATATCGTTCTTCTTCCTTTAACGCCGATGACCTGATTCTTTGAGCAGAAGGTCCGCCACGATGCCTTCGCGCAGGCCCCAGTCGCTGACCAGCATTTCCCCGTATGCATAGCGTTCCATGATCTCCTGCGCTATGATCGCCCCGGGCAGGATGATGTCTTCGCGCCCCGGCTCCAGGCCGGACAGGAGCCGCCGTTCATCTGCGGTCGAACGGACCAGTGTCGCCACGATCCGGTCTATGGCGCCTCGGGTAATGACCGAACCATTGATCCGGTCAGGCTCGTAGCGGTCCATCTTCTGGTCCATGGCGGCCAAGGTCGTTATCGTACCTGCCGTGCCGACGAGCCTTCCGGGACGTTTCCCCGCGCACTGCGGCAAGGCGGGACCACAACTCTCCGCGCGGTCCAGTTCTTTCCCGATTACCTGCCGAAGCGCCGCAATCTCCTCATGTGCAGGCGGATCGGATCCGAGGTATCGTTCCGCCAGATATACTGCGCCGAGCGGCAGGCTCTGCACCAGGGGACCGCTGCATTCGTTCGTCGCGATGAACTCGGTGCTCCCCCCGCCGATATCAATGACCAGAGCCGACGACAGGAGATCGCAGGCCCCCTTCTCCTGTCCTAGCAGGGCGCTCCTCACTCCCAGAAGCGTGAGCTGCGCCTCCTCCTCGCCGCTGATGACACTGACGACGAGCCCCGTTCGCCGGTGCACTTCGGTGATGAAGTCCTGTGCGTTCGAAGCGTTCCTGAGCGCACTCGTGGCCACGGCCGATGTCCGGCAGACCGGGAGACGACGGATATGTGCATTGAATTCGCTGAGGGCGGAAAAGGACAGCTCCATGGAATCCGGGGAGAGCTTGCCGGTGCGGTCGAGGTCTTTGCCGAGGCGGGTGGTCCTACGCGCGGAATAAAGCTCGCGAAAGTCATCCGTACCGGATTCGGCAATGAGAAGACGGAGACTGTTTGTTCCGATATCGATCCCGGCAAGGATCATGCGGTCAGCAGATTCCTGAACCGGTCGCCATAGGCCCGGATACGCATGGCGAGCAGCCTGGTGATCGCCATCAAAAGGCGGGAGCCGGTTCGCGGATCCAGGTCGAGCAGGGCCTGAAAATCCTTTCGCGTAAGCATGAGAAGTTCCGTCTGTCCTTCGGATTTTGCCGTTGCCAATCGTCCTTCACCCTGGATCAGCGCAAGCTCACCGAAGAACTCTCCCGCCGAGAGCAGCAGCAGCCCCCGCTCATGTCCATCTCCCGCAATGACGGAGATCCTGACGTTTCCGCTCTTGATGATGTAGAGTGCCTCTGCAGGCATGTTCTCCGTAAAGATCGTCGTGTTCGATTTTATCTGACGTTCCTGAAAGAGACCCAGTGCAAGTTCAAGTTCTTCCTCGCTGCACCCCTTGAACAGCATGGTATGATGCAAAAGTTCGATATTATTCATAGACACTAGTTAGTTCCGTTGTTGCCGATATTAGAAGTAAAGCGCCGCATCAGGCTTGGTATATTCCTGATTATAAACGGACAGCCGATTTTGTCAAGAAACAAAGCATTTTTTTATGATATCCTGCCCTCTTCCCGCAATTCCTCAGGGTGTGCCATGATACTCTGCCGTTCGGAAAGAACGACCATTCCCGGTTTTGCACCTTTCGGCTTGCTCACATTGCGGGCAGCGGTATAGGTGACCGGGACCTTGCCCGATCCGCGTCCTTTGCTGTAGAAAGCTGCATAGGACGCGGCCTTCGTCAGTACCTCCGCGGGCATCGGAGTTCCTCCCGGATTTCGTACCAGGACATGGGAACCCGGCATTCCCTCTGCGTGGAGCCAGATATCTCCGGGCCGGGCAAGTTTTGTCGTCAGGTAGTCGTTCCCTGCTGCGCTCCTGCCGATAAGGATCTCCCATCCGCTAAAGACCGTTCTTCGGTATGACAGCGGATCGGCCGGCCGTGCCTGTTTTACTGCAACCTGACGC
>JBGQDI010000061.1:0-12259 GCA_041495765.1 Nitrospirota bacterium
CATCTTCATCCTGATTCGGTGCCGGCGGAAGGCCTGCGCTGGAAAGCGTGAAGCGGAATACGGCCCCCCCGCCGCCGTCGCGGTTCTCTGCCCATATTTTACCACCATGGGCTTCGATAATGGTGCGGCAGATCGCGAGGCCCAGTCCAACGCCGCCTGCCGTTGCGCGGCCTCGTACAAACTTATCGAAGATATGCTCTTCTTCGCCCGGAGCAATGCCCGGCCCGTGGTCAGCGAGCGAAACCGTCACGGTGTAAAAAGATTCTGTTGCGCTGAGTTCGAGCGGGCTCCCCAGGGGGGTATATTTGATGGCATTATCGAACAGGTTCATCAACACCTGCTCGATCAGCAGACTGTCAAAGGGGATGAGCGGCAGATTCCCCTGAAGCTTGACCGACAATGGATGATCGTTCAAACGGTCGCCAAGGCGTGTTACGGCGGCCCCGACGATCTCCTCAAGGGACTGCCACTCCTTGTTCACCTGGATCGCGCCCGATTCGAGCCGGGTCATGTCGAGCACATTCTTGATGATCCTGTTCAGGTGTTCCGCCTCCTCATGAATGGTCTGGATCAGGTCAAGGCGGCTGACCTGATCGATCAGGACATCTTTCTGCAGCAGCGTGCTCGCAGCGCCGGTGATCGCGGCGAGTGGCGTACGCAGGTCATGCGAGATAGCGCTGAGCAGCGTGTTCCGGAGACTTTCCGTCTCGGCTTTAAGCAACGCGCGCTGCGCTGCCTCGCCCAGAAAGGAGCGCTCGATCGCAATAGCGGTCTGGTTCGCGAAGGCTTCAAGGTAGTGGAACTGCTCAGGTTCGAAACCATCGGCTGCGTTCTTCGGCAGGATCCCGGCGACGCCGACTGCCCCCGATGACGCAACGAGCGGGAGATATAATGCTTTTGCCCCCGGCAGCGTGTCCGTGCCCAGGCCCGCCGCCTGCCGGTGTTCAAAAACCCACTGGGCAACGCTCAGCTCCTGCTGGTCGGGCGTAAAGGCGGCATCGCCGGTCACTGCCTGTATGAGACGGCCCTGTTCGTCCTGGACAAGGATCGCGACCATGCTGTCGAAGATCTCGCTCATATGACGTATCGCGATCTCGCTCAGCCGTTGGGCGCCGCGCTCGCGGACAAGCTCGCGGCTCATGCTGTACAGGGCAGCAGTTCTGCGTTCGCGCAGCCGCGCCGCTTCCGCCTGCTGCCGCACCCGGAGCGTGAGCCTGCTGATGACGTAGGATACCAGGAACATGACGATGAAGGTGATGAAGTAGCGCACGTCGCTGATCGCGAACGTATACAAAGGAGGCACAAAGAAGAAATCAAAGGCCGCCACGCTCATGATCGTAGTGAACAGGGCCGGCCACTTACTGGTCCAGCTTGAGATGAGCACGACACCGAGCAGATAGATCATGGCCACATCGAGACGTTCGAAATAAGGGGACATGACCCGGGCAATGCCGGTGCAGCAGGCCACGGTCAGGAGGCTCCAGGCGAACTCACGCTTGCGCCAGGAACGTGGACGCGTGCGTACCGTAGGATGGGTATGGGGATCGGCAACATCGCCGGAGATGACATATACATCGATATCGCCGCTGCCGCGCACGATTTCGTCCAGCGGTGAACCGAACAACTTGTCCTTCCAGCGGGCATGGGTCGGTTTGCCGATAATGATCCTGCTTACATTCCTGCTGCGTGCGTACGTGATGACTTCTTCGCTCATCCGCTGGCCGCTCAATACCGCGGTTTCCGCCCCGAGGCTTTCCGCGAGCCGCATGTGGTCGGCAAGTTGCTTGATATCCTGTTCGGAGGACCGGACCCGTGACGGCGCTTCCACGTGCACGGCGATCCACTCGGCCCGCAGGCCGGCGGCCAACCTCCGCGCGGCATGGATCAGGCGGATCGAGCGGGGATTGTGGCCCACGCAGACCAGAATACGTTCCCCGGCGGGCCAGATATCGTTGATCCCCTTGTCCTGCCGGTACAGCTGCATCTGCTCGTCAACGCGGTCGGCGGTGCGTCGGAGCGCGAGTTCCCGCAGCGCGATCAAGTTGCCCTTGCGAAAGAAATTCTCGATCGCCGCGGCCGCCTGCTCCGGCAGGTAGACTTTGCCTTCCTTCATGCGCTGGAGCAGGTCATCGGGGGGCAGGTCGATCAGTTCGATCTCGTCGGCGCGGTCGAGCAGAAAATCGGGGACCGTCTCGCGCACGCTGATCTGGGTGATCTGGGCGACTACGTCGTTCAGGCTTTCCAGGTGCTGCACATTCACCGTCGTATACACGGAAATGCCGGCGCCGAGCAGTTCGTAGATGTCCTGCCAGCGCTTCTTATGACGGGAGCCGGGGGCATTGGTGTGGGCGAGCTCGTCGACCAGGACGATAGGGGGGTTGCGCCGGAGCGCAGCGTCAAGATCGAACTCTTTCAGGACCGTGCCGCGATATTCAACGTTGCGGCGGGGGAGGATCTCCAAACCTTCGAGCAGTGCCTCGGTCTCTGCCCGGCCGTGGGTCTCGACCAGTCCGACCATGATCTCTATGCCCTCGCGTTTCTTCTGGCGCGCCGCTTCGAGCATGGCATAGGTCTTCCCGACGCCGGGGGCGGCGCCAAAGAATATCTTCAGCTGCCCCTCGCGTTTTCGCTCCTCTTCCTTGCGGGCCCGCTGGAGAAGCTGGTCGGGATCAGGTCTTCGTTCTTCCATTACCGTTTGACTCCGGAAAAAAGCTTCAATGCTTCTACTATATAATATTTCACAGCATATTTCATCATCAGTACAAAGTTTTCATTCTAATCTTCGGCACATCAAAATACTGCTAAAAAGGGGGACGAAAGTATAAAGATTTCATAAAGGCTGAAACCGGCAAAAAAAGGGACCCTTGCGGGTCCCGCGCAGGATGACCTCATTCTTTCAATCCTCCTGGTATAAAGTGTGTGTTGCTCAACGCATTATTTGCATTTGTCTTTCGGTGATATGACGAGGCTTGCAACCTCGCCTTTCTTCGCGATGTCACCAGCCTTGATCTCGCCTTCAACAACCGTACCTTTCAGGTAATCCGCACCTGCATAAGAGAGTACCTTGATCTTCCCGACCTCCCTGAGCTCGTGCTGGGGACCTTCCCGGTACACGGTGATCACATCACCGATGGTGACAGCTTTTTTCACATCGGCGGTGCCGCTCTGGAACAGGCAGACCAGGTCGCCCTTCTCAATGATCCCTTTGGCTTCCTTTTCTTCGCGCTCAGCCGGGACAGGGGAAAAAGAGACCGCTTCAGAAAGCAGTGGGTGACCTATGACTGCCAGGAGAATCATGATAACACAACTCTTTGCGACGTTTTTCATATTTCCTCCACGGTTACTGTTTTCCATCGAGTGCCAGATTCAGCTCGAGAACATTGACCACCGGTTCTCCGATCAGGCCGAGCCAGCGTCCCCGGGTATGTGATGCGATCAAGGTGCGGATACGGGCGTTGTCCATACCCCGTGTCTTTGCCACGCGATCGGCCTGATACTCCGCTGCAGCCAGGCTGATGTGCGGGTCGAGACCACTGCCCGAAGCCGTGACCAGGTCCACCGGCATCTTTTCTTTATTGGCCGGATCGACGGCATGCAAGGCATCGATACGCCCCTGCACGGCCGTCATGAGGGCCGGATTGCCCTGGCTGAGATTCGATCCTGACGAAGAACCGCCATTATAAGGATAGGGGCTCGTTGCTGAAAGCCGTCCCCAGAAGTACTTCGGGTCTTCGAACTGTTGGCCGATCAGCGCTGAACCGACGGGCTTGCCATCTTTCACTATGATGCTGCCGTTTGCCTGCCGTGGAAAGAGCATTTGAGCCATTCCGGTAACGGCCAGGGGGTAGAGGAGCCCCGTGAGCAAAGTGAACAGCAAAAGGGACATGAGCGAGTTTCGGATCATGGTGAACATTGCTTCTCCTTTCAGTACGTTACCACCCCTCATCCTGGCCCTCTCCCCTGAGGGGCGAGGGGATATACTCTTCCTTCCTCTCCTCATCGGGGAGAGGATCGAGGTGAGGGGGCACGATTATTTCACACAACATGCATCGCCGTTATCAGCATATCGATCAGCTTGATCCCGATGAACGGGACGATCAGGCCTCCTACGCCGTAGATCAAGGCGTTGTTCCGCAGGACCACCGAAGCGCCGAGCGGTCGGTACTTCACGCCGCGAAGAGCCAGGGGGACCAGAAAAATGATGATCAGGGCATTAAAGATCACTGCCGACAGTACGGCGCTCTGTGGTGTTGCAAGTCCCATGATATTGAGCGCACCCAGCGCCGGGTAGATGGACAGAAACGCCGCAGGCAGAATGGCAAAATATTTCGCCACGTCGTTCGCGATGCTGAAGGTCGTGAGCGTGCCGCGCGTCATCAAGAGCTGTTTCCCGATCTCGACGATCTGGATCAACTTGGTGGGGTTCGAGTCGAGATCCACCAGGTTGCCCGCCTCCTTTGCCGCCTGGGTGCCGGTGTGCATGGCCACGGCCACATCGGCCTGTGCCAGCGCAGGCGCGTCGTTCGTGCCGTCCCCGGTCATAGCAACGAGCCTGCCGCCTTTCTGGTAGTCACGGATCAGCTTCAATTTCGCCTCCGGTGTAGCCTCAGCCAGGAAATCATCGACCCCGGCTTCCGCAGCGACCGCTGCCGCGGTCAGCGGATTGTCACCGGTGATCATGATCGTTTTGATGCCCATCTTCCGCATTTCAGCGAACCGCTCCTTGATCCCGCCTTTTACAATGTCGTTCAACCGGATGACGCCGAGCACTTTGTTCCCTTCGGCGACCACGAGCGGCGTGGCGCCTTGTTTGGCAACGTCCCCCACGATCGACCGCACTGCCGGAGGGAATGTCCCGCCTTTGGCGTGGACGTATCTTTCGACAGCGTCGGCCGCGCCCTTCCGGATCTGGCGGTTCTCGAGGTTCACCCCGCTCATCCGCGTTTGGGCGGTAAAGGTAACGAACTCCGCCTTGATGCTTTGCATGTCCCTGGCGCGGAGACCGTATCTTTCCTTGGCCAGCACAACGATGCTGCGACCTTCCGGCGTTTCGTCGGCCAGCGAAGCGAGCTGTGCCGCATCGGCAAGGGAGCCCACGTGCACGCCCGGTGCAGGAATGAGCTCCGTGGCCTGGCGGTTGCCGAGCGTGATCGTCCCGGTCTTATCCAAAAGGAGCACATCAACGTCACCGGCCGCTTCAACGGCGCGTCCCGACATGGCGATCACATTTGCCTGGATCATGCGGTCCATGCCCGCGATGCCGATGGCCGAGAGCAGGCCACCGATGGTCGTCGGGATGAGGCAGACCAGGAGCGCCACGAGCACCGTTATCGTGACCGGTGTGCCCTGGCCGGCTGCTTTGACGCTGAACAGGGAATAGGGAAGGAGCGTCACGGTCACCAGCAAAAAGATGATCGTCATGCCAGCCAGCAGGATATCGAGCGCGATCTCGTTCGGCGTCTTCTGCCGCTTTGCACCTTCCACCATGCTGATCATACGGTCGAGGAAGGTCTCCCCCGGGCTCGTGGTGATCCGCACGACGAGCCAGTCAGAGAGAACGGTGGTCCCGCCCGTGACCGCGCTCCGGTCCCCGCCGCTTTCACGGATCACGGGCGCACTTTCACCGGTCACGGCGCTCTCGTTGACAGAGGCTACACCTTCGATGATCTCGCCGTCCATGGGAATGACGTCGCCAGCCTCCACCAGCACGACATCGCCCTTTTTGAGCTGAGACGAGGCGGTCATCGTTACTTCCGCATCAGGCGCCGGTTTCGCAAGCCGCTTGGCCGAGACCTCGCGCCGTGTCTGGCGGAGCGATTCGGCCTGGGCCTTACCGCGGCCCTCTGCCATGGATTCCGCAAAATTGGCAAAGAGCACTGTTATCCAGAGCCAGACGGATATTTGCAAAATAAAGGAAGGCGACGCCTCACCTTTTCCCGTCAGGACCGCGTGGAAAAACAAAAGCGTCGTCAGGATGCTGCCGACCTCCACGACGAACATGACCGGGTTCTTGATCTGGTGTACGGGGCTCAATTTTCTGATCGAGTCCCAGGCCGCTTTCTTTACGATCGCGGGCTCAAAGAGCGAGCGTTTTTTTGATTTGCTGCTCATGGTCATTTCTCCTAAATAAAACCTAGCTTGCCACGAAGACTCGAAGGCACAAAGGTTTAAGTTTACTACCCGAAACTTTTCATGCAGCCTTCTTCGAGTCTTAGTGCCTTCGTGGCTGAATATTGTTTACCTTCCTGCCATCAACTGCTCTGCGATCGGCCCCAATGCCCAGGCCGGCATGAACGACAACGCGCCGACGATCAAAATGACGCCGATCAAAAGGCCTACGAACAAAGGCGTATGGGTCGGCAACGTTCCCAAACTGGACGGTACCTGTTTCTTCCGTGCCAGAGAGCCGGCAATGGCAAGCACCGGGATGATCACCCAGAAGCGGCCGATGAACATCGCGATGCCGAGTGCCGTGTTATAAAAGACCGTGTTGGCGGAGAGGCCGGCAAAGGCGCTTCCGTTGTTGTTCGCGGCTGATGAAAAGGCATAGAGGATCTCGGAAAATCCATGGGGACCGGGGTTCGCGACTCCTGCGATACCCGCCTTGGTCGAAACTCCGAGAGCCGTTCCGATCTTGACCAGCGCGTTGACGATCAGTACCACGAGGATGGCCATCTTTATTTCGAACATTTCGATCTTCTTGCCGAGATACTCCGGCGTGCGGCCCACCATGAGTCCGGCGATAAAGACCGTAATGATGGCCATGATCAGCATGCCGTAGAGCCCGGAGCCGACACCGCCGAAGATGACCTCTCCCAGCTGGATCAGCGCCAGCGGGTAGAGGCCGCCCATGGGCGTAAAGGACTCGTGCATGGAATTGACCGAGCCGTTGGAGGCCGCTGTTGTTGCTGTTGCCCAGATCGTCGAGTTCACGATCCCGAAACGCGCCTCTTTTCCTTCCATATTGCCGCCAGGCTGCAGATCGCCGGCGGCCTGATCGATGCCCATGGAGGTAAAGTGCGGGTTGCCGCCCTGTTCGCTCCAGGTACACAAGACCGTAACGGTTAGGAGGACCAGGACCATGGCGGACAGCAGCGCCCAACCCTGGCGTGAGTCTCCGACCATCTTTCCGAAGGTGATGCAGAGCCCCGCGGGTATCAGGAGGATCGCAAGCATCTCAAGAAAATTAGTGAACGCCGTCGGGTTCTCGAATGGATGGGCCGAGTTGACGTTGAAGAACCCGCCGCCGTTCGTGCCGAGCTGCTTGATCGCGATCTGCGAAGCAGCAGGGCCTAAAGGGATGACCTGCTCCTTCATCTCCGCTTTCTCGGTCAGGGGATTGCCTTTTTCATCCTTGACCGGGTTGCCCTGGGCATCGAGCTTCGGATTATCGTAGGTGATGGTCTGGGTAAGCTGGACGGTCTTATATTCGCTGAAGGTTTGCACGACCCCCTGGGATACGAGCAGCAGCGAATAGACCAGTGCAAGCGGCAACAGGATATAGAGCGTGGAGCGGGTAAGGTCGAACCAGAAGTTCCCGATGGTGTCAGCCGAATGCCTCTTGAATCCGCGAATCAAGGCGACCAGCACGGCCATGCCTGCCGCCGCGGACAGGAAATTCTGGACCCCGAGCCCGACCATCTGCGTTAGATAGCTCATCGTTGTTTCGCCGCCGTAAGACTGCCAGTTCGTATTGGTGATGAAGCTCACGGCAGTATTGAACGCAAGGTCCGGCGGTACGGCGGCGAACTTCTGCGGATCGAGCGGCAGCATTCCCTGAAGCCGTTGCAGCAGGTACAGGAAGAACAATCCTACTGCACTGAAGAGGAGCACCGCTCCAGCATACTTCTTCCAGCTCATTTCCTCGTCAGGCTCTATGCCACAGATACGGTAGAAAAGTCGCTCCCCAGGCCCGAGCAGGCGGTCCAGGCCAAAAGGCCGACCTTCATAGACCCGCGCCATGTAGACGCCAAGCGGTTTTGCAAGAAGCAGCAGAACGCCGAAGTACAAAACTATCTGCAGCATCGCATTGCCCGTCATGAGAAGGCCTCCGGTTTAAGAAGTGCTACCACGAGATAGACCAGCAAACCCGCGGCGAGAATGCCGCCGATCCAGTAGAACAGTTCCATTTTTCTCTCCCTCTAAACGTGTTCAACAAGTTTCACGAAAAACCAGCTTGCAACAAAGAGCACGATCGTGATGCCGATAAACAGGATATCCATAGGTCCTCCCTCTTTCATGGATAAATATAATCATATTCGGTGTTAAATTGCTGCTAAAACAAGAGGGGAATGCATTAATAAGTTATAAAGACCGACCAGGGGAAAAAGCAGCTTTGGGAGGTCTGTCGCCGTCAGCGCCGCAAGGCAAGTTCAAAGCAACTGGTCAGCGTTCCGGCCAGGGCCCGGGCCTCATAGCTCGCAAAGGTGATCCGGTCCACGGAGACAACGAGCGGTGCCTCCAGGAAGGAGGAGATCCGCTCCATGACAACAGCCGAAGGGAAGGCCCCGCCGTAGAGACCGACGGTCAGGTGGGGAGTATAGGCGGTCCTGCCGACCTCTGCCATCGGTCCAGCGAGGGTCGTGCGCACGCGCTCGATGCCCTTGTCCGGATCGCGGACCTCCAGATAAGGGGCGGAGGCGAAGCTGTTCAGCCGGCCGAGTTCGATGGAAAAGGGAGGTATTTCGGCATGGCGGAGTGCAGCAGCGTGAAGGTCGAACTGCTCATTGCTGTAATCGTCGTCGTATCGGCTGCCGTTGTTCGGGAAGCCGCAGACGAAAAGCGTGATATGAGGCTGGCGAAGGTAAGGTCTCAGAAGATAGGGAGCCAGGTGCTCTTGGGCTGCAGCTACCCGGTCCCGTACCGCTGCCTCGTCGAGCCCGATATGCCAGAGGCAATAGGTGCTGCGGCCGCGATGCCACTCTGCATGGTCCCCTGTCGCCGCCGGCAGGGTAAAGGTCGAGCGTTCCAGCATTCTTCAGCCTTTCACGACCATCTGCACATCGAACGTCCTGACAGCTTGTACGATCGCCTTGGCGGTTTCGGCATGGGACCCCGCATCTTTCGTGAGAAATAGGTCATACACTTTGATCGCAAGGATCGCCAGTTGGCTTGGACTCGTAGGGACTGCTCCGCCGGGAAAGCATGCGGCATGCTCCTGGATGAACTTTGCTGCGGACCGCACTGCTTCATGCTCTTCGCGGTCTAGTTCAGTCGGATAATTGAACTTCCACTGTTTTGCCCGCTGCGTGATCCTGGCCTTGTCCGTTTCGCCGGCAGCGATCCCGGATGCAGTGAATACACGGCAGTCATAGCTACAGCAGGTCATGGGGCGGTAGTCGTAGATCGAGCACTTGCTGTTCTTCAGCATGGGGCAGCGGCCTCTTTTATCATAACCCAAAACTACGTGGCCTGCGGGCATGCCGGGAGCTGGGAAGAGGCGTTCTTGAGGGATCCGGTCAAGGGTTCGTTTTTCTTCGGGTCGAATATGGATGAAGTAGGAGGAACTGCAACAGGCGTCGCATCCGGTGCAATCGACATCAGTGACTGCTTGGTTGGTGAGCGCACTCCGTGTAAGAGAAAGCCAGGAAGAAAAGTCGCCGGCGGGGAGAAGGTCTGAATTTGTCTTATCTTTGACAGGCAGAGGTTTTGGATTGTTAGACATCAGAGCGCTTTCTTCCGTGCTTGCTTGATCAGATCGGCTACTTCACGATGGCCATATACACCGGCATAGTAAATCGGTGTTCTGCCACTAGAGTCTTTTATTCGAGTGTCAGCGCCGTGCTTGAGCAAAAGTTTAGCCCCTCGTACGTATCCGTAGGCGCAGCACGTGTGTAGTGGTGTACTCTGGTCATCTATGCCAGCATTAACATCGGCTCCATATTTTAATAACAGCGCGGCTACCCGACTATGCTTTTCACCGATAGCTTGATGGAGCGGCGTCACACCTGTCGGCTCCTCTCTCGCGTCGACTTTAGCACCATGATCAAGTAATGCCCGGACAACCGACAGATGACCTTGTTGTGCTGCCCAATGCAGAGTAGTGAAGCCACGCTCTTCCGAGTTTACGTTAGCACCCCGCCTCAAGGCAGCAAGCACTTCGGGCAAGTCTCCATATTGTGCAGCGCGGAGAAGTTGTAAATGTGTCTTCATTTTTAGAGTTTTCATAATATTGCCTCGAATGTGGTTTTATGAAAACGATAGTCGCTACTTGGAAAACTTTTTACTTCGCAAACTGCCCCACGCCTTCCTTCTTTCTATACACCGTTCCCAGGAACAGGGCGATCTTATTTCCTTTGTCATCGAACACGGGAATAAGGTAGGTTGCGAGCTTCGGGTTGAGCGAAACTTCTTCTGCAGTTGCGGTCAGGGTGCCGCTGCTCACCGCTTTGAAGTAGGAGATGCTGACGTTGATGGCCATGGCAAGAGTGCCGTGAGAGTTGGATGCAGCCGAGAACACGGCGTCGGCCAGCGCGAAGATGGCGCCGCCGTGGACCGTGCCGGCGCTGTTCAAGTGATGGTCCCGGATCACCATGCTCGCCTTTGCTTTGCCGTTGCCATATTCCTGCATGTCCACGCCGAGATGTTTCGCGAACCGGTCGTTTTCCACGAACCTTTTTACGTCTGTCATGCGTTGTCCTTTCCTTATATAGGACTTTATTTTGGAATCACATTCTTCGTAGGGGCAGGTTTAAAACCTGCCCTATCATTTGGCGAAGAATCTAATTCCCTGGCTAAAGCCCCCCTCACCCAACCCTCTCCCCTATGGGGCGAGGATATAAAAGTTGCTCCAAACCGCAGCCATTATAGCAAAATCACCGTAAAAGGCACAGGAATTCCTGTTTACAAAACAATGTGTTCTAGTTTATAATGAGCACCGTTTCACTGAAATCGCCTGTATTTCGACATAAAAACCCAATCCTTCATCGAGGAGCCTGCCATGCCCTGGAATGCCGAAGAAACCCTATCGCGACCGGAAATGACGAAGCTTCAGAGCGAGCGTTTGCAGAAGGTCTGCGAACGGGTCTACAGCCGCGTCCCTTTTTATCAGAAAAAATTCGACGCCATGGGTGTCAAGCCTTCCGACATCAAGAACGTCCAGGACATCACGAAACTTCCCTTTACCAGAAAATCGGACCTCCGCGACAACTATCCTTACGGTCTCTTTGCCGAACCGCTGGAAGACATCGTCCGCATCCACGCTTCGTCGGGCACCACGGGAAAGCCCACGGTCGTTGCCTATAACCGGAACGACATCAACCTCTGGGCCGAGGTCATGGCGCGCACCTTTACCTGCGCCGGAACGACGAAGAAGGACGTGGTCCAGAACGCCTACGGCTACGGCCTGTTCACCGGCGGCCTGGGGGCCCACTATGGCGCCGAGCGCGTGGGCGCTGCGGTCATCCCGATCTCGGGCGGCAACACGCAGAAGCAGATCCTGCTCCTGCAGGACTTCGGCAGCACCGTGCTCACCTGCACGCCGTCCTTTGCCCTTTATATTTACGACGTCATGTGCGAGATGAAGATCAGCCTGGATACGATCAAGCTGCGTGTCGGCCTCTTCGGCGCCGAGCCCTGGACCGAGGAGATGCGGCGCGAGATCGAGGAGCGGCTCAGGATCAAGGCCATCGACATCTACGGCCTCTCCGAGATCATCGGCCCCGGCGTGTCGTCGGAATGCGTCGAGGCCCAGAGCGGGCTTCATCTGAACGAAGATCACTTCTATCCCGAGATAATCAATCCTGCTACCGGGGAGCAGCGGCCCTACGGCCAGGAAGGCGAGCTCGTGATCACGAGCATGTCCCGCGAGGCCATGCCGTTGATCCGCTACCGCACCGGCGATATCACGAACCTGAATCCCGAGAAATGCAAATGCGGGCGCACCACCGTGCGCATGCGCCGCGTGCGCGGCCGCGCCGACGACATGCTGATCATTCGCGGCGTGAACGTATTTCCTACCCAGGTCGAGTCCGTGCTTCTCCGCACCAAGGACGTCGCCCCTCACTATATCATTGAAGTAAACCGCAAGGGCAGGATGGACGAGATGAACGTGCGCGTCGAGGTGACCCCCGAGGTGATGGACCAGATGGCGGCCAAGGTGCTGACCACGGACCTCAAATCATTCGCCCAGGAAGAGGAAGCGCTGATCAAGATCAAGTCCGAGATCCAAAAGAACATCAAGGACATCATCGGCGTGACCACGGACATCACGCTTGTGCCGCCGAATGCGGTCCAGCGGAGCGAAGGCAAGGCCAAGCGG
>JBGQDI010000062.1:0-12028 GCA_041495765.1 Nitrospirota bacterium
ATCGCCCACGAGATCAAGAACCCGCTGGCAGGCATTGCGGGGGTCATCCAGGTATTGAAAAAGGAAATGCCGGCTGGTGAGCCGAAGCGGGCAGTGCTGGAGGAGGTCTTGTCCCAGGTGGAACGGATGGACAAGGCTGTTCGGAACCTGCTTTCCTTCGCCCGTCCGCCGGAGCCAAAGATGTCGCCTGTCGATATCAACGAAATGATCGGGAAATTGCTCGACTTCCTGGCTCCGCAGTTCGCCAAGCAGGGCATTATGACCGAGCGTAAATTGGCGGCAGGGCTTCCCTGGCTGACGCTTGACCCTGACCTGATACAACAGGCATTGATCAACATTGCATTGAACGCTATCCAGTCCATGCCGAGCGGCGGCAAATTCACGATCGAGACCCGATCGGTAAACCCGTCCGCAGAAGCTCCCGGATCGGTATCGATAACGCTTGCCGACAGCGGTAAGGGAATTTCCACGGAAAATCTCAGCGCGATCTTCAATCCCTTTTTTACCACTCGTCAACAGGGGACGGGGCTGGGGTTGTCCATCACCCAGCGGATCATTGAGCAGCATAACGGCGAGATCAGTGTTATGAGCTCTCCCGGCAAAGGGGCGACCTTTACGATCACGCTTCCGCACCCGAAGCAGGGGAAGCCAGAGCAAACGGTGTAAGAGCGAGGAACCCGACAGATGCCACAGAAGATACTGGTAATTGATGATGAAAAATTGATCCGCTGGACGCTGGAGCAGCATCTGGTCAAGGAAGGGTATGACGTTGCCACAGCGGAATCTGCGGAAAAAGGTTTAGAGCTGCTCGCTGAAGACGCACCGGACCTGATCCTCCTCGACAATCGGCTTCCCGAAATGACCGGCCTCGAACTGCTCGAAAAGATCAAGGTGCAGGAACGCGGGCTGATGGTCATTATGATCACCGCATACGGTATGGTGGAGACCGCGGTCAAGGCGCTGAAGCTCGGTGCTTATGACTATATCAGCAAACCGTTCAATCTCGAAGAGATCACCTTTGTGATGAAAAAAGCGCTCGAAGCCGGCTCTCTCCGGACCCAGATAAAACAGCTGCGAAAAGAATCGAGTGCACAGGTCGATGCCATCATGGGTGAATGCGATGAGATGGTCAAGGTCAAGAACCTGATCAGGAAGATCGCCCGCAGCGATGCCACGACGGTGCTGATCCAGGGCGAGAGCGGCACCGGCAAAGAGCTCGTTGCCAAAGCGATCCATTACGGCAGTGCGCGGGCTGAAAAGCCGTTCATGGCGATCAACTGTGCTGCTTTGCCCGTCAACCTGCTCGAGACGGAGCTGATGGGGCACGAGAAGGGTGCCTTTACCGATGCAAAGTCCACCAAGAAGGGGCTGTTCGAACTTGCCGATGGGGGCACGGTATTCCTGGACGAGATCGGCGACATGGACATGAGCATGCAGGCAAAACTGCTCAGAATGCTCGAAGAGAAGACCTTTAAACGGGTAGGAGGAATAAAGGACATCACGGTCGATGTTCGGCTTGTCTCGGCCACGAACCAGGAACTCTCGAAAGCGATGATCGAGGGAAAATTCAGGAAAGACCTGTTCTACCGCCTGCAGGTGGTCCCCATTACCTTGCCGCCGCTCAGGAACCGGGGCCGTGATATCTTACAGCTCGCGTACCACTTCATCAACTATTTCAGTCAGGAGTGCCATAAGAACATTCACCGGATAACGATGGAGGCTGAGGAGATACTGCTCGCCTATACCTGGCCGGGGAACGTGCGAGAGCTCAAGAATGTGATAGAGCGCGCGATGATCCTGGAGGTCGAAAGCGAGATCCAGCCGGAACATCTGCCGCAGGAGCTCCTGGACAGCGTTTCCGAAGCAAATGTGCCGGTGCGAGGCACGGCGTTGGGTGCACCCATCTCCCTGGAAGGCTTCATCATTCCCGATTCGGGCCTGTCCATCGAGGATGTTGAACATGCGCTGGTAAGAAAATCCCTTGATATGGCGAATGGCAATCAGACCAAAGCCGCCCAGCTCTTGAAAATGCCCCGCGATGCATTCAGGCGTCGTATGAAGCGTTTCGGACTGATCTAGCAAAACCTGAAAACTGCCCGTATCAGGTATGTTAAAAACCTGCAGCGGTTTACGGCTTACCCTTTGTTTTTCACAACCCGGCTTTTGGTGACCTCCTGCCATCACCATCGGCAACCGGGTCCCTCCCAAAAAGAAAAGACACCTTCAGCAGTTCTGACACCCTCCCTTAGGCGGCTGCCATGCGACCATTGCATTGCAAGCGATCGTCATGATCGTCAACGTCGGAAAAACAATAAGGCATAGCGCTGGATAACATCCGGTAAGGACCTGAACCGCTCTTTTAGCTAGTGAAAGAACAGCTCAACAAGTTCCGTGGGTCGCCCTGATGATGTTCCTGGTTGTTTATTCCGGGCGGATCGCGCTGGCGGGAAGATTATATTACTTGAGGTCAGGATGGCATCGTTTGCAGTCCTGCATGGGGAAGGAAACCGTGAGGTGGCAGACGCCGCAGAATTTCCCTTTATTGATGTAGTCCATCCGAAAATGTTTTGTGCCTTTTTTCTGGATATTGAAGATGTCCGGGTGGCAGTCGGCACAATCCAGCCATGCCGTATGCTGCTGGTGAGGAAAAAGCGCCCGGGTCTGTATGCCGCTCCATTCCGGCTCGAGGCGGAGGACCTTGTCGAAGGGGATGGGCTCATAGTCATCATTCAGGATGCTCTGTTTCGGCGAGATCAGTTTCTTTTTCAGTGCCTTTACCCAGTTGATCTGGTCGCCGTAGCGGGCTTTTGGCAGGTCCTTCAGCTCCGAGAACCTGGCATCGGTTGCACCCAGGTTGCCGGTGTGACAGAAGGCGCAGGTATCATCACTGATGCCGAAGGCGATCTGGTTGTTATGGCAGGCCCCGCAGTATTCGCCCTTCTTTATCTTCGCCTCGGTGATCTCGGTCGTGTTCGTCTTCATGGCAAAGTTCAGCTCGAAATGGCAGACGCGGCAGGTATAGTGCTGCCGGTGGACCCAGTGAGAGAATGACACCGGGGGATGAGTGCTACTGTGGGTCAATCTGCTGATCAGGATATTGCCGTAGCGTGCCGGCTCAGGGAGCGTGGGCAGGTCAAAAACGGCGTCATAGGCGCTCCCCGCCGTGGCGGGGAGCGCTATGGTCATCAGAATAATAAATAAAACAAGGCTTCGCATACGAACCCAGGACAAAACCGCGCGGTACAAAAGAACGACCACTTGATCAATAGACCTCTTTGAGATGGCAGAGCTGGCAATCATAGAACGGGAACGCCACCTTTGCGTGACAAGCGCCGCAGAACTTTCCTGCGAAGATGTCCTGCATGTTATATTTCGTTACGCCCCGTTTTGCACCGAAGATCTCGGGATGGCAGAGTTCGCAGCCGTTTATGTCAGCATGGATCTTGTGCGAGAAGATGATGTCCGGCATGCCGAGGATCGTTGACTTAATGTCAAAATCCTTCGGGTTCGGAATGGCCTGTCGTTTGATCGAGATCCCTTCGACCTGGTCCTTGAGCTTGATCAGGCCCTTTTCCTCGGCCTTCATCCAGTCAACCCGGTTCCCGAACCGTGCCTGCGGGAAGTCCTTCAGATAGTCGTTGAAGTTCTTCTGGCCCTTCACGTCCTTGTCGAGGGAGTGGCAGCGATCGCAGTTTTGCACCTCGGCGACCAGTTTTTCCCTCGTGGTGGCTGCAAAAGCGTCCTTGCCATTATGGCAGGAACCGCAATACAAGTGGTTCCGGTTGTCCGCTTCCTTGATATCGCTGCCGCCAGCCTCCATGGCAAAGCCGAGGTCAACATGACATACCCGACAGGTATATTTCGTCCGGTGGATCCAGTGCTTAAAAACGACCGGTGCGATGTTGTTCTTTTCCGAGTAGTTATTGATGACCACATTGCCATATTCTTCGGGCCTCGGCATCCTTTTTTTCGTTCCGAAGTTGCTGTTGGCTGCAAACACCGCAGAGGCAATAACCAACAAAAGTAAAACCATGACCAGTATCCTGTGCTTCATAATTGCTTGTCTCCTTCCTTCATGTGTGAAGAATTGTATCTGTTCTAAGATATCAGGCTGATGACAGCCGGCCTGATATCTGGTTTCATGTCATTTAGTGCAGTATCGTGTCTACCGGTGGCAATACAGGCAGAGGTCGGCTGGTTTTTCCGCTTTGTACCGGAACAGACCCTTCCAACTGGAGCTGTGCGGGTTATGGCAGCTTACGCAGGACATCGTTCTTCCCGGCCGCTTTGGGTCATCCACCTGGTCCATGGGATGTCCCGACTTGGGCCCTCCTTTGGACGAGCGTACTGAAGCGCCGGCAGGCAAAGGCGTTTTCGGATGATTGTCCCGTGAGATATTGGAGTGGCATTTTTGGCAAAGTTCATTGCCGCCCTGCTTGAGCAGCCCCTTGTTCGGCGACGTATGGATCCCGTGACAGTCATAGCAACGGCCTTCGGTCAGGGGCTTATGCACTATCTTGCCGGTAAAATCCTCGGTGCTATGGCAGGTAAAGCAGAGATCCGGTGTCTTTCCGGTCAGGAGCTTGGGGTTCGGGCTCTGATGCGGTTTATGGCATCCATTGCACATACCGATCTTGAAGGGCCCGTGCTTCTCCCTTCCAGCGAGCTCTTCCGTCATGTGACAGTCGAAACAAAGGCCCGGCGTCGATTTGGTGAGAAGGTATTTGACCTTCGATGAGTGAGGCCGGTGGCAGGTAGTGCAGCGGCCGCCGGACACCGGCTTGTGGCTGTGTTTCTCGCCGGTAAAGGACTTCTTATCATGGCATTTATAGCAGAGGTCAGGCTCTTTTGCCTGCAGGAGCTTTTCGGCCTTCGACTGGTGCGACGTATGGCAGGAAAGACAATTGCCCTGCTCCACCGGCGCATGGGTGATGCCGTCAAGGAAAGCGTTCTTGTCATGGCAGGAATAGCACAGGTTCGGCGTTTCGGCGACCAGAAGGTCGCTGGTGTTCTCGGAGTGGGGGTTGTGGCAGGCCGTGCACTTGCCCGAAATGACCGGCTGGTGCAGCATGGCGGTCTTGTCTGCGATGCTCGCCCGATCATGGCACTTAAAGCAGAGCTCGGGCATCGTAAAGGTGAGGAGCTTTTCATGATTGTCCGAGCTGTGCGCATCGTGGCAGAACATACAGAGCGCTGCAGCGGTCGGGAAATGGATATTTTGTTTGGTGGCGAACTTCTTGTCATGGCATTTGTAGCAAAGGTCGGGCATTGCGGTGTTCAGCAGTTTGCCGTTATTTGACGAGTGCGGATTGTGGCAGGCGGTGCACTTGCCGGTGACCGCCGGCTTATGCTGGTAGCGCCGCAGGAAAAGGCTCCTGCTGTGGCAATCGTAGCAAAGGTCAGGCTGCTCCGACTTGAGCGAAAGCTCGGCCTTATCCTTGCTCGCATGCGGTGCGACGTGGCATGATCCGCACCCTTTCTTCATGGCAGCGTGCAGGACCCGGCCCTTGCTCATGGCCTCATGGCATTTGTTGCAGTCCTGGTCCGCGGCAGCTGCAGCTCCTGCGAAGAGAAGGATGGCTGCTGTGCAGAAGGCAGCAGTGAAAAAGTGCGCAAGTTTTATTTTCATGCCCTGTCCCAATAATGCTGTAGTAGTATTTTAGTTCCTGTCATCAAAACTGATCCCATGATCATTGTTTCCGCTCTATTCGCCGGCAAGGGCGAAGGGCCGCTTACTTGATCTGGCGAATGAATTGCTTTAATTCCGTGTCGTCAGGCGCAATTTTCAACGCCCGTTCCCAGGTCTCACGGGCCTTGTCCTTCTTCCCGATGGCATAATAGGCTGAACCCAGTCGCTTCCAGGCAAGGATGTTCTCGGGCGTCAGTTCGATGATGACCGTGCATTCCTGGATGGAAAGGTCGTAGCGTCCGTCGTAGATATGATTAAGCGCGGCGAACAGGTACTGGTCGATGATGTTCATGTCGCCGACGGGGCCTTCCATGGTGCTCAGGTTCGATGCGTACTTGCGCTCCAGAAAGTCCTTGATCGCGGTCGTCAACGAGGACTGGTGAAGCTGCGCCGCATACCACGCTCCGGCCATGGACGCCTTGCGGTTGCCATCAACGGTTATGTAGAGCGCGACCGCTTTCCGCATCATGTCGCCTGCAGGGCTTTTTTCATCGATTCTTTGCGCAACCTTAATAACATCGTCCAGACGTGCGATCATCGTCTTCACATCCAGGTCCGTGGGGTTGTCCGCAAGGATCCTGTTGTAATAATCGCGCGCGGTGTTGTAGTCGCCGCGTTCATAGGCCTGTTTTGCATCGACATAGAGGGTGCCCATCTTTTCGCGGACCGCTGATGCGATATACCGCGACGCGGCTTCCTGGGAATCGTCGATATCGAGGATCTTCTTCCAGGCTTCGATGGCGCGGTCGTATTGTTTTTCCTTGAGGAAAGCGTCTGCCTGGTCGTAGAGCTTTTTTGTTCGTACATCGACGACATTGCTTTTTGCGTTGTTCAGCAAGCTGCTGGCTTTCCGGTCGTAGGGACGGACCGCCAGGATCTTTTCCAGCTCGTTGATCGCCGATTTGTAGTCCCCGTCCTGGATGAACTTTTCAGCGTGGGCGTACATGTCGTTCGTGGTCTTGTCGGTAATGAGGTTCTTCGTCGTGTCGATGAGGCTCGCAAAGCGCCGGTCCTCGGGGTTCATCTTGAGCAGCTTGTCCCACGTCTCGATGGCCTTCGCATAGTCCTCGTTCTGGAAAGCTTCAGCGGCGTCCTTGCAGAAAGGCTCCATCGCCTGCTGCCGGGCCAGGGCACGGTAACGGGCAGCGGTCTTGTCAAAGGGGTCGATGGCGAGGACCTCGTTCAGGAGCGGCGCTGCCTGCTCGAACTTGCCCTCCCGGAAGAGCTGGACGACCTCCTTTTTCAGCTGGTCGATCCGTTCCACCTGTTTCGGCGTTATGGCCTCGGCACCGGTTGCGACCAAAAACATGGCACCGATGACAAGAGTAAGTAGTCTTTTCACTCTTTCGCTCCTCTGACCACGGTAATTTCAATGCGCCGGTTCTTCGCCCGGTCGGTCTCCGTATCGTTCGAATATGCGGGTCTGAACTCCCCGAATCCATGGGCAATGAGCCGCTCAGGGGAGATGCCGTTATTGAGAAAGACATAGATGACGCTGAAAGCGCGGGCCGATGACAGCTCCCAGTTGGAATCGAATTTCTGGTTGTGGATCGGGACGTTATCGGTGTGCCCTTCGGCGATGACCATG
This sequence comes from Nitrospirota bacterium, assembly GCA_041495765.1. Classification (GTDB taxonomy): domain Bacteria; phylum Nitrospirota; class UBA9217; order UBA9217; family UBA9217; genus GWC2-56-14. Next base: position 7,278 of record JBGQDI010000062.1, read on the forward strand.
TTGCGCATGGGCTTCAACTGTCCGTTGAGATAGTCGAGAAAGAACAGGATATCCTTCTTCACATCGGCGCTGCCGCTGTCAAAAAGGGCAAAGCTTTCCATCTTGATCTTGATGGAGAGCGGCGTTATGACGAGCTGGATCTTGTCCGCGAGATTGTTCTTTTTGATAAATTCACGGACATTTTGCGCCAGAGCGATCTCCTGCTTCATCTGCTTGACCCGGGGGTCGTTCGGGTTGGTGGACGCCATGTCGGAGAGCGCACTCTCATATTCCACGGTCCCGAGCAAAGAAACAGCATAGAACATGATGAACAGGATGACCAGGGTAAGCATGAGGGTGCTGTAGGGCAGCATCCAGAGCTCGGTCTCCTCCATCTGCTCTTCATTATATTGGATGAATTTTTTCAGGACTGACGTCACAGCTTGCTCCTTGGCTGGCGGACGAGCGTGATCTCAATGCGCCGGTTTTTGGCCCGGTTCGTTTCCGTATCGTTCGGATAGGCAGGATGAAACTCTCCATAGCCTGCAGCGATGAGCTGTTTCGGGGACATGCCGCTGGCAGTGAAAAAATTCACGACGCCCACCGCGCGGGCGATGGAAAGCTCCCAGTTCGAGTGAAATGCGCCGCCCCGAACCGGTATCGTGTCTGTATGGCCTTCGATGATGATGTCATTGGGGAACGCCTCGATCAGGCCCACCAGGCTTTCAAGGACATTGACCGTGCCGGGATTCAGTTTGGCGCTGCCGATAGAAAAGAACGACTCCGGGTTCAAGGATATATTGACGGTCTTGTCCGTTACGGCGACAGATGCTTTCCCCGCAAGTTTTCCCTCGGCGACCGCCCGTTCGATGCGTTTGATGGCTTCCTCTTCGCGCTGCTTCTTCGCCTGGCGCTCCAGTTCCACCTGGTCGCGTGCTGACTGATTGATGACCGTGCTCTCCATCCCGGAGACCACTAACTGCTTGTCCGCCGCTGTCATGCGGGTCATGGCAAAGAGCATGAGAAAGAAGAGCATCAGGTTCGTCGTAATATCGGCGAAAATAATAAGCCAGATGTTTCCTATTTCTTTTCGTTTATCAGGCATGGCGTAAGATTATTCGCACCCTTCTCAATTCTTGTTCCGGACTAGGCCTGCCGCATATGCGCCATGATGAAAGCGGTCAGCTTTTTCCTCAGGATCAGGGGAACATCTCCCTGCTGGATCGACATGATGCCTTCGGCAATCATCTCTTTGTGGATGATGTCGCGCTCGCTGTGGTCCGTCAGTTTTGTGGCGATCGGGATAAAGACGTTCGCGGAAAAGATCCCGTAAAAGGTAGCGGTGACCGCATTAGACATTGCCTTGCCCATGCTCGAAGGGTCAGACAGGCTCCTGAGCATGTCCACAATGCCCATGAGGGTGCCAAGCAGCCCGAAGATGGGGGCCACCGTGGCCATGGTCCTGAACGCGCCTGATACTTTCTGCTGGTTATGGCGCGTATAGAAGATCTCGCGGCCCAGGTTGTCCTTGATGACATCATGTTCAAGGCCGTCGACGAGCATCTGGAGGCCATGGAGGAGGAACCGGTCATTGATCTTCGGCATTTCGCCGGCCAGACTCTCAACGCCTTCGCGCCGGGCCTTTTCGGCCAGCGACGAAAGCTTTGCGATCATGTCCTCCATGTCCTTGTCGCTGTGTTTGCTGGGGAACAGCATGACGCGCAACGAGGGGACGATCTCCTTGATCACGGCCCAGGGATAGGCGATCAGGGTGGCGCTGAAGGTACCTCCGTACACGATGATCAGCGCCAGGGGATTAAAGAGCATGTGCAGGATATTGCCTGCAGCCAGTACGTACAGGACCGTCAGCAGAATGCAGACGAGCCCGATTATGGTCATTTTATCCATTTTTTGCATATTAGTTGTTTTCAACCTCCACAAGACCTTCGCTGATCAGACGCCGCACCAGGACCATGAGGTTCTGTTTTTCCCGCCGGAGGCGTACGCCGGAGAGGGGGCGGCTCAGTTCCATTTCTTCCTTGAGCCGTTCCGCAGCGCCGGCGCTGAGCGAGGAAATGACCTTCTGCTGGATGTCTTCGGGCGACGCTTTCAGGATCTGCGCGAACAAGGCTGCATCGATGTTCCGGTAGAGGGTTTGGACACCGAGCGGAGGCAGGTCCCGAATGATCGACTCCAGGGTCTTGATCCTGGCCTTAAGGCGGTTTGCTGTTTGTGCGTCCTTGGTCTCCAGGGATTTGACGATCTTGTCGCGAACATCCTCGTTGGTCATGTCGAGCAGGGCCAGCAGTTTGTTCTCGCCGCCCACAACGTAGGTCAGCCTGGTCTTGACCATTTCTTCGAGAGCGTTCACTTTCTCCAGGCTTATCTCTTCATGGCCGAGGATGAGCGCGACCTCGACCTGTTTTTCCTTCGGGAACAGGTCGAGGAGCCGCATACCGATGGCCGGGTCGATGTAGTTGACCACGATGGCGGTGTCCTGTGCGGTCTTGTCCTTCAGCAGGAAAGCAAGGCTTGGGATATCCCGTTCCTTGATAAAGGAGAAGGGGAGCGACGCATCCTTATCCGCCGCCAGCGCTGCCGGTTCATTGCCAGCGCTGCCCGGCCGTCCGGACGAGACCTCGCGCTCGAACGTCATGGTCCGTTCGACCGTGTTCGATTCACCGGTCCCGCGGATGAGAGCCCAGTCGATGTTCTTAAGCGCCGGGGCGATCTTTTTGAGCGGGTCCATGAAGAACATTCCGACCGTAACGAGCATGAAACCGCCGACGAGGGTCAGGATAAGCCAGAAGAGGTTCGGCAGGGCGAAGAGGGACCGGAAAAATCCCTTTGATTCGAAGTCCACTTTTTTCACGTTGATCGCGTCGCCGCGGTTCTGATTGAAACCGATCACGTTCTTGGCGATGTCCTGAATGAGGTCGATGATCGATCCGGGGACGCTGTTGTCGATCCAGATGGAGAGTGTGATCTTGTTGACCTTGTATTTGCTGGTGCCTGCTCCTAACAGCATCTCCGACTGGCCGGTACCGATCTCTTTTTTCTCCGGGACACCGGGAAGCACCAGTGCATTCCCTTTTTTCTTTTCCAGAAGCTTGTCGCTGTCGCCCCGGGCAGAGGTGAGCTCGGTATTCACGAAGATGACCACCCGGTCGGTCCCGGTGATCTCCATGATCACCTGCTTGAGCTTTCGCTCGAGCTGGTTCTCTAGGGATATCTTGAGGGCATAATCATCGTTCACTTCCGCAACGGCGGCATGCGCGAACAGAGTGAAAGCCAATGCTGCCAGAAACAAGCCATACAAAACACGATTGATTTTTAAAAGCATGTTTTTTGTTCCCCTGTTTTTTAATTTATTTAAAACGAAGACCCTTTGCCGAATGGGACACACAATAACATATCGGGTCAACATTTGTAAAGCCGAATCTTGCATTTTCTTATCATTGTGTGTATGATATGCCCGTTGTCAAATGGGAAATAAATCTGGCAATATGAACAAAAAAAACGGGTAAACGATCCCGGAAAAGCAGGAAGGTCTCTTATGCGTAAATTGCTGGTTTTTTTTGTATGCTTTTGTATGGTCTCGGTCCTGGCCGTTGCAGAAACAACGAAGACAAAAAAGGCTGCGGCAAAAGGCAAAACGCCGGCTGCCGCTGACAAGGCCAGTCCTGCGAAGAGCGGCGACGACCAGGGAACTCCTGCCAAGGCAGCCGCACCGGTCAACGCCAGATTCACCGATAAGGGCGACGGAACGGTGCTCGACAAGAATACGGGACTCATCTGGCTGAAAGATGCGAATATCAGCACGCTGCCGCTGCCCTATGAAGGTGCAAAGGCCTACTTGCAGGAGATGAACAGCGGCAGAAAACCGAATTTCAGTTATTCTGACTGGCGGCTTCCCACGATCAATGAACTGGAGACCCTTGCCGAAAAATCCAGTTATTATCCGGCCCTTCCCATCGGCCATCCTTTTAACAATGTACAGAATCATTTTTACTGGTCGTCATCCAAGGGCAAGGACATCCTGGACTACGTATGGATCGTCGACCTGGCCTCCGGCGAAATGACGATGGATTACGTTTCCTACTGCAGCTATAAGTTCCTGTGGCCCGTCAGGAGCAGCTGGATGCCGACCTCGTCAAAAGCGAGCACGGTCATGACGGCGGGGATGAATGATTTCGGGCAGCTGGGCGACAGCTCGACGGGCGACCGGGATGCATTTCTCCCGGTTGGGGGCCTGGAGAACGTCGTGCGGGTGTCTGCTGGTTTGGAGCATGCCATTGCGCTCAAGTCCGATGGCTCGGTCTGGAGCTGGGGCAGGAATAATAACGGCCAGCTCGGGAACGGTTCGCACGAGGACAGCAGGCTGCCCGTTGCGGTCAAGGACCTCTGGAAGACAACGGATATTGCTTCGGGGATGTTCCATACGGTCGCCCTGGCATCTGACGGCACGGTCTGGGCGTGGGGACGAAATTCGTACGGACAGCTCGGGAACGGCACCACGGAGGACAGCAGTGTCCCGGTGAAAGTGAGTGGCCTGTCCGGTGTTGTTAAGATCGCCGCAGGAATGTATCATTCTGTTGCGGTCAAGTCGGATGGAACCGTCTGGACGTGGGGACGAAATGTCTATGGCCAGCTCGGTGACGGATCGATCGACATCCCCAGGTATTCACCCGTCCGGGTCTCCGGGCTGACCGGCGTGTCGACGATTTCCGCCGACCAAAATCATTCTCTTGCGGTGAAGAGCAACGGAACGG
>JBGQDI010000063.1:0-11932 GCA_041495765.1 Nitrospirota bacterium
ACCCGGGCAGGTGTTATACTTAGTACGAACGATACTCTCTAAATTTCTGAGCATCCCTTCACCCCAACCCTCTCCCTCAGGGGGGAGAGGGAGTTTCTGCTGCAGGGTGATGTGCGATAACTTGAATTTCAAGAAAGCAAAAGGTCCAGTCCTTGGCCATCTCTCCCAAAAAAGACGTACCTGAGCTGCTCTTTTTCTCCCTAACCGCAGTTGCGTCCTTTACTGTCATCATTTTCATCATCGGCATCATTGCGGTGCTCTTGAAGGTGTCGTCGCTCGCCATCGGGAAGTTCGGGGTGATCGATTTTCTGACCTCGACCGCCTGGAACCCGGTTACCGGGATGTTCGGCGCGGCAACCACCATTTACGGCACGTTCCTCACGACCGGTCTTGCCCTCCTCATTGCCATACCCACGGCCATCGGCATTGCGATCTTCGTCACGGAGATCGCGCCGAATATCCTGAAAGGCCCGATCGGGGTTGCTATTGAGCTGCTGGCCGCCATACCGAGCATCATTTACGGCATGTGGGGCCTGTTCACGCTTGCCCCCATCATGTCGAAATATGTCGAGCCTGCTTTGCAGGGCACCATCGGGAAGCTGCCTTTCGTGGGAATACTGTTCCAGGGCACTCCCATGGGCATCGATCTGCTGACTGCAAGCGTGATCCTCGCGATCATGATCATCCCGTTCACGGCGAGCATCAGCCGCGACTCTTTCAACCTGACCCCCTCAGTGGTCAAGGAGTCGGCTTATGCCATCGGGGCGACAAAGTGGGAAGTGGTCAAGAACGTCGTGCTTCCCTATTCCAAACTGGGTGTCTTCGGCGGCGTTGCTTTGTCCCTGGGCCGGGCCCTGGGCGAGACCATGGCGGTTGCCTTCGTGCTCGGGAACAATCATAAGATCGCCACCTCGCTCCTTGACGCCGCGTCCACCATCACCGTAAGTCTGGCGAACGAGTTCACCGAAGCGGACAGCGCGCTTTATCTTTCGTCGCTCTATTATCTTGCGCTCGTGCTGTTCGTCATGAGCTTCATCATCCTGGCCATAGCCAAGTTCTTTCTGCTGAAGGCGGAGAGAAAGTATTCCAGATGATGGGAAAGACCTTAGACAAAGTGAAGGTTCCTATCGGCATGATAACGGCGGATTGTTCCATGAAAAGACTGGATAGACCTATCCGCTGTTATCAGGCCTTGATCCGCTTTGATCCGTGTCAAAGATTTGTCGGAATTTTATCCGTGCTGTCTTCAGGGACAATATTATGACCACAGAACAAAAACGAAAAATTGAAAGCATCATAGCGCTCAGTTTAAGCGGTCTGGCCGCGGCGATAGGGCTCTTCTGGCTGGTGTACATTTTAGCCGATGTCCTGATCCACGGCTTGGGCGCTCTGAACATCAGCCTATTCTTCAACGATCCTGCACCTGCAGGCGCTGAAGGTGGAGGGCTCCGGAACGCATTCGTAGGCCAGCTGATGATCACCCTCGTCGCCACCTTGATCGGTGTCCCCGTAGGTGTTCTCGGCGGGACATTTCTGGCCGAGTACGCACGCGGAAAGACCATCGCTCGCATCATCAGCATTATTTCCGACATCATGGTCAGCGTACCGTCCATTGTGGTCGGCGCTTTCGTGTATGCGATCCTGGTACGGCCGCTCCACCATTTCAGCGGTTGGGCAGGCGCGGTCGCGCTTGCCATAATCATGATCCCGGTGGTGCTCAGGACAACGGAGGACATGCTGTCACTGGTCCCCTGGACCTTGCGGGAGGCGGCATTTGCACTGGGTGCTCCCCGCTACAAAGTGATTATCCAGGTCGTGTACCGGGGTGCGGCCACGGGCATTCTGACCGGTATCCTCTTGTCCATTGCCCGTGTGGCCGGGGAAACGGCGCCGCTCCTGTTCACCTCGTTCAATAATAATTTTTTCTCTACGGACATGGACCGTCCGCTGGCCTCGCTGACAGTCACGATCTTCCAGTACGCCATGGGACCCTATAAAAGCTGGCATTCCCAGGCATGGGGCGCCGCCCTGGTCATCACCATCTTCATCCTTATGCTGACGATCGCGGGAAGGCTCATATTAAAGTGGAGGTACAAGCAGTGACGCCGACGACCGAGATCGAAGTGAAGAACCTGGATTTTTATTATAACGGCAACATCCATGCTCTTCAGAAAATATCGCTGCCGATCTATAAGAACAAGGTCACCGCTTTGATCGGTCCTTCGGGCTGCGGCAAGACCACCTTGCTTCGCTGTTTTAACCGGATGCACGACCTCTATCCGAAGCACCGGTACGAAGGAGAGATCCTGTTCCAGGACAAGAACATCCTGGCACCTGACATCGACCTGATCAATCTTCGGAGCCGCATTGGCATGGTGTTCCAGAAGCCGACGCCTTTTCCCATGTCCATCGCCGAGAACATCGCCTACGGCCTGAGATTGAAGGGCATCAAGAATAAAAATGAGCTTGTCGAGCGGATCGAACGTGCCTTGCGGCATGCCGCTCTGTGGGAAGAGGTAAGGGATAAATTGAACTCCAGCGCTTACGATCTTTCCGGGGGGCAGCAGCAGCGATTGGTGATCGCCCGGGCGCTGGCGGTGGAGCCGGAAATTCTGCTGTTCGATGAACCGACCTCGGCGCTGGACCCGATCTCAACAGCCAAGATCGAAGAACTCGTGTCGGTGCTCAAAAAGTACGTCACGATCATCATCGTCACTCATAATATGCAGCAGGCGGCCCGCGTCTCGGACATGACCGGCTTTCTGTACATGGGCGAGCTTATCGAATACGGGACCACGGAGAAGATATTCACGAACCCGGATAATAAGAAGACCGACGATTATATTACGGGAAGGTTTGGGTAATCAAATTGCGGATTTCGGATTGCGGATTTCGGACTAAAATCTAAGGTACTTTGCTTTTTAATCCGCCTTCAACAGCCGGGATTCACTTTGAGCGCTTGGTATACGCCTTACAATCCGCAATTGAGAGGGGTGACACATGGTCAGACAGAAAGAACAGGACATCGAAGCACTCAAGGAACGGGTGCTCAAAATGGGCGGATTTGTCGAAGAGTCCATCCGAAAGTCCGTCAAGGCACTCGTCGAACGTGACCGGAACCTGGCGATCGAGGTCATTGACGGGGACGCCATCGTCAACAATTTCGACGTAGAGATCGAGGAGGAGTGCATCCGGTTCCTCGCTATCTGGCAGCCCTCGGGCAGCAATCTCCGCTTTGTTACCACCGCGATCAAGATCATAACGGACCTCGAACGCATGGGCGATCTGGCCGTTGACATCGGCGAGCGGACGATCGAGCTGAACGACGAACCGCCGTTAAAACCCTACATCGATATCCCGCGTATGGCCGAGGCGGCCCAGAAAATGCTCAAGGACAGCCTCGATGCCTTCGTTGCCAAAGACGCCGATCTCGCTTTGGAAGTGTGCGCTGCCGATGATTTTGTCGACAACCTGAACCAGCAGATATTTAATGAACTGCTGGTGTATATGCTGAAAGATCCGAAGAACATCTCGCGCGCCGTGCGCCTTACCTATATCACGAAATATCTCGAACGCATCGCCGACCATGCCACGAACATCGCGGAAATGGTCGTCTATATGGTCCAAGGGAAGGTCATTCGCCATACGGCCTGTGAAGCACGGGGCGGGGAGGGTCGGAATGCTCGGTGAGCTGTGCCGGGCGAGAAGATGCTGTCGTTGACAAAAGGAAATCCACTATGCTATAGTGCCGTCGTTGTCGCACAGACATTGTGTACCTCGTATCGGGTGCCCGTGCATCGCACCTTCCCGGAAAGTGACCCTCCTCATGAAAAAACTGCTCTCCCTTCTGATGCTCCTCATTCTCGCCGGCTGTGCAGAAAAGCAGGAGATCTTCGACCCGACGGCCGTGTTCAAGGAAGCAGAAGAGAACATGGCCAAGGGTTCCTTCGAAAAAGCGCGCAAAGACTATCAGCTCATAGAGGAAAAAGCGCCTGAACGCAGCTACGATCCGGCCCTGATGCTGCGCGTTGCCGATACCTACTTCGGAGAGGAAAAATACGACGAAGCCCGTGTCGAATACAAGGCCTTCCTCAACTACCACCCGGTGAACAAGGATGCGGCCTACGCCCAGTTCCAGGTCGCCATGTGCAGTTACGACCAGTTCACCACCATCGACCGCGACCCCGAGCCATTGCACACGGCGGTCAAGGAATTCGAGGCACTGAAGAACAAGTACCCCAAGAGCGCGTACGAAGAACAGGCCACCCGCTCTGTGGCGATCTGCAGGGACCGGCTCGCCGAGTACGAGCTCTATGTCGGCCGGTTCTATCATAAAAAGGGTTCCTATCAGGCTGCGGCGACGCGGCTTGAGAAACTGGTGAAGGACTACCCCGGGTCCTCGGCGGAAAAGGACGCCCTCTATTACGCCGGGTTGTCCTATAAGGAGCTGGGCAGGAACAGCGATGCGCTTCGGGAGTTCGAACTCCTGATCACCAAGTATCCCTCCATGCAGGATACGGTCAGCCCGCTTATCAGCACGCTCAGAGCAAAATGAGATACTATCCCGTGAACCTGGATCTCCGTGAACGGCGTTGCGTGGTCGTTGGCGGCGGCCAGGTCGCCGAGCGCAAGACGCTCTCCCTTCTCGAAGCGGGCGCCTACGTAACGGTCGTGAGCCCTTCGCTCACTCCGAAGCTCACCGAGCTTGCAGCATCGGGCAAGCTCCTTCAGATCCCGGCCCTGTTCCAGGAAGCCCACCTTGCCTGCGCCCTTCTCGTTATTGCCGCAACCAACGACCTCGCCGTGAATCGCGCTGTGGCACAGCTCTGCCGCAAACAAGGGATCCTTGTGAATGTGGCCGCGCCTCCCGAAGAGAGCAGTTTCATCGTGCCGTCGGTCGTGGAGCGCGGAGATCTGGTGATCGCCGTGTCAACGAGCGGTGCGATCCCTGCGCTCTCGAAGAGCATACGGCAGGAGTTGGAAAAGCAATACGGGCCTGAGTATGAAATGCTGCTCACAAGGCTGGCTGCAGCGCGAAAGCGTCTTCTGGAAGAGGTCGGGAGCGAAGCGGACCGGAGGCGGGCCATTGCGGCGATCATCGGTTCAGATGTTCTCGAGCTGCTGCGGAAGGGGAAGTTGCGCGAGGCCGATGAGCTCATCGGAGATCTGGTGAAACAGCATATACGGCGGTAACGACGATCAGGCCTTTTTGCCGTCCTTGAACATTTTTTTGAACACCCCGCCCTGGCCCTTGGACTCTTCCTTCGGGGCCGCAGCTCCGCCGGCCGATTCAATGGCTTTCCGGACAGCTTCCGATGCAGGGTCCAATTCGAGGGCCTGGTTGAAATACTGCAGCGCCCGGCTCTTGAGCCCGCCTTTCAGATAGAGGGTCCCCAGTTCCAGATGGTAGCTGCTGATCTCCGGTTCGAGCTCGATGGCCTTGCGCAGGTGCTCCTCGGCTTCATGGCTTCTCCGGGGAATGCGTGACAGCGAAACGCCGCGGAAGTGGAAGTATTTGCTGTTCTCCGGGTCGAACTGGCAGGCCCACTTAAAGGATTCCTCGGCACCCCAGAAATTTCCCACCTTGAACGCCGACATGCCTGCCTCGAATTGCTTTGCTGCAGTCGCCCGTTTTTCCAGCTTCTCGCTTCGGGCCTTGACCACTTCAGACGACTTTTTCGTTCCTTGCACCTGAATGCGGTCGTACTCGTTGCGTTTAAAATCGTTACTGAGTGTTTCGTATGCATGATTGACCCTGGTGAAAAGGGTCTCGAGCTTGGTTTTCATGTCGGCCATGTCCGGCTCAGTGTAGCTGTCGGGGTGGTAGCGCTTGGCCAGCCGGAAATAGACTTTTTTCAGTTCGGAGGGAGTAACCGTTTTGTCTACGCCAAGGATCTGGTAGTGGTCCTGCTTGTCCAGGGCGGCATAAGCCTCCTGGATCGTTTCGCGCGAAACAGGTCCTGCCTTGGCTGCATCAGGATCCGGCGCCCCGCTTTCTGCCGTCGAGGCAGCGCGCGCGGTATCACGCGTCGACATGCGGGGGTCCTCGGCCGTACCCGGCTCAATGAAACGCACTGCCAGCAGCGCATAGATGGCTTTATACGTGTTGAAGTCGCCGACAACGGAAAGGGAGCAGAGCTCTTCGATGGTGCGGCTGCCATTGATCATGGCATAGATATTCTTCTGCTCCGGGGTCAGGTCGGCGATGCGGAAGAGCCGGGACGGTGCCGCTGCAGGCCGGAGCACGGTCTCGGGCGGGGGGAGCACCCTGCGGATGACCTGCCAGTCCAGGGCTGCGATCCCGTCCATGATCATGCTTGCTGTTGTCATGGAGAGAGGAATGATCTCGGCCTGCGGCAGCGGCCCCTCATTGAACTGATAGGTCCCGTTCCGCCAGGAGAACAGGTCCAGGATGATCTGCTTTACCTGCAGATTCACATTGTCGACCAGGTCGGCGGGCCTGACGATGCCGCGCTCAATAAGCACGGTTCCCTCCTGTTTGCCGGACGTCTTGACCGCCTCGATCAGCGTATCCCGCTGCTCCGCGGTGATCTTGCCGGTGCGCACGAGGAACTCGGCGAGCCGGTCCTCGGCAAGACTGGACGAGGCAAAAACGATGTCACCGTTGCTGAAATAGATCTTCTTGGTCGCCCCGTCCTTTTCCAGGACAACGGTGCCGGTCTTTTTGTCGTTCTTGATATCCTGAAAAAGCCAGGGGATCGCCAGATTTTTTACGATGCCTGAGGGTCCGGCCATGCTGCTCCTTGGGTCGGTGAATGTCAGAGTGAGCGCATCCCCCGCAGTTTGAGTGAGGTTAGCGAGCTGATACGATAAGGTTCCAACGAGAAGAATCGAGATTCCCCGCCGATACTTATACGAACTGCAACCTGGCTGCAGGGAGCTACAGTATCACATATGAAGTCTATTATATAACATTTTTTTTTATTGTTTGCAACTTTTTGTTAGCGAAAATGGAATGAGGACCTTTCACGCCGAAGGCTTCTCTGGGCATGTTGACTACGCGTGCTGTTCACCTTATAATAACACACGCTGTTCCAATACGAGCTTCCGGAAGTTGCTGATCCGGAGTGCATATCAGCTTTTCCAACGAGGCCCTCTCCATGCGCAGCGAACTTTTTCTCGGCGTTGATATCGGGTCGGTCAGTATCAAGATCGTGCTCTTAGACGCACTGGCCGGCCTGCTGAGCGGGACGTACACCCGCATCAAGGGAGATCCGCTTTCCTCGCTGGAGCAGGAGCTCGCTTCTTTATCATCGCGTTTTCCGCTCGCCGCCGTCAGGACGGCGGGTATCACGGGCAGCGGCGGCAAGCAGGCCGCAGAGCTCCTCGGCGCGCGGTTCGTCAACGAGATCCTTGCTCAGGCGCGCTTTGCCGGCAGGTTCCACTCCGGAGCAGCGAGCATCATCGAGATGGGCGGCGAGGACGCCAAGCTCATCATGCTCGGTCGCGATGCTGCGAACGGTGCGGTGACGATCGAGGATTTCTCCATGAACACCGTCTGTGCCGCGGGCACGGGCTCCTTCCTCGATCAGCAGGCGTCGCGGCTCCATCTTTCCATCGAAGACTTCGGACGCCTTGCCCTGCGGTCAACGAACCCTCCCCGGGTGGCCGGTCGCTGCAGCGTCTTTGCCAAGAGCGATATGATCCACCTGCAGCAGATCGCCACGCCTGACCATGATATCGTGGCCGGTCTCTGCTCCGCCATGGCCAGGAACTTCAAGGCAACGGTCGGCAGGGGCAGGAAGATCGCCACCCCAGCTCTCTTTCTCGGCGGTGTGGCCGCCAACCCCGGTATGCGACGGGCCCTGCAGGACGTGCTCCGGCTTAGTCCTGCCGAACTGCTCGTACCCGATCATTTTGCCATATCAGGAGCTATCGGCGCCGCTCTCATCGCCCTTGAGCACCGCGACGACCCTGTCCGCTACCGGGGGACGGGGCACCTTGCAGCTCGGGCGGCATCAGGCGATCAACTGCAGGCCGCGGGTGCGAGCCCGTTGCGCATGCCTGTTCAATTGACCGAGGTGCAGGACCTCAATGGGACGATCGGTGCCGGTATTGATGGGCCCATCTCTGCCTACCTGGGTGTTGATATCGGGTCCGTATCGACCAATGTTGTCGTGATCGATGCCAATGGCCGGGTGCTGGCGAAGCGTTATCTCCCCACCGCAGGCAGGCCCATCGAAGCGGTGAAGCAGGGCCTGGCCGAGGTCGGTGCGGAGATCGGTCCTCAGGTGAATATCCGGGGGGCGGGGACCACCGGCTCCGGCCGTTACCTTACGGGAGATATGATCGGCGCCGACGTGATCAGGAATGAGATAACGGCGCAGGCTACGGCGGCTGCCGCGATCGATCCAACCGTAGACACCATTTTCGAGATCGGGGGGCAGGACTCGAAATACATCAGTCTGCGGAACGGGGCGGTCGTTGATTTCGAAATGAACAAGGCCTGCGCCGCGGGCACCGGGTCGTTCCTCGAAGAACAGGCCGAGCGGCTCGGGATCAGCATCCGGAAAGAGTTCGAGGACCGCGCATTCCAGGCACGGACGCCCTGCAGCCTGGGAGAACGCTGCACCGTGTTCATGGAGTCGGATCTCGTGCATTCCATGAACACCGGCTCCGGCGTGGATGAGCTGACCGCCGGCCTGGCCTACTCCATTGCCTACAATTATCTGAACAAGGTGGTGGCAGGGAAAAAGGTCGGCAGCCGCATCTTCTTCCAGGGCGGCGTCGCCTCGAACCGGGCCGTGGTGTCGGCCTTCGAGATCATAACCGGCAAGACCGTGTGCGTGCCTCCGCACCACGAGGTGACTGGAGCGATCGGCGCTGCACTGCTTGCCCGCCAGAAAAACATATCCGGGAAAAGCACATTCAAAGGGTTCGACCTGAGCAGCAGGTCCTATGCGGTCACGACCTTTGAATGCGCGGAGTGTGCGAACCGCTGCTCGATCCAGCGGGTCAGCTTTGATGGCGAACCGCCGCTGTTCTACGGCAGCCGATGCGAGAAGTACGATGTGAAAAGAACGCCCGCGGTTCCCCACGGACAGCAAGACCTTTTCGCTGAGCGCGAGCGTCTGCTTACGGCAACGGGGATCTCAGCTGATCCCGGAGCGCCGACCATCGGCATCCCGCGTGCCCTCTTCCTGCTCGACTATCTGCCTTTTTGGCAGGCCTTCTTCACTTCCCTGGGCTACCGGGTCCTCTTGTCGGACCGCACGAACCGGACGCTCATCAATAAGGGGCTCGAGGCGGCTGTTGCCGAGACCTGCTTCCCGGCACGCGTTGCGCTGGGTCATGTGCAGGACCTTCTTGACAAGAACGTCGATATTCTCTTCCTGCCGAGCTTTGTCAGACTTCCGGCACTGCGCGATGGAGAGCTCAAGGGCACCCAGGCCTGTCCTTATGTACAGTCACTGCCCTATGTCGCCCGGGCCGCGCTGCAGCTTCAGAACATCAGGACCATCGAACCGGTGCTGTATCTGCAGGACCAGCGTCACCGGGACCGGAGCCTGAAAGCCCTTGGCGCAGAACTGGGCAGGTCGTGGACACAGGTCAAAAGGGCAGTGCAGCAGGCGGAAGCAGCACAGCAGGCCTTTGCGGGCGCATTGGCACAGCGGAGCACAGAAGTCCTCTCAACGCTCGCGGCCAACGAAAAGGCCTTTGTTCTCATCGGCCGCGCCTATAATACCTGTGACGCAGGACTGAACATGAACCTGCCCGCCAAGATCCGCGATCTCGGCATCCGCGCCATTCCCATGGATCTGCTGCCGCTGAATGATGTGGACCTGGCCGGCTGGGAGTCCATGTACTGGCGGTCGGGACAGCGGATCCTGGCAGCTGCCCGGTTCATCAAGGACCACCCGAACCTCTATCCGGTATATATCACCAATTTCGGATGCGGACCGGATTCCTTCATCACGCATTTTTTCCGCGAAGAGATGGGCTCCCGGCCGTTCCTGCAGCTCGAGATCGACGAACACAGTGCCGATGCAGGTGCCATCACCAGGATCGAGGCTTTTCTGGACAGCCTGGGCCAGAGCAGTACAGCGAACAAGCCTGCGCCCCGCAGGAGAAGCACCGGCCTTCAGGGCCGACGGGTATATGTACCTGCCATGGCCGACCATGCTCATGCGCTTGCCGCGTCGTTCCGTGCCTGCAATATCGACGCGATCGTGCTGCCGGAGTCTGACTTCGAGACCCGCCGCCTCGGCCGTGAGCACAGCTCCGGCCGGGAGTGTTACCCGCTTATGCTCACCGTGGGCGATATGATAAAGGCCTCGCAGAAGAAGGATTTCGATCCCGGCAGGAGCGCCTTTTTCATGCCCGGAGGCAAGGGCCCCTGCCGCTTCGGCCAGTACCAGCAATACCACCGGCAGGTGCTGGACAGCATCGGTCTTGCGAACGTGCCCATCTTTGCGCCCATGCAGGATGAGACCCTGCACCGTGACGTGCGCGTGCTGGACCGGAATTTTGTGCGCATGTGCTGGCAGGGGACGCTTGCCGTGGACCTGCTGGAGAAGATGCAGCGCGAGACCAGGCCCTATGAACAGTTGCAGGGGCAGGCTGACCGCATCTACGCCGCGTCGCTGGACTCGCTCCTCCGGGCTCTTGAGAACCGGTCGGCGCTGTCAGACGTGCTGGAACAAGCCTACGCCGCATTCACGAATATTGCTCTGACTCCGCGCAGCAAGCCGGTCATCGGTGTGGTGGGCGAGATCTATATCCGTTCGAACCGTTTCAGCAACGAAGGGCTGGTCCGCCAGATCGAGGGGATGGGAGGCGAGGCCAGGGTCGCTCCCATCTCGGAATGGCTGCTCTATCTCACGGAAACGTCCAAGACCTCGGCGCGCATGAACCGGTCCTGGAAAGCGCTGTTCACCGCAAATCTGACCGCCTGGCTGCAGCAGCGCGACGAGTCGCAGTTCCTGAACAGGTTCAATGGTTCCTTCCGCAGCCTCCATGAGCCGACCATAGCTGAGACCCTGCAGCTTGCCCGTCCTTATCTTCACGATTCGTTCGAAGGCGAAGCTGTTCTGTCCGTGGGCAAGGCCATTGACTTCATTAATAGAGGTGTCTCGGGCATCGTGAACGTGATGCCCCTCTCCTGCATGCCCGGGACGATCACTACCGCCGTGCTGAAGCGCGTACGTGAGAGCTATCCGTCCCTGCCGATGCTGAACATTGCCTATGAAGGACAACAGGATACGCAGACCCTTACGAGGCTTGAAGCATTCATGCACCAGGCGCGGTCATTCAAGCAGCGGGCGTGATACAGGCCCGCCGCATTGCCGACGGCACTGCCGGCGAAAAACGCAAATATCAGCTTGACACGGTGTCTGGAAAACGGTATGCTTTAGCATCCGTGGAGTATTCCCGGATAAAATTCAATCAAAGAAGCATAGGAGATGGTAAACATGGCAAATGGAGTTGTCAAGTGGTTCAACAACAGCAAGGGGTTTGGTTTCATCACGCAGGAAAATGGTGAGGACGTATTCGTACATTTTTCGGCAATCGCAGGCGATGGATTCAAGTCGTTGAATGAAGGCGACAAGGTCACCTTCGAGGTCGTGAAGGGCCCCAAGGGACTTCAGGCCGCCAACGTCATGAAGGCCTAGGCCATTTCCTAAACAGTACTATTGTAAATACCTTATCCAAGCCCCGGATTTTTCCGGGGCTTTTTTGTTTCTCTCGGACATCCTTCCCTGTCTCACCCATTGTTACGGTCGACTAGAACATCATAGAGAGGAACCCTATTTTGCAGCGGTGTAGGAACGAACAACGAGGAGGACGAACGTAGTGTTGAGTTTGTCCGCTCATGATAATAATGCCAAATTACGGCTGTTTATATCATATGGTCGTAGTGTTTCCGGACAGTGCCTGGACCTGATGATCATTAACCATTTGATTTTAGGTA
>JBGQDI010000064.1:0-11802 GCA_041495765.1 Nitrospirota bacterium
CGATGAGTCGCCGGCACATGTCATCGACTGGAAAGGCCGCGACTGGACGCCGGCAAGCAAGGACGATGCTGCCCACGGGAACGCGCGTTTCACCGCGCCCGCATCACAGTGCCCCGTCATCTGTCCGGATTGGGAGAACCCCGAAGGCGTACCGATCGATATCTTTATCTTCGGCGGCAGAAGGACCAGCGTGGTGCCGCTCGTGACCGAGGCATTCTCCTGGGACCACGGCGTGTTCATGGGAGCGACCGCGGCGTCCGAGACGACGTCGGCGAACATCGGCGCCATCGGGAATCTCCGGCGCGACCCCTTTGCCATGAAGCCCTTCTGCGGATATCACATGGGCGATTACTTCCATCACTGGTTCAACATGGGCGACAAGCTCGGAGCCAAGGCCCCGAAGATCTTCTACGTGAACTGGTTCCGCAAGAGCCCCGAAGGCAAGTTTCTCTGGCCCGGCTTCAGCGACAACAGCCGCGTGCTCAAGTGGATGTGCGAGCGCGTGGACGGGAAGGTCAGCGCAAAAGAGACGCCCATCGGCCTCATGCCGAAGGACGGGGACCTGGACCTCAGCGGTCTTTCGATCGCATCGGACAACATGAAGACGCTTATGGACATCAACCTCACCGAGTGGAAGGCAGAGGTGCCGGACATCGAGCAGCACTTTAAGGTCTTCGGCAGCAAGCTGCCGGAGCGGCTGAAGAAGCAGCTTGAGGAGATGCGGAAGCGGTTGGGGTAAAAGATTGTCTCCTCCCCTTGCCAAGGGGAGGTTGGGTGGGGTGATTTTGGTTCAAGCGGCTTAAAAGAGAAACAGAAGCACCTCCCCAACAAGGGAAATTATTCAAAGTTAAAGACATTAGAATTCCAGGTGGGCTCGTATGTCGGAAAACATTAGCCATCGCGTAACTTAACCCACCTCCCCCAACCCCTCCTTGCCAAGGAGGGGAGTTAATAATCCCTCCCCTTACCAAGGGGAGGTTAGGTGGGGTGGTTCTATCCTATGACTCGCCTCTTCAACAAAACACCGGAAAAAGAAAAGCGGCGTATTCTCAGAAAGAATATGCCACCGGCCGAGACCATCCTATGGTCAAAGCTTCGAGGGAAGAATCTGCACGGTTGCAAGTTCCGGCGGCAATACAGCATCGGTCCTTATATTGTTGACTTCTATTCTCCAAAACTGAAACTGGCCATTGAACTAGACGGAGAATCTCATTTCGTCGAACGTGCTTTGGAACGTGATAACGTGCGGCAGGCCTTCATCGAATCGGCTGGTATTACGGTCCTTAGATTTACGAACTGCGATATTTATGACAGGCTTGAAGGTGTGATAGAGAAAATCCTCGAGAAGATACCCGAAACCCACCTCCCCCAGCCCCTCCTTGGCAAGGAGGGGGATTGTGAAAAATAACCCATGAAAACCTCCCAACATAAAGCCCTTGTGAACGTCCTCGGCGTGGTGTACCTCCATACCAAGACCGAGGACGGCGGCGACCTGTATGTTACCCGCTACGCAGAGCCGCACCAGGAGCATCTTGAGATCAAGAACTGGTTCGAAGAAAGCTGGTTCACCAAGCATCGGGTGAAGCTGCTCGGGACAAGCTCCGTCTATCGCGTGCCGACACGGAAGGTTCACGGCACGAGCCTGGACCTCGTGGTCAAGAACTGCCGCGTGGGCGAGGACGTGCCGCTCAATACGCATACGCTCGAAGACTTCATGAGCGCCGAGTTCAACAGCCCCTGGGAGGAGTTCACCCTGGTCATGGAGATGGGCGACAAGCAGGTGGGGCAGCGGCTGAACTGGATCCGGGTGCAACGGCCGCTGGCGATCTATGTGCCTCCGCAGACGATGCAGCTCTGGCAGAGCGGCAGGTCGGTCTCCAGGATCAACCGCATCCGCGCGCGCCACCCGGGCATCGACATTGACATCCTCAAACAGTATAAGCTTGTCTATGAATGGATCCGCGGCAAGAACATCGTCGAACTGTTCCAGGAGATCAAACTCGACCTGCCGGACATCGTGCATCATCTCCAGGCCATGCAGAAGAAGGCCTTCGACGATCTCTGCATCAAAGGCTATCACATGGCGGACATGAAGCCCGAGCACGTGATCTTCGACGAAGAGGACTGCGAACGCATCGAGCATATTGGCAAAAGCAGAGAGTCCGATGCGGCGCAGAAACAGGTGGAGGCGATCTACCATCTGTTGAACGGGGGAAAGTATTCGATCATCGATTACGAGCTCCTGTTCCGCACGCCGGAGCACGAGGACCGGGTCAAGGCGACGAGGCGGCATTCCTATCTGGACGACATGCGGGACCGGATGAATCCCACGCCGCTTCCGTCCTATCTCTCGCGGACCGAGATCCTGGGCGTACCCTACGTCTTCGGGTATGCCGAAAGCACGCGCGGCAGGATGTGGGTGGTCGGGCGGAACGCGCGGCTCTTCGATTATTTCCTGCCCGAGCGCTGGAGGAAGACGCCGTCCCTCAGCCTGTCGGACGACAACGAGGTCTACTACACGGTCACCAAGGACAATATCCACCTGGTCTGGAAAACGTCGCGCGTGGGCGAGTTCCCGGCTGACCGCAAATACAACGCCGCCGAGCTCGCGAAGATCAGGCAGTACGGCATCAACAGTCCCTTCGAAGAGTTCGCCATCTCGCAGACCCTGAACGAACTGGGCATCCATGCCACCTATGTCCGCGCCATCTACGTGACCGGCAGCCTGAAGATCGAGATCTCCGCCGATACGCGGAAGTATCAGTCCCACAAAGCGATCAAGGACATCGACGATGCTCCCGTGCTGGCGGCGGAGCACAACTACATCACGATCCACGGCTACTACAATGGTTCCGATGAATGGGTGTCGCAGCAGAGCGGGTCCTTGCTCACGCCCATGGACCTGGGCAAGGCGGTCAAGAAAAAGCTGATCGAGGCCGGGCAAAGCAAAACATTCCTGGAAAAGGTCGTTGCGCAGCTCAGGGCGGCGGGATACGATGGGTCGCTGCTTAAGCCCAATGATCTGCTTATCGCGCTGGACGACAAAGGGCAGATCGTGAAGGACAAAACAGGCGAGCCTGACGTCATTATCTGTAATTTCGAAGTTATCTGGAAAGCAGTCGAAACCTCCATTCCCAACTAAAGCAGATAACCCGCGAATGAACGCGAAATTGCGCGAATGAGATCACCAACGCGGACAGATCCGAAAGAGAGCAAAAGGCGGCCAGGAGTGGTCGCCTTTTTGTGTTTTTGCGAACAGGGATGCTAACATAACGAAAAAACAAGTAATTTACTGCGGGTGCAGTGATGTGCCGGAACGATGGTCTTCCCCGCCTGTGCTATGATTGAAGTACGGGTAGGCGCATTTCGGGAAAGGAGGCTGCCATGAAGATCACGGTGAGCGTTATCAAGGCTGATATCGGTTCTGTAGGAGGTCATATCGCACCTTCGGAAAAACTGCTTGAAAGCGTGAAAAAGCATGTGGCGGAAAAGGGCAAGGGTCTCTTGATCGACAGCTATGTGAGCTACACCGGTGATGACGTGGCGATCCTCATGACCCACAAGCACGGCGAAGGGAATGAGCAGGTCCATAAGCTCGCCTGGGACGCCTTTGTCGCCGGTACGGCGGTCGCAAAATCCCAGGGGCTCTATGGCGCAGGCCAGGACCTGTTGAAGGACGCCTTCTCCGGCAACGTACACGGGATGGGGCCTGCAGTGACCGAGATGGAGTTCGAGGAGCGGCCCGGGGAACCTTTCCTGTTCTTTGCCGCGGACAAGACCGATCCCGGCGCCTACAACCTTCCGCTCTATCTGGCCTTCGCCGATGCCATGAACACGCCGGGGCTCATGCTCTCACCCAAACTGGCAAAGGGGTTCACCTTCACGATCATGGACGTGAACTACACCGATGGCGACCGGATCATAAAGCTGAGCGCTCCCGAGGACCTCTATGACATCGCCACCCTGCTCCGTGATCCGGAGCGGTACGTGGTGGAGTCGGTCTGGTCGCGGGCGGCAGGAACTCAGGCAGTTTCCGTGGCAACATCACGGCTCCATAACATCGCGGGCAAATACACGGGCAAGGACGACCCCGTGATGCTCGTCCGGACGCAGATGGATTTCCCGGCCACCGGCGAGGTGCTGCAGCCGTTCAGCATCGGCCACTTCGTGGCAGGCTGCATGCGCGGGTCGCACAATATGCCGATCATGCCGGTACGGCTCAATTCAACGATCAGCTGGTTCGACGGACCGCCGGTGGTGAGCTGCGCGGCCTTCTCGGTCCGGAACGGCAAGCTGACCGAAGCGGTCGACGCGTTCGCCCATCCCTTCTGGGACCGGGTGCGCGACCACGTGGCGGACAAGGCCATGGACATGCGGAAGCAGGGGTTCTTCGGCGCCGCCATGCTGCCCATGAACGAGCTGGAATATACGGGCATCATGGAAAAGCTGGAAGTGCTTGAGAAACGGTTTGCCGTACGAACGATGAAGAAAGCGGCCTAGCCGGCTCCGCTCTTTTCTCTCCCCTCGCGGGAACTGATGAGCGCTCAGGGAAACAAAAAGGCCGGGGGAAAAGATCCCTGGCCTTTTATTAATGCAATCCTCAGATCAACGCGTTTCGCTACCCTTTCCTGACCTGACAGCTCTTGAACGCGCACTCTATGTCGTTCTTCAAACCATTGAAGTCGCCCTTGCCCTGTGTTCTTATGACCACCCGCCGGTAGCCGTCCTTTACGCCTTCGTAGGAAGTAAGGATGCCCTGAAGACGGAAGTTGTGTTTCCGGATGATGTCGGCCACTTCCTTGATGGAGCCGCCGCGGTCCTCGATGGTAACGCAGATCCGGTGGCCGCCGTGCCGTACGCCGGTGATATCCACCAAAGAACGGTAAATATCCTTGTCCGAAATGATCCCGACCAGGCCGCCATCATCAAGCACCGGCAGGCAGCCGATGCTTTTGTCCAGCATCAGCATGGCAGCTTCTTCTACCGGTGCGTCCGGTGTGGTGGTAAGGACCTTCGCGTTCATGATCTCTTTGATCTTCGTTTTCGCAAGAAGATAGTGAAGCTCGTAGATGTCGAGCGAAGTTGCCTTCGAGGGAGTATATTCCTTGATGTCCCGGTCCGAAATAAGGCCTTTGAGCTTGCCGCCCTTTACCACCGGGAGGTGCTTGATGTTCTTCTCTTTCATGAGCAACAGTGCGTCGGAGAGATAATCGTCAGGTCCGACCGTGAAGACCTTGGCTGTCATCCAGTCTGATACGTACATAGGACACCTCCTGCAATAAAATTCAAAATCCAAAAGGGAATATTCAAAAAAGCCCGGTTGTCTTGTGACCGGTCACATCCCCAGATAGGCTTTCTTTATATGCTCGTTCGTAAGGAGCGCGCTGCCGCTGTCCTTAAGCACGACCCTGCCGGTCTCGAGCACGTACCCCCGGTCGGCGATCCTGAGGGACTGGAACACGTTCTGCTCCACCAGCATGATCGTGACGCCCTGCTTTCTGATCTCGGCGATGATCTCGAAGATGGCCTTGACCAAAAGGGGTGAAAGGCCGAGCGAGGGCTCGTCGAGCAGCAGGAGCTTGGGGTCGGTCATGAGGCCGCGTGCGATGGCGAGCATCTGCTGTTCGCCTCCCGACATCGTGCCGCCCAGCTGCTTCTCCCGCTCCCTCAGGCGCGGGAACATGGTGAACACCCGGTCGATGTTCGAAGAGCGCAGTTTGCGTGCCCGCCCGATATAGGAGCCCATGCGCAGGTTTTCCATGACCGTCATCTGCGGAAAGATCTTCCTGCCTTCAGGCACCTGGACGATGCCGAGCTCTACGATCTCATGAGCCTGGAGCTTCGCAATGTCCGTCCCGTCGAAGGTGATGCTGCCGGAACCGGGCTTTTCCAGGCCCGAGATGTTCCGGATGAGCGTGGATTTGCCGGCGCCGTTCGCCCCGACCACGGTCACGATCTCGCCTGCATGCACCTCGATGTCCACGTCCCACAGGACCTTGAGGTCTCCGTAGCTGAAGTGGAGTCCTTTGATCTTAAGCATTGCTTTCCCCAAGATAGGCATGGACGACCGCCTGGTTCGAAACGATCTCTTCGGGGCTGCCCTCGGCCAGTTTCTCCCCGGAGTTCAGGACCACGATCCGGTCGGAGATGCGCATGATCGCCCGCATGTTATGCTCGATGACCATCTGCGTGATGCCGAGCTTTTTGATCTCAAGGATCAGCCCGATGATCTCTTCGCTTTCAGCAGGGTTAAGGCCGCCCATGACCTCATCCAGCAAAAGCAGCTTGGGCTGCGTGGCAAGCACCCGCGCGACCTCAAGCTTTTTCCGTTCGCCGATGGGCAGACTGCCGGCCTTGACCTCGGCCCGGTGGTCCAGATGAACGACCTTGAGCTGCTGCCGGGCAGCGGAGCGCGCGACGGAGAGGGAATTGGTACGGCAGAGCGCGCCGACCATGACGTTTTCCAGAACGCTCATCTTTGCAAGGGGCCGCACTTTTTGCCACGTGCGCGCCATGCCGAGCTTGCAGACGGCGTCGGGATGGAGCTTGTTCATGCGCCGGTTGTCGAAGACAACCTCACCGCGCGACGGCGGATAATAGCCGGTAATGCAGTTGAAGAGCGTCGTCTTGCCTGCCCCGTTCGGCCCGATCAGTCCCATGATGGCTCCCTGCGGCACGTCGAAGGAGATGTCGGAGTTCGCGGCAAGCCCGCCGAAGAACTTGCTGACGCGTCTGATCTCAAGGAGCGCCATCAGGATGCCTCCTTCCGCTTCTTTGCCGCAAGTTTCCTGATGAACCCGAGGATGCCGTCGGGCATGAAGAGGATCACGACGACAAGCAGGATGCCGTAGATCAGCACATGGGCATGGGACAGCTGCTCCTTCAGGAAAGCGCCCAGGGCAGAGTTCTCGCTGACCAGGCCCGAGTCGATCAGGGCCTGGGCTATCACATTGCTGCGCAAGGCCTCGGAGAAGGGCACCAGCACGACGGCGCCGATCATGGGGCCGAAAATGGTGCCGATGCCGCCGATGATGACGGTCATGACGATCTGGACCGAAAGCCCGAGGTCCAGGACCGTCCCCGGATCGATGAATCCCACATAGAGTCCATAGAGGCTTCCGGCCAGGGAGGTGAAGATCGCAGAGAGAGCAAGTGCGGTATTCTTGTACATCGTCAGATTGATACCGAGCGAGTGTGCGGCGTCCTGGTCCTCCCTGATGGCCTGGAAGTAGTACCCCAGCTTCGAGTTCTGCACCATCCAGGTCACGAACACGACAGCGATCGACATGACGAGTCCGGTATAGTAAAAAGGGATCTTGGAGAGGAAGTCCGTAATGAGCACATCGCCGATCTTGAACGGAGGGATGTCGGAGATCAGGATGCCTTCCGCGCCGTTCGTCAGGTCCTTGAGGTTCAGGGCAGAGACCCGGAATATCTCAGCAACGGCAATGGAAGCCAGGACGAAGTACGGACCGCGCAGCCGGAAGCAGATGGAGCCGATAATGAGCCCAGTTGCTACGGCCACGGCAACGCCGGCCCAGATGCCGAACCACGGTGCGATGTGCCGGTATTGCAGCAGCACCATCGTGGTATAGGCGCCGACGCCGAAGTATGCCGCGTGGCCCACGGAATACTGGCCCGTATACCCGCCCAGGAGGTTCCAGGCCGAACCGGTGATGACGCTGATGAAGATCAGGATCATGATATGAAGGGCATAGGTGCTCGTCACGAACTTCGGCAAAAGGAAGAGCAGCGCCAGCGCGGCAATGCCGGAGACGAGGGGAATCGTGCTGATGCCGCGCATGTTTACCGGGAATCTCATAGCTCACCCAAAATACAAAAAAATCATTTTACCGCGGAGGCGCGGAGGCACGGAGGAAACCAGAAAAGGTAAGCCTGAAGCCGTTCTCCGTGTCTCAGCGTCTCCGCGGTGAAAATTTTTACGATTTTTATCAATCCTTTGACGTTCCCAGAAGCCCTGCCGGCCGGAACAGCAGCACCAGCAGGAACAGGACAAAGACGATAACGTCCTTCCATCCGGACCCGAGGTAAGCGCCGCCAACCGATTCGGCCACGCCGATGAGCACACCGCCGAGCGTTGCGCCGACGATGCTCCCCATGCCCCCCAGGACCGTGATGACGAAGGCTTTGAGCGTGAAAACGCTGCCCACCTGAGGGAAGATATAGTACGTAGGAGCGATGAGCGCCCCTGCCGTCGCAGCGAGGGATGTGCCCATGCCGAAGGCGATGAGCGACATGCGGCTGACATTGATCCCCATGAGCTGCGCCGCATCGCGGTCCTGAGCGGTCGCGCGGATGGCCTGGCCCGTATCCGTGCGGTACAGGAACCAGTAGAGCGCGGCGGTGATTGCCGCGGTGATGATGAAGGAGACGACCAGCGGCTCCGAGATCGAGATCCCCAGGACCGAGACGCTGCTGGAGGAGTAGGTCGTGGACAGGATCTTATAGTCAGACGTAAAGGCAAGCATGACGCTGTTGCTCATTACCAGTCCCATGCCGATGGTCAGCAGGATCTGGTTCTGCGGCAGGGCGTTCAACGCCCTGTTGATGAAAACCTTCTGGAGGAACGCGCCGTATAGGAACATCAGCGGGATCGTGATCACGATCGAGAGAAAAGGGTCGATGTGCAAAAGGGTGAAGAGAAAATAGGTTAGATACATGCCGAGCATCAGCAGGTCGCCGTGGGCGAAATTGATGACACGCATGACGCCGAAGATGATGGTCAAGCCGATGCCGATCAGCGCGTAGACGCCGCCGATGAGGATGCCGCTGATGAGGGACTGGATGAAGACATTCATGGTAGAGATTCTCGCAAAAAGTCACGCTTTATCTTTTGACGTCATGCCGGCCTGTCCAGAATCGTTTCTTTTCGATATGATGCAAAGCACTACGATTCCCGACAAGCGCGAATGACGATCGTTTTACGAGGTCGTCATAGTCGTGTCGTTTTTGTTGAGAAAATTCTGTCAACCGACAGGCAGATAAATCCCAGGAAGGTCAGGATATTTTCTGTTCTCAATCAGAGGCAAACTGTTGTCGAGGCAGGTTGATCCCCATCCAGCTAAAAGAGGAGCGGACCACGGGCCCGCTCCTCAGGAAAAGGCTACTTCGTCCAGCCGGGGAAGGGCCAAATGGGTTTTTTTACAGCTTCCTTGAGCGGCCAGACCGTCTCATGCTGCCCGTTCTGCACCTGCTCCACCAGCATCATTGCTTTCCGCTGGTTCTGGTAACCTTCATAGTCCTGGAAGCGGACCTCGCCCAGGATCCCGTTCCATTTCCCGGTGTCGAGCGCTTCCCGTGTCTTCTCCCGGTCGCCGCCTGCCGCTGCCGCGGCCTGACCCATGATCATCATGGATTCGTAGGCACAGGCAGCATGGTAGGTCGGCGGTTTGCCGAACTGTTTCTCGTACCGTTTGAACCACGCCTTGGACCCGCCCCAGGGCGCATCTTCGGTCCACTGCGTTGACGAGAAAACGCCGTTGCTGATTTCTTTTTCGCTGGCGAACTGCACGACCGAGAAACCGGCGCCTGCGCCAAGGAAGGCCATGGGGGTCACGCCGATCTCGCGGGACTGGCGCATCAGCAGGATGGCGTCAGCCACATAGGACACCATGAACACGAGGTCGGGGTTCGCAGCCTTCACTTTTGCCAGGGTGGAGCGGTAGTCCGGCGAACCCTTGGAGTATGCCTCTTCAAACACCACTTTGATGCCCTTCTGCTCGGCCAGGGTTTTCGCGCTCTTGGCAGCAGAGACGCCGAAGTCCGTGTTCTCGTTCAGGATGGCGATGGTCTTTGGTTTACCGAGGGTCGTCGCAAGGTCAAGCAGCACGCCTGCATAGTCACCGGTGGTTCCCGAGACCCGGAACGTCCATTTGAAGCCCTGACGGGTTATCTCTTCCTTCGAGGCGGCCGGGACGATCAATGGAACTTTATAACGCTCGGCGACCTTGGCGTCCGCATTGGCCGTGGCGGAGGTATAGGGGCCGACGATCCCGACGACGTTGTCGCGCGTGGCCAGCTTCTCAAATGCCGCCAGCGACTTGTCCGGCTTGCCGGTATCATCCTCTTTTACCAGATCGACATCGATGCCCTTTTTCTTCAGGTCCTCAATGGCCAGGGTGACGCCGTTCGTCAGGTTCTCACCAATGGGCGCTTCAGACCCCGTGATGGAATTGATGAACCCGAGCTTGACGGACGCAGCCGAGGCAACAGCGGGAAGAGCCAGTGCTACGAGTACTGCCATAAAAAGCGTTATGAACTTTTTCATAGCGATCTCCTTCTTCTTGCATGGATGGTCGATGGATGCTTCTCAAACATATTTCCTGGTAATATTTTATCACGTCCCCGGCAGCTGCGCTTTGAGGTACTCGCGGTTTAGTTTGGCGATGAACTGCACCTTGATCCCTTTGGGACAGACCGCCTGGCATTCGTAGTGATTGCTGCAGTTGCCGAAACCCTGGCCCAGCATCTCTTCGGTCATAACACAGACCCGGCGAGCGGCTTCCACCTTTCCCTGGGGAAGGGCAGCGAGGTGGGAGACCTTTGCAGCCGTGAAGAGCATGGCCGAACCGTTCGGGCAGGCCGCAACGCAGGCGCCGCAGCCGATGCATTCGGCAGCGTCCGTGGCAAGGTCGGCATCTTGCTTCGGTATCAGGATGGTGTTCCCGTCCGGTACGCCGCCGGTATGGACCGAAATGTATCCGCCGGACTGGATGATCCTGTCAAAGGCACCGCGGTCAACGATGAGGTCCCTGATCACCGGGAAGGCCTTTGCGCGGAAAGGCTCGATATAGATCGTATCTCCGTCCTTGAAGTGGCGCATATGGAGCTGGCAGACCGTGGTCTTCTTCTGCGGGCCGTGGGGGATGCCGTTCACGACCTGGCCGCACATGCCGCAGATGCCTTCGCGGCAGTCGCTGTCAAAGGCGATGGGGTCGCCGCCTTGCTTGATCAGACCCTCGTTCACGACGTCGAGCATTTCGAGGAAGGACATGTCGGAGAAGATGTCCTGTGCCTCGTAGCGCTCGAGCTTGCCTTTGTCTTTTGGTCCTTTTTGACGCCAGACGTATAGTGTAAGATTCATCTTATACCCTCAAAGCTATTTACCACAGAGACACGGAGACACAGAGAAAATCAAACGCAGGTGATCTTATTTAAGACTAAGCTTAGGCTCAGTTTTGTCTTCCTCTGTGCCTCTGTGTCTCTGTGGTGAAGCCTTATTTGTAACTTCGTACAGCCAAATGCGCATGCTCGAACACCAGCGGCTCTTTATGCAGCTCCGGCTCCTGGTCCTTGCCACGATACCCCCAGGCAGAAACGAAGCTGAAGTTCTTGTCGTCGCGCAGCGCCTCGCCGTCGGTTGTCTTGTGCTCGACGCGGAAGTGGGCGCCGCAGGACTCATCCCGGTGAAGGGCGTCTTTGGCCAGGAGTTCGGCGAAGTCCAGGAAGTCGGCAACGCGGCCTGCTTTCTCGAGCTCCTGATTGAGCTCTGCTCCCGTGCCTGATACGAGAACATTCTTCCAGAACTCATCCCGGAGCCCGGGTATCCTGGCAAGCGCTTCCTTGAGGCTTGCTTCGCTGCGTGTCATGCCGACCTGGTCCCACATGATCTTCCCGAGCTCGCGGTGGAACTCATGAGGGGTCTTCTTTCCTTTGATGGAGAGCAGCTTTTCGGTGAAGGCCCGGGCCTCGGTGCGGGACCGCTCAAATTCCGGGCTCCCGGTAGTGACGCCCGGATTCGTTCCTGCTAAATAGTTTGCGATCGTGTAAGGAAGTATGAAG
>JBGQDI010000065.1:0-11693 GCA_041495765.1 Nitrospirota bacterium
ATCACCATGCCGCGCGACGGGGTGTCGGACATCATTGACGAGGAATGGATGCTTGCCGACGAGGCATTCTGGCAGCTCTACGGCTTCCCCGACGGCATCTCATCGCCCCAGGTGCAGGAGCTCTGGCGGCGGCGGCATCTGCGGGAGATCTCCTCGCCCGGGCTGTACTCGCGTGCAAAGGGGAAAAGCAAGTAACATGCGCCCGTACCGGTCCAATTATGGTTTTTCAAGGTAGGAATGCACGAAAGTCCATCCGGTAAAAAGGATGGACTTTTTTATGGGGACGGGAAACAGGGATATGCAGGCAGCGGACAGGGACTCTCGAACGACCCACGAAGGGAACAGGACCGGGCGGGAACAAGGCTATCTGGCGCTGGTGCTCCATGGGCACTTGCCCTTCGTGCGCCATCCCGAGCATGAGCAGTTTCTGGAAGAGGACTGGCTGTTCGAAGCGATCACCGAGACCTATATCCCCTTGCTGCGCGTCTTTGACGGACTGGTCAGGGACCAGGTCGATTTTCGCCTCTGCATGAGCCTGACGCCGACCCTGGTATCGATGCTCAAAGACCCGCTGCTGCAGGACCGGTATGTGCGGCATATCGGCAAATTGATCGCACTGGCCGAACAGGAAATGCGGCGGACCGCAGGGGATCCTGCCTTTCACGATCTCGCCTGCATGTACCGGGACCTGTTCCAGGAGACGCGCGGGCATTTCGTCACGACCTACAATGGCGACCTGGCAAATGCTTTTAGAAAGTTCCAGGACCTGGGGAAGCTCGAGCTCATCACTTGCGCCGCGACGCATGCTTTTCTTCCGCTTATGCCGAACCAGCGTGCCGTGCGGGCGCAGATCATGACGGCCGTCGAATTCCATACCCGCGAGTTCGGCAGGGAACCGCGCGGCATCTGGCTGCCGGAATGCGGTTACTATGAGGGGCTCGATACGATGCTGAACGAAGCGGGCCTCCAGTACTTCTTTACCGATTCTCACGGCGTCTTCCACGCAACACCCCGTCCCCGCTATGGTGTCTATGCGCCGATCTGCTGCCCCTCAGGCGTTGCCGCTTTCGGCAGGGACCTCGAATCTTCCAAGCAGGTCTGGAGCTCCGTCGAAGGGTACCCCGGCGACCATGATTACCGCGATTTCTACCGGGATGCGGGCTTCGACCTGGACTACGATTATGTCCGTCCTTTTCTCCATCCCGACGGTGCGCGGGTGAGCCTCGGGATAAAATACCACCGGATCACCGGACCCACGGACGAGAAAGCCCCCTACGTCCGCTCCCGGGCCCTCCAGAAGGCAGCCGAACACGCCGACAACTTTCTTGAGAGCCGGAAGGAGCAGGTCCGGTGGCTGACAGGACTTTTTGGCGACCGCAAGCCGCTCATGGTAGCGCCCTATGACGCCGAGCTCTTCGGGCACTGGTGGTTCGAAGGGCCCGACTGGCTCAATGTCCTTCTCCGGAAGGCCGCCCGGGACCAGGATACGCTGGGTCTCATAACGCCGGAGGAGTATCTGCAGGAATATCCGCGATGCCAGACGGCGAAGCCATCCCCGTCGAGCTGGGGGCAGGAAGGGTATGCCGCGGTCTGGCTCGACCGCTCCAACGACTGGATCTACCGGCATCTGCATGCGGCCGCCGATCGGATGGTCGAACTTGCACAGACATACCCTGATGCCGACGGCCTGCTGGGGCGTGCGCTCAAACAGGCGGCCCGGGAACTGATGCTGGCCCAAAGCTCCGATTGGGCCTTTATCATGAAGGCCGGGAGCCATGCCGAGTATGCGGTCAAACGGACCAACGACCACCTCCTCCGGTTCACCCGGTTATACAACGACATCCGGGGGAATACTGTTGACGAAGCCTGGCTCGGCACTATAGAATACGCCGACAATCTTTTTCCCGACATTGATTACCGCCATTATGCTTAAGCCATCCGTCATCAAAGAGCTGAAGAACATCGTCGGGGCAGGCCACCTGTACACGGTCGCCGAGGAGCTCGTCGCCTATTCCTACGATGCGACCCGCAAAGAGGTGTTGCCCTGGGCTGTTGCACGGCCATCCAGAGCGGAGGAGGTCGCCGCCATCCTGCTGCTGGCCAATCGCGAAGGTTTTCCCGTGGTCCCGCGCGGTGCAGGCACGGGCATGTCCGGCGGCTCCGTGCCGGTGCAGGGGGGTGTGGTCCTGTCCCTGGAGCGCATGGACCGCATCCTCGAGGTCAATGAAGAGGACCTCCTGGCCGTGGTGGAGCCCGGGGTCGTTACGGGAGAACTGCAGCGGGTCGTTGAGGCGCGCGGGCTGTTCTATCCGCCCGATCCCGCCAGCCATCAGGTCTGCACCATCGGCGGGAACGTTGCCGAATGCGCCGGAGGCCTGCGGGCCGTCAAGTACGGCGTGACCAAGGACTACGTGCTGGCGCTCGAAGTGGTGCTTCCCACGGGCGAGATCATCAGGACCGGGGCGCGCACGGCCAAAAGCGTGGCAGGCTACGACCTGACGAAGCTCATGGTCGGGTCCGAGGGCACGCTGGGTGTGGCAACGAAGATCACGCTGAAGCTGCTTCCGCTGCCCGAGAGCGTCCTGACCCTGTCGGCCTTCTTTCCCGATATCGATTCCGCAGCCCGGGCCGCGAGCGGCATCATCAAGGAACGGGTCCTGCCCCGGGCGCTGGAGCTGGTGGACCGTGCATCACTCGGTGCTGCCGAGCAGTATCTCAAAGAAGACCTGTCCGGCGGAGCGGCCGCCATGCTGCTTATCGAGGTTGACGGGACCCGGGAATCGGCCGCCCGCGAGATGGACCACGTGACCAGCGTCGTTTCCCGGTGCAATGTCACCCGAATGCAGCAGGCGCGCGACGCTGTTGAGCGCGAGGGGCTCTGGAGACTGCGGCGCTCCATCTCGCCGGCGCTCTACACCATCAAGCCGCGGAAGCTGAACGAGGACATCGTTGTGCCCCGGAGCAAAATCCCCGATATCCTGCGCGAGATCGAATCGATCGCTGCCCGGCACGGTCTCCTGATCGCGAACTTCGGCCACGCCGGCGACGGGAACATCCATACCAATATCATGATCGATGATGCGGACCTTCCGAAGGCCGAGCTGGCGGTGAAAGAGATCTTCGCTGCAACGCTGAAGCTGGAGGGCAGCATCTCCGGAGAGCACGGTATCGGTCTGTCAAAAGCGGCCTATCTGCCTATGGAGGTTTCGCCGGCCGCGCTTCTAGCAATGAAAAAGATCAAGCAGGCGCTCGACCCCAATAATATCCTGAACCCCGGAAAAATATTTGTGAATGCGGAATGCGGAATAAAAGAACAGAGAAAATGATCGCGGCAGTGGTACTGCTGGTCATGTGCGCGTTCTCCCCAGCGCCGGCAGCGGCACAGGGGTCTGCAAACGGCGCAGAAGACCGCAAGGCGCTCATTACGAACATTGTTGCACTGGAGCAGGAAGCCGCGGCACTGGAAGAAGAGAACCGGGGGCTCCGTCAAATGATCGCGTCCCTGACCGATAACGAGGTCTATCTGGTCGTGGACACCGAGAGCAACCGCCTCTTCATCCGCCAGGGGGAACAGGTCCTGCAGACCGTCGTTGTCTCCACCGGCAGCCGGGAACTGATCAAGGACGAGAACGGCAGGAAGTGGTTCTTTGAGAGCCCCACCGGCGTTCTGACCGTGCTCGGCAAGGAACGGAACCCGGTATGGATCAGGCCTGACTGGTCCTACGTGGAGGAGAACATGCCGATCCCGCCGAAGAACGATCCGGACCGCATCGTCCGCGACGTGATGGGCAAATACTCGCTGCTGCTGGGCAACGGGTACAAGATCCACGGTACGACCTACAAGAGCCTTCTCGGTACCGCCGTTACCCACGGTTGCGTGTCCATGGATGACGACGACCTGGAGACGGTTTACAAAAGTGTCGTGGTAGGGACGAAGGTGTATATCTATTAACGAGGCAAGAACAAAGCAAAGCCAAAATCAAAAGCGTCTCTCGCAAAGGGCGCAAAGGACGCAAAGAAGATCTTGAGATCCTGGCCATAAGGCCGAGTGACTTGCTTTTCTTTGCGAGAAAACTCTTTGGTTTGATCTAGCTTCAAAAGCTTAGTCAAGATGAGACGAAGCTGTACCCTAAATGCAGAAGACAGCTGTCTGCTGATTCGGAGTTATGGTGAACAAAAGAACTACTCAGAGAGCAACTGTCCTTCTTCTGATATCTTCGATGTTCCTTATGGGTATGGACGGGGCCGGGACGGGAGACGCCGGGCAGGAGGGGCTTGCGGCCAGGCAGCAGGAGCTGCAGGGGCGCATTGAAACGCTCAGGTCCGAACAGGAGCTGCTGCTTTTTCAGAAGCAGTTCTCGACCATGGATTCCCGGTACCTGGTCCTCGATCTGACGCGAGGCCGCGGTCAGCTGAAATACCGTACACGGGTGTTCCTGGATTTCAGGTTCAAGCCGCTTTCGAAGAATGCGGTCCGCGCCGTTCCGCAGGGAACGCGGGCGCTTACCAGAAAGATCGAAGGGAATGAAGGACGGTTCGCGTTAGACTTCGGTCACGCACTCACCCTGCGCACCAAAAATGCCGCCGCATCACCGGGCCGCATGCCTCAGCTCATCGTATCTCCCAAGGACATGCGCTCGATATTCCTAGCTCTCGAAGAAGGCTCGATCGTCTATATCCTGCGATGAACGGAGGAGGGGCTCACGATTTTTCCGTGAGGTCGTCCACAGGGGGGGCGCTGTAGGTCGAGCACTTGAGGCCGTCCTTGCCGCTGTTCTTTACCTCGTACATGACGGCATCCGCAAGTTTGACCAGGTGGTTGACCGATTGTGGTGCGCTGTCGAAGGTCACCAGGCCGAAGCTGCAGGTCACGGGCCAGCCGTTGGCTATCATCAGTTCCAGGAGCCTCTCCCGGATCTTTTCGATCGCTGCCTGGGCCATGGCGCTATCGGTTTCCGGGAACAGAATAAGGAACTCATCCCCGCCGAGCCGCGCCACGATGTCGGTCGCCCGCACCGAGTCGGCAATGGTCGCGACGACCAGCTTCAACAGACGGTCGCCTTCCTGGTGGCCTTTGTTGTCGTTCACGGCTTTGAAATTGTCCAGATCGAGATAGGCGGCCGTGAAGATGTGGTTGTAGCGGAGCGCCCGCTGGATCTCCCGGTCCGCCAGTTCCGCGAAATACCTGCTGTTGACCGCCCCGGTCAGGTAATCGAGCCTCCCCAGCTTTTGCTCCCGTTCCATGGACGACCGCAATCCCGCCAGCACCGAGCTTGCCACGAAAAAGAACGATAGTTCTGTGAAGAGGTTCCAATAGGGGATGGCTGCGTTCCGGCCGGGATGGACGTCGAGAATGTCGGCCAGTGACCAGGCGACAGCGCTCAGGACCGACAATGCGATGCCGGCGCCGGACCCGGAAAACCAGGTGGCCAGGGAGACCGGGACCAGGTAAAAGATGAAGAGCGAAAGGTCGGGCCCGGTCACATAGTCAATAACGCCGAGCACTGCAATGAACAGGGACCCCATGGCGAGAATGGCTGCCTGAGACTGTTTTTCCAGAAAGGCATAGAGCGATGGCATCGACTGTCTCATGATTCAAAGTTTAGATGATAATCGGAAAATAATCAAGCTGGAAGCAGGTTTTACCGCATTTTCGCTTTGACTCATGGTGATTTCCCGGTATAATGACGGCATGCGCGAACTCATGAAGGGCGAAGATTTCTACGACGGAACGGCACTGCTCGGCGATCCGGTGCACGGCTACATCTCGTTCATTACTCCGAGAACGGCTGAAGAAAAGACCGAAAAAGACCTTATTGACACGCCCTGGATGCAGCGCCTGCGCCAGATCTACCAGCTGCAGAGCGCCCGCTGGGTCTATCCCTCGGCGGAACACAGCCGCTTCCAGCATTCGCTGGGCGCCATGCACCTGGCCGGCCGGTTCGCCCGCCATCTCTATCCTTCGCTCAAGGCTGCGGTCCCCGACTGCCCCTCGGCCAACTACATCGAAGAGCTCCTGCGCGTGACCGCATTGCTGCATGATGTGGGCCACGGCCCCTTCGGTCATTTCTTCGACGACAACTATCTCGAACACTTCGGGTTGACCCACGAAAAGCTCGGCCAGCATATCATCAGGACCGAACTTGCCGGCATCATCAAGGCGATCCGGCGCAGCCCGTCGGGCGATTTCGCGAAAAAGGAAAAACTGGACCCCGATCAGGTGGCGTTCCTCATCGGCAAGGGCGCCACTGCGCCGGCCAAGCAGCCCAAATGGCTCGTTTTTCTCCAGCCCCTGCTCTCGGGCATTTACACCGTGGACAACCTCGATTACGTGCTGCGCGACGCTTATATGTGCGGCGTTGCCGTCGGCGCCGTGGACATCGATCGTCTCATGTACTACACCTTTTTTACGGACAAAGGACTGACCCTGCACAAGTCCGGCCTGACGGCGCTCAATATGTTCCTGAACGCACGGCTCTACATGTACACCAATGTCTACTACCACCGCACTACCAGGGCCATCGACGAACACCTGAAAGAGCTGTTCAAGGACACTATGGCCGCGCTGTTCCCCTATAATCCCGTGGAGAATCTTCCCGAGTACCTGGAACTTACGGACTGGACGCTGCTGGAAGCGGTAAGACGGTGGGGCAAGGACAAGGAAGGACCTTTGTCCGCTCTTGGCCGCGAATGGGCCGCCATCCTGTCGCGTGAGGTCAAATGGAAAATGGCCTACGATGTGACGCTCTCGATGCGCGCATTTGAAAAAGGCAAGACCATCATTGACAAGGCCGAACTGGTCAAGCGGATCAAGAAGAACCTTCCAACCCATTTAAAGGACCTGCAGTTCGCCGTGGACATGGCGAGCCAGGACCCGCGCCCCATCAACCCGCTCATGATGGGCGAGCGGCAGATCTATGTTTTCAATCCCTCGACGCGAAAAGTGGAGAAGGAACCGCTCAAGGATTTCTTCGACTACATTCCCGCCCGCGTTGTCCAGTGCCGGGTGTTCACCCTGAACCACGATCATGACCGGCACCTTGCCGATATCGTCGAGAGCGTTCTGGGGATCCAGGAAGAGAGCAGCAAGACGAACGTCTAGTTGCGTTCTCCGTCGCGGTGCCGCTTCAAAAACCTCACGCAGTGCCCTAACCTTGCCAAGGGAATCTCAGACAGAATAAAATGGTTAATGGTAGATTAATTGTTTTGTCCTTGCTTTTGCTTTTTTTTTCGATATACTGGGAATGCTTCACTCGGATCCCGACGAAACAATACGCTGAGGAATCCCGTCAGTCAGGCAGATAATGATGAAAGATGAACACAAAATAATGACGCTTGCTGCGTCGGTTGCAGCAGGGACCTGGTTTGCCGACGCTGCCATCGACAGCGGGATCTTTCGCGAAGGAAGCTTCATCGATCTGCTGTTCTACGACGTGTCGGCCCACGAGCTCTATTTTCGGTCCCTTTTTATCGTCGTATTCCTGGTGTTCGGCTACGTCATTTCCCGGCT
The DNA here is from genome assembly GCA_041495765.1 of Nitrospirota bacterium. Lineage (GTDB taxonomy): Bacteria > Nitrospirota > UBA9217 > UBA9217 > UBA9217 > GWC2-56-14. The sequence goes on from JBGQDI010000065.1 coordinate 7,511, forward strand.
CGTTGCGAAGTACCGGGTAGCGGAAGAGGTCGCTCGAAAGCAAAGAACGGCCATCGAATCATCCATGGACGGCATCTCCATTTACAGCCCCGATAACTACTATATCTTTGTCAATGAGTCCTATGCAAAAATGAACGGCTATGACAGCCCCGCAGAGATCATCGGAAAGACCTACGCGCTCATGTACGATGAAAAGGAACGGGCACGCATGGACCAGACCTGCATGCCTTCCCTGCTGAAAAGCAGAAAATGGCGCGGCGAACTCGTTGCTACCCGAAAGAACGGGAGCACCTACATCCAGGAAGCGACCGTGACCATGCTCGAGGACAACAGCCGCATCTGCATCGTCCGCGACATCTCCTGGCGCAAGCGGAGCGAAGCGCGGCTGCAGCGTTCGGAGCGGTTCCTGAACACGATCTTCGACAGCATCCGCGATCCCTTCTGCATCTTTGACAACAATTACCAGATCATCCGCGTCAACGACGCCTATGCGCAGATGAAGAACCTGCCCTTAAAGGACCTGCTCGGGAAGAAATGCTACGAGGTGCTGCACGACGGGACCACGGTCTGCGACAACTGCATCGTGCAGAAGTCGCTGCAGTCCGCCGATCCCTGCGCCAAGGACAAGCTCGTCAAGCTGGCGAACGGCAACGAGGTGTGGTATGAGATCTACACCTATCCGATCCTGGACGACGAGGGCAAGGTCTCGCATATCATCGAATATACCCGTGACATTACGGACCGCAAAAAGTCCGAAGATGACAAGCGGCGCATGATCGAGAAGCTGGAGTATCTGTCGAGGACCGACGCTTTGACGGGATTGATGAACCGGCGGGCGCTGACCGACAGTCTGCTGTACGAGATCGACCGCTCCAGGCGCTATAACTCTGCCCTGTCCCTGATCCTCTGCGACATCGACGATTTCAAGGAGATCAACGACACCTACGGGCATGATGCGGGTGACCGCGCGCTGCAGACCTTGTGTGCGACCCTGACGACGATCCTGCGAAGGACGGACATTGCGGGAAGGTACGGCGGGGACGAGTTCATGCTGATCCTACCGGAGACCTCGGTCAAAGGCGCCGAGATCCTTGCAGGGAAACTGCTCGAAGCGCTGGGAAACATGGACCTCGATTTTCTGGAAGGCGAGAAGCGTTTTCTGTCCGTCAGCATCGGGATCGCCGGCCTTGAGTCGAAGGACGATACCATCGATTCACTGGTCAAACGGGCTGACGGCGCCATGTATTCGTCGAAACAGTCGGGCAAGAGCAAGGCGTCTTCGGCAACAGGAATATAGTCAGGACGGCCGGCAAAAGCTTTTTGCCACGATGGCCAAGAAGAGGGCCACTCTGAGGCACGAAGACTCTAAGAACATCGTAAAAAAACATCTTTCCTGAGGTAGCAGGAGGATCCAATTTCTCTTTAAACCCCAAAAGTTTTCAGCTTTTCTTCGCGTCTTCGTGCCTTCGTGGCAAAATTTGTTTGATTTGTCCTCGCTTATTGTTCACTGGCTACCGTAATCCCCGTATCTCCTTCACTTTCGCGACGATCGCATTCTTCGAGATATCCTCGTAATCGAGCAATTCATCGGGCTTGCCGCTTTTCGGCATCCTGCGCACGGCCAGCATGTAGACCGGCGTCGGATGTTCGGCGAGTGCACTTCTGACCGCTTCACCGATTCCTCCCTCGGGCACATGGTCCTCGACCGTGATGATCGCTCCGGTGTCCTCGGCCGACCGGGCGAGCGTTGCAGCGTCCAGCGGCTTGACGCTGTACAGGTCGATGATGCGGACCATAATCCCCGCCTTCTTAAGCTCTTCATAGGCCTTGAGCGCCTCGTGCACGGTGATGCCTGCGCCGACGATCGTGGCCACATCGTTCTTGCTCGATCGCAGTACCTTGGACCCGCCGATCCAGAAAGCTTCGTCATTGCGGTAGATAACGGGCGTGGCTTGCCGTGTGGTCCGCAGATAGGCGATGCCCTTATGCGCTGCCATTATCTCGACGAGCTTTTCCGTGGACACGGCATCGGAAGGATAGAGCACCACGCTTTTCTGCAGCGTCCTGAACATCGCGATGTCCTCGAGGCCCATCTGCGATGACCCGTCCTCGCCGATCGAAACGCCCGCGTGGGAGCCGCAGAACTTGACGTTAGCCAAGGAATACTGGCTCATGCGTATCTGGTCGAAGGCGCGGGAGAGGAACGCGGCAAAGGTCGAGACAAAGGGGACCTTGCCGCGGATCGACAAGCCCAGCGCCGTGCCGACCATGTTCTGTTCTGCGATGAACATCTCGAAAAACCGCTCCGGGTACTTCTTCTTGAATATTTCTGCGTAGGTGGAGTTGCTTACTTCTGCGTCGAGTACGACGGTGTCGGGGAAGTGGGGGAATATCCGCTCCAATGCCGTACCGTAAGCGTGCCTCGTGGCAACGGCAGTGTTCGATACGTAGGAGACGGGCTCCATGTTGACAGCTTTATTTACTATCGGAATGAGCTCCTCCGGTTTCGCGATCTGGCCGATCAGTAACTTGTCAACAGGACCCAGCTCCGTCAAAGCCCGCTGGAGCTCTTCCTTGCTCAGGGGTTTCCCGTGCCAACCGTTCCTGTCCTCGATAAAGGAAACTCCTTTGCCTTTTAACGTTTTGGCAATGATCATGACGGGCTTGTCCGTCGCTTCCGCGGCCTGTTTGAATGCCGTGACGATCTGCGGCAGGTGATGCCCGTCGATGACGATGGGCTCCCATCCGAAGGCAGACACTTTGTTCTTGTACACCGTGAGGTCATGGCCGTACATGGTCTCGCCGCGCTGGCCAAAGCGGTTCACGTCAATGATGCCGATCAGATTGTTCAATTTGTAATAAGCCGCGAGTTCCATGGCTTCCCACTGCGACCCCTCTGCCATCTCGCTGTCGCCCAGAAGAACGTAGGTGCGATAGGGAAGCTTGTCGATGTATTTGGCATTCAATGCCATACCGAGCCCGATCGAGAGCCCCTGGCCGAGCGAACCTGTTGCCGCTTCCGTATAGCGGAAGGACGGCGTGGGATGGCCTTCAATGGGGCTGTTGAACTTTCTGAAGGTCAGAAGCTCCTCTTCCGTCACCGTGCCTGCTGCGGCCCAGAGGGAATAAAAGAGCGGGGAAGCGTGGCCTTTGGAAAAAATCAGGTGGTCGTTGTTCGGCATGTGCGGGTTGTCCAGGTCGAACCTGAAGGTGCCGCCGAAGAGGAGCCCGGTCATGAGGTCGGCTGCTGACAGGGAGGACGTTGGATGTCCCGAACCTGCTTCGGTAGATATGACGAGGCTGTAGTAGCGGATGAGTCTGGCAATGCTTTCAAGGTTGTTCATGGGAGCCTCCATGTCTCAGTGGTTAAAAAATTGACGTCTTATGAGACCATCAAATATTACTCCTTAAACAAAATCTCTATTGATCTTTTTTTATTAAGTCCGGATCGAGTAGGGTCCGAACAAATGCATCTTTCTTCTGTGAATCTGACAGGTGCTATATATATTGCCTTACTGTAACCAGCGTCATTACATAGCTTCCTGCATCGGAACGTAGATATAGAATGGTTTATAGAAATAAAAAGAATGACAATTATCAGTAAAGGTAAGAAAATCCACTTAAGTAACCAAACACCAAGAGATGATACGTTCTCGCCGACAAACATTATTTTACTACCTATCCTTGAATTAAAAATGCATTGACCTTTTTATTATCTCGATCGTCGGTCCTGGATAAACGCCAAGCCAGGTCAGCAGTACCATAAGACACGCAAGGACTACGTTCCCGGATAGTGAAACCGGCGGTGAGCGTTAGGCTTGTGAACGAGAACAGCATGACTTGATTTATCAGTTCCCGACCCTGCCTGGAAAGTTCTTACGGTTCCTTCACCGTGCATTGGCCCCGTCCTTCCGACTTGCGAATGAACTTGCGGTCGAAAGAAAAAAAAGTTCCGCACGCCTGGCTTGCCGCCAAATGAAAGGCGTCGCCGAAATCCATGCCATCGTTGTACCACTGAAGGGCTATCTGCATTCGGTGAGGGTTTGGGAGTACGACATTAGGCAGCCCGCAGAATTTGATGAAAGCGTCATGGATCGCCGGCATCTCGAAATTGTATGCGTGACGCAGGACCCACTCTACTTCCAGCATGACCGTTTCTGCAACGAATATATCAGGCTTCTTG
>JBGQDI010000066.1:0-11402 GCA_041495765.1 Nitrospirota bacterium
AGGTCCAGACCGTGCGCGGCATCAGGACCTTTCGCGTTCGCGGCCTCCTGAATCCCGAAGGCCCGGCCAAGACCATGGGCGGCAACATCGCCATCATGGACTACCCTGCGGCGCAGATGGCCTTTGGCAAGGAAGGCCGGATCGACCGGATCGACGTGAGCCTTTTGCGCGGCGAAGACCTGGAAACCGTGCGCGGCCGCATCAAGCAAGCGCTGCCCGATGGCTACAGCATCGTAACGCCTGAAGGAAGGACCAAGCAGGTAGAGCTCCTCATCTCCCATTTCCAGAAGAACATCAATCTCATCAGCTTCATCGCCGTCTTTGTCGGAATGTACCTGATCTACAACGCCGTCTCCATTTCCGTGGTGCAGCGCAGAAAGGAGATCGGCATCCTGCGCGCCCTGGGAACGACGCGGGGCCAGATCATAGCGCTCTTCCTTGGAGAGACCGCGGTCATGGCAGTGGTCGGCTCCGGGCTCGGACTGGAGACAGGAATCCTCTTTGCGAAATCAGCTTTGGGAGCAGTGGGCCAAACTGTATCGGAGATGTATCTGCGGACCTCGGTCACCGAAATATCCATTTCCTGGCCGAACCTCATCATGGGTTTTGTGACCGGCATCGTTGCGAGCCTTGCCGCCGCACTGTTCCCTGCCCTGGCAAGCACACGCATCTCGCCGGTATCGGCCATTCGCTCCCTGCCCTATTCCGAAGAAGGCCTACTGTCCAGCCGAAGACTGAATATCGCGGCAGCGACCTTCGTCATCCTTGCCGCCCTGCTCCTGACGTCATACCGGTCCTTTGGCGAGAACCCCCTGCTGCACAGCACCGGCACCATGTTCCTTGCGACGATCTTCCTTCTGCTCGGAATTTCCCTGGCAACGCCGGCGGTGCTGACAGTGTTTCTCGTCGTATTCAGAAAGACCATTGCCCACCAGGTAGGCGCCGTAGGACGGCTCGCCGGATTGAACCTGCAGAAGAACATCACCCGGAATGCCGTTGCGGCAGCGGCCATCTTCTATGGTATTTCCGTCTTTGTCAGTTCTGCCGGCATCATTTACAGCACCAAGCAGTCCGTGCTCGAGTGGATCGATTCCTATGTGCGCGGGGACATCATCGTCACCTCGGGCCACCCCATCGCGACCACGGGCTCCCAGAACATCCCCATGCCGGTCGAGATGTGGAAGGACATCGAAAAGGTACCGGGGGTAAAGTCAGCCGACCCCTTCCGGAAGATCTATATCGATTATCACGGAAGACGCATCCTGCTCCTTACGCTGGACGTCGACCGCAGAATGTTGTACAGCCCCTTCAAAGTGGCCCAGGGAACGCGCGAGGACATGGTGCGCCTGCTCCCGAAGCAGGACTATATTGCCGTCAACGAATCACTTGCCTCGCAGGAGCACCTCAAGCCCGGAGACACGATGCTCCTCCCCACGCCGCAAGGCCAGATCGCCTTCACCGTCGCTGTAGTGAATGTGGATTATAGTTCCGACTCCGGCTCCCTCCTCATGGACCTGCACACCTACCAGAAATACTGGAAAGAGTATCTGGCCGATTCCTTCTCGATCCGGGTAACGTCGCCGGAGAACGTGTTGGCTGTACGTGATGAGATCGCGAGAAGGTTCGGCAATGACAGGAAGCTCTTTGTCCTTCCAGCCAAAGAGTTCAAGGACGAGATCCGGAAGGTCATCGATCAGGGCTTTGCCGTGAACCACGCCATCAACATCATCACCATGACCATTGCCTGCTTCGGCATCATCGTCACCCTGCTCGCATCCGTGCTCGAACGCACGCGCGAGATCGGCGTCCTCCGTTCGATCGGCATGCTCAGGAGACAGGTATCAGGCGTGGTCGTGATCGAATCCATGCTGCTCGGCGTGATCGGCGGCACGCTCGGCGCCGGGGCCGGGATCGTTATCGGTTGGATGAGCCTGGAAGGTTTCCTGAAAGGAGACTACGGCGCAAGCATGCAGTACCACGTCCACTGGGTCTCGATCTTCTGGGCAATAGTGCTTTCAGCGCTGCTTGCGGCTTTGGCCGGGGTGTATCCGGCGCAGCGGGCGGCGAAGACGAACATCGTGGAAGCGCTGGCGTATGAATGATTTCAATTGCGGATTGCGGATTTCGGATTGTGGATTTTTGATCCCGGCAGATGTCAAAAAACCAAGATTGCCTTGTTTCGTTCGCAATAACAACAACGCACCCTGAAGGGTGCGGCTACAACGGCAGAATCAATGCTCTATGCTCTGGTAGCCGCAGGCTTTAGCCTGCGCAATGAGTCAGCAGGTCAGGTAGAGCAAACTAAAGCTAACATCATTAGTCAATGCCTACCCTTCCTTTTCCTTCATGGTACGGCCAGCCTCGAAGCTTCCTTCCGCAATGCCCTCCAGGTCCATAGCGCGCCGACGAGATCGACCGCAGCAACGAGAAGCAGAACCGGGGGCGCAAGACCGGCGATCACGAACACGCCAAAGGTTAGTATAACCGATGCGCGCAAACGTACGGACCAGACCATGAATGGCCGAAGCTCGGAGCGGGCGGCCACGATGCAGTAGATGCCGAGGAAGATGACGAGCATTCCGACGATGCGGATCCAGACCTCGGAGGTGGGCAGGATACTAAAGAATCCGAGAAGCATGTTCGGAATGAACAGCAACGCGGCTCCAAACAGGAGCAGGTAGCAGCCAAATACAAACATCGTCTTTGCAGGGTAGCTCATTTATATCCCTTTCAACTCAGAATCCCATGTTACGTAGATACTGACCTTTCCGCCTTGATCATAGCCGTTGTCAGACTTTATCCGTGTCAAAGGTTGCGGTCTTTCTGTAGTGGGCTTTCCAGAACATATCTGCCAATTGGCGCTACTCCCGTTGAACCAGGCACCTCGAACGACCCCAATTCCCAACGGCCCCTTATCCCGAGTTCCTTTGCAGCAAGCTGCAGGTGGCACATGGCAATACCGCAATCGAGCAAGGTATAATTCTTACCCTCCCGCTCCTGCTGTCCCACCTTATAAACGAGTATCTCCTTTTCTCTGAGCACGAACCGCCAGGGCTGTTTGTTCATCCACGATGGCGCCCAGCGGGTCGCTTCGAGGACTTGCATCAGACGTTGGTCCAACGTTATGCTCGCTGGCAGCATTTCGTTGTGACGCTGCCAGAAGAACCGTTGTTCGATCGGTTTACGGCCCTTCGAGCCTGCCAGCGTCCGCAGCAGTCGGTTGGTCAAACTGTTTTCCAGGGCATGGCCGATCGGCGAAAGCACTATCATTCGCCAGGAGCTATCAAGGCCGAGCGTTGCGCGGAGCGAAGCTTCCTTGAACATCAGGCCGACCCAGCACGTACCGAGACCTTTTTCCGTTGCATTGAGGACCATCTGTTCGAACCGAAAACCCGCATCTATAAGATACCCCTCGCCTTCCCGAGCGGCAAGCACGATGTAATGCGGAGCATGGATGGTCTTCCCGTAGTCGCCGATGATCCCCTTGATCTCCTTGCCCATCTGCGCATCCGTGCAAAGATGAAAGCGCATTTCCGTTCGAGTCAGCGCCGAAGCCTGTTCGCCTGCAAGACGCACGGCTTCCAGATCAACGAGTGATGCAGGCTCTGACTGATAGGCGCGAACGCTGATGCGACGATGAATGACTTCCTGGATGTTCATTGCTTATTGACCCTTATTTCCCGCTGGTTATCATGCCAAAAAGCATGAAGTCCCACAACTGCAATCATTGATGATGCGTATGACTGTATCAGAAAGACCGCTTGATGTAAATTAGAAAAGGTCTCTAACGTTTTACATTGTATCAGAAGCGTGTTGTTTCACATCGCGTTCAGGCATATCACGTCCTCGTAACGTAAGGATCGCGCTTCAATCGATGCATCACGCCACGTAACACAACTGTGCAAAAATAATCATTGACACTTTTCACAAAACGATATATATACTTTTATCTATTACGGGAGATACTATGTCAGTAAAATATGCCATGCTCGGCATCCTTGCAAAAAAGGATCTGCACGGGTATGAACTAAAAAGCAGTTTCGATGAAAAGGTCGGTGATTTTTGGAGCCTGAACTACGGCCAGATATACTCCACCCTCGACCGTCTCGAACAGGACGAGCTCGTTTCCCATGACCGCCAGACCCAGGACAAACGTCCGGACAAGAAGATCTACAGCATTACGCCTAAAGGCAAAAAGGAACTGGAGGAATGGCTCTCGACACCGGTTAGCAAGGTGCGTGCTCTTCGCGACGAATTTTTCATCAAGCTCGTGTTCATGGACAAACGCGATCCCGGCCCGGTGCTCGATCTGATCGAAAAACAAAAGACGCTTTATCTCAAACAGATGAACCAGCTCACTCAACAGAAGGTGGCGCATAAAAAACAGCCGAAGAAACACGATTCTCTCACCACCGAGCTGTTGATGGATGCGGGGCTTTTTCATGCTGAAGCTGACATCAAGTGGCTGACGTTGTGCGAGGCGAAGATTAAAGCGGCAAAAAAATAGGATTCAGGGGTTGACCCATCCCCCACTCATTCTCCCCCTTGAAGAGAGGAAGTAAGAAGTACCCTCTCCTTCAAGGAGAGGGCTGGGTGAGGATGGGTTGTAATGCAGAGATGCGAAAATTGTTCGTAGTTAAGGGTTGGGAGTAACTATATTACCCGAGGTGAATCATGATCGAACTGAAGAATGCCAGCAAGAAGTATCAGCAAGGTGCAAAGGAAGTCCATGCATTGCGGGATGTTTCTTTGAATATCAAGAAAGGCGAATTTCTTTCGGTCATGGGAGCGAGCGGCTCGGGCAAGAGCACCTTCCTGAACCTGATCGGCGGGCTTGACCAGCCCAGCTCAGGCGAGATCTTCATCGACGGGATACCGCTCCACGGCATCTCGGACGACGAACTGACCCTTATCCGCCGACGGCGAGTCGGGTTCATTTTCCAGTTCTTTAACCTCCTGCCGATCCTGACTGCCGCAGAGAACGTGAGCCTGCCGCTCCTGCTCGAAGGAACACCGTACTCGGAGATAAAACCAAAAGCCATCAAACTGCTTGAGCAAGTCGGCCTGGGCGAACGGACAGAGCACCGGCCTGAGCAGCTTTCAGGCGGTGAGATGCAGCGGGTCGCTATCTCCCGAGCGCTTATATCCAATCCAGCGGTCCTCCTTGCTGACGAACCGACCGGCAACCTCGATTCACACACCAGCGAAGAGATATTCATGCTGCTCAAATCCTTGCATGAGCAGGGCCAAACCATCGTGATGGTAACGCACGATTCCCGTGCCGCTGCCTACGGGTCGCGCATTGTCACGCTCAAGGACGGCATGGTTTCGGAAGATATCGCCTTGGGAGGCCGCGCATGAACCTGACAAACCTCCTCAGCCGCATCAGCCTGAAGCATATCAGGCACCAGAAGGCCCGGATGATCATTGCCATGCTCGGCATCGCTCTGGGCGTGGCAACAATGGTCTCGATCGATATCGTGAACGCCAGTGTGCTCCATTCCTTTGAGGAATCGATCAACCACGTCACGGGCAGGGCCGTGCTCCAGGTGACGGACGCGGAATCGGGTTTCCCCGAATCCATGTTGGAACGGGTCCAGAAGGTCCCGGGCGTGGAGTTCGCCCTGCCGGTCATTCAAACGAACGCGATGTTTTCCGATGGGAGCAAACAGTCGTTCATGATCCTGGGCGTTGACTCGCTCCAGGACCACCAGATTCGAAGCTACAAGCTTTCGGACGAAAGCGCCGACATCCCTGACCCCCTTCTCTTCCTGGCCAAATCCGATTCCCTCCTCATCACGAAGAAGATGGCCGAACGCGAAGGCATCAAGATCGATCAGAAGGTTCGACTGCAGACCGTCGAGGGATTCAAAACCCTTACCGTGCGTGGACTCCTTGATCCCGAAGGCCCTGCCAAGGCAGCGGGCGGAGACATCGCGATCATGGACGTGTACGCGGCACAGATCGCCTTCGGCAAGGAAGGCAGGATCGACCGCATCGACGTAAGCATTCTTCCCGGGGAAACTCTCGACAGCATGAAAGAGCGGATCGGGGAGGCGCTTCCGAAAGGCTACGTCATCGACACGCCCCGGGAGCGGAGCAGACAGGTGGAGCTCACGCTTATGCGCTTCCGGAAAAGCATGAGCATCATCGGTATCATGGCACTGCTCGTGGGCATGTACCTGATCTACAACGCCGTGTCCATCTCGGTGGTTCATCGCAGGAAGGAAACGGGCATCCTTCGCGCCCTTGGCTGCACGCGGGGACAGGTGCTCCGGCTTTTCCTGTTCGAGACAGCAGCGCTCTCCGGGTTTGCGTCGCTCGCAGGAATCGGGCTCGGCATCTTTTTCGCGCATCTGACCGTGGGCCTTGTGGCCCAGAGCATCACCGACCTCTATATCAAAGCCTCGGTGTCCGAGCTTGCCCTCTCTCGATGCGGCCTCGTTATCGACTTCTGCCTCGGCATTATCGCCAGTCTCGCGGCGGCTGTCGTGCCCTCCTCGGCCGGCGCGCGGATCACGCCCATCTCGGCCATACGCGTTCAGCCCTGGTCCGACAGCGGGCTCCTGCTCGGCAAGAAGATCAAGATCGCGGCAGCCTGCTCGCTGCTGCTGTCATTCGTCCTCCTGTTCGCGTATAAGAACGCCGGACCTGTTTCGCTCATCAGGTCCTCGGCCGTAACGTCCTTGTCCGTTCTGTTTCTCATAGTCGGCATATCCCTTGCCACACCTTCATTTCTCAAGAACTTCGTCGGACTGTTTCACCGTTATCTATCTCCTCGCCTGGGTGCGGGAGGCAGGCTCGCGGGCCTCAACCTTCAAAAAAACCTGTCCCGGAACGCAGTTGCCGTTGCAGCCGTGTTCTTCAGCATTACCATGCTGGTCAGTTCGGCAAATATGATACACAGCGCGAGCATGTCACTGACCGAGTACATCGACGCCGTGACCCAAGCCGACATTCTGATCAGCTCGGGACATCCCATGTCCTCGGGCGGCGCGCCAAACATTCCTATGCCCGAGGCAATGATGAAAGAGATCGAGGAGATTCCGGGCGTGCGCCTCGCCTATCCATTCCGAAAGAGCAACATAAACTACGGCGGCAAGCGGATACTCCTCGAGTCCTTTGACGTGGAACGCAGCAAAGATTACAGCTCTTTCAATCTCTTCACCAACGGACGAAGAGAGGACATGATCAGGCTCCTGCCGCGACAGGACTACGTGGTGATCAATGAATCCCTTGCGGCGCGCTACGGTCTCAGGCCCGGCAGCGACATCGACCTCCAGACCCCGGAAGGCACAAGACGCTTCGGCGTGGCAGCCGTGGTCGTGGCCTACGAATCGGACTCCGGTGTCATCTGGATGGATATCCACACCTACCGGAAACACTGGAAGGACACGGTAGTGGACTTGTATGAGTTGCTCGTCGAGCCCGGAGCTTCCGTTCCGGCCGTGCGCGAGGCGATCCTCGACCGGTTCAGCAAGGAACGGAGCCTTTTCGTCATGCCTGCCCGTGAGTTCAAGGACGAAATTCAGAAGATGCTCGATCGCTCGTTCGTGATGAACAACGCCGTGGTGATCATCGAAATGATCATCGCAGGCTTCGGCATCGTCATCACACTTCTAGCCTCGGTGCTGGAGCGGACTCGAGAGATCGGCATTCTTCGCTCTATCGGCATGACCAGGGGCCAGGTCTCAGGCATCGTGGTCCTGGAATCGGTTCTCCTCGGCGCTTGCGGCGGCATTCTGGGGTCTGCCGCGGGTATCCTGGTCGGCTGGCTCAACCTGGAGGGCTTTTTCCGGATCGACCTCGGCGCGAGCATGCGCTATGAGGTTCACGTCCCATCTCTCCTCTGGGCACTCCTCTTCTCAATAGGATTCTCCGTGCTTGCCGGGCTCTATCCGGCCTGGCGCGCGGCAAAGACCAATATCGTGGAGGCGCTTGCGTATGAATAAGATTCTATTTCGGATTTCGGATTGCAGATTGCGGATTTTTGCATCTAAGTCTAAGTCGTTCGATGTTGACCACAGCAGTTCTAATCCGAAATCCGCAAGCCGAAATCCGAAATCATGGCAGATGCTAATGCTGATCTTTTTTTTCCTCAGCATTCTGCCAGCATCTTCCGCCCAAGCCTTATCCGGTCGCGAGGTCTATGAAAAGTTCCACGAACAACGCTCCAAGTGGCTGGACCACAAGATCGAAGCGACCATGGTCCTGTTCGACAAAGGCGGCGGCAAGCGCACACGGTCGCTCACTCAGTACGGCAAACGAGCTGACCCTGATGCATACAAGACCCTGGTAGTCTTCAACAGTCCACCGGACCTGAAGAACGTGGGGTTCCTGATCCATGCCCATACCTTTGCTGACCGCGACCTCTGGGCCTACTTCCCGGAGTACAAACGGGTGCGGCGCATCGCCACCAGTTCCCAGGACGACTCATTCTTCGGGTCCGACCTGTCCTATGACGATTTCGGCGGCCCGCCGAACCTCGACGATTACCAGTTCTCCCTGCTCCGGGAAGAGGTCCTGGACAACAGGGACTGCTATGTGGTCGAGGTCACCCCGAAGGTCCACCGGAAATATACGAAGTATATCGCCTGGGTCGCCAAGGACCTCTGGATCCATCTTAAGATAGAATATTATCAGGACAAGGACATCTATCGCGCAGGAACATTCAAGGACGTAAGGACGATCGATGGTCTGCCCACCCCGTTCAAGACGGAAATGGAGAACAAGAAAACAAACCACCGGACCGAGTTCACGATCGACCGTGTTCAGTATCATACTCATTTCCCTGACGACCTCTTTACGCAACGCTCGCTTGAGCGTTCAGGTAAGTGATTTTTTCTTTCTGCAATGTTCTGCGAGTATGCTATTCTATAACTTGAACAAGTGCGGAGCAAAAACTATCATCGCGAAGGCGCTAAGGTCGCGAGGAGGTCTTTAGATATTGTAAAAAGACCAGATCGCTTTGATGTCCTCGCGCTCATCGCGCCTTCGCGGTAACGAGTAAAGTAATTATATCTCCCCATTCAGCAAAAGAGGCTTTATCATCATGGCTGAAACGAACAATCCTGTAGCGCCTCCCCCTACACCGGCGGACTCGACAGTACGGGCGATCAACCCCGTCGACATTGTCCTGAAGTACATGCGTTCGGGCTTTCGAGGCCTTACCGGCACCCCTTATAATTTTTGCCGCGTCTTATGCGATATCACCGAGGGAAATATCGGGAGAGCGGACCTGGGGAACAGCCTGCAATACGGATGGTATATGGCAGGCGGCCAGAAAAAGGACATCATTAAGTTCGGAGACAACGCTGTCTATGAGATCATATTCGAGATTAACGGTGAGATTACGCTCCACGCCATCGATCAGAGCGATTATCTCCGTCTGCGCCGTCATCTCAGTCTGCATCCCGTATCCCTGCTGATCACCAAGTTCGAGATCACGAAGGAATATAAAGCCGCCCTGGACCTCTATCGCAGGAAACAAGTTGAGGACCGGCAGCGGGCTGACTCGGACAAAAGAAGGCTGGAGCTGGAAGAAACGATCGAATCGGTGCTGAAAAAGATCGAGAACGCAAAGAGCGGGGACGTGATCTTCCCTCTGCGGGGGATCAAGAGCATCTATGCCCTCGTCGCCAAGGGATTCATCCCCGGGATATGCGATAATCCGGAGATGTGGGTCGATGCCGAGGAATTTTCGAGCCTTTATTATAAGGACAAAAAGAATGGCGATGAGACCCTGTTGATCGGCAGAGAAAAGCTGCAGGCGGTCACCGAACAGGACCGGATAGAATACAAGTTCCTCGTCGCGAAAAGCAAGGACAGGCCCCAGGATTTTTACCAGAAGCTTGCCCGTTTCAACAGGATCAAAACGAACGAGAGGCCGAGGAACTGGAAAGAGGAGTTCCTGAAGGGGCTTGATGCCCTCACCAAATATCCCGAAGAGCTGACGAACAAGACCGAGGCCGATCTCGATGTGATGGCTGATGTCATTGACGGCGTGATCGTCGACAGAAGCCGTATCGAGGAGGGGCTGCTGCCGGTCGACGCCCTCTTCAGGAAGGACACGAGGATCGTCCTGGAAGACGTATTCGCGGCGAATAAACCGCTCTCCGAGGTCAGAAAGACGCTTGACTATTTTGAGCATACCGGCATGGTCCAGCCGGCCTATAAGGACTGCCTCTATGAGCTCATCAGGATGGAACTGGACGGCTTCGTGCTCTACGACCATCTGGCAAACAAGGACCGGGAAAAGACGCTTGCCTTCGTCCGGAGCCATGCACAGCCTGAGACCGTGGACATACGAAAGGTCCTGGAAGGAATAGAGATCAAGGAAATTTCCGAGAACCAGGCGTTCAAGGACTACATCTACACCAACGGCACGACCGGTACTTCCGAGGTCCACCGGGAGCGGGTCAAGGAGATCGTTGCGCTCATCTTAAAAAGCATCCCCGGCAAGGTCGATGCGGAGAACATCACGATCGCCATGCAGCCTTACATCGAAGAGCTCGGCCTGGACGAACTGGACAGGATCAAGCAAAGGATCCTGGAGCTCAAGGAAGTGGTCGCGAACCGGCACGCGCACCTGAAAGGCGGGGTCGGTCGTCCCGCATAACAACCGCAGACTATGTCCAATAACCCACTAGGCCATTTCACCCTATCCCGAATAACTACCGCCCTCCTTTTTCTCGTCCTGTTGCATGCATCCCCTGCTTCCGCAGACGGGCCGGCCTCAGTTTCCGGCAGATTGGACCTGCATGGTGTGCAAACATTGGAAAGCGGTTCGATCGATGAAGATACCAGCCTTATCGGCAGGCTCAGGATAGACCAGGAGTTGCTTTCCTTGAAGTTCCACTCCTGGCTGGAAGGCGGCTGGGACGGGACCGTGAGACGGCCCGCCAACGACCACTCGCTCATCAAGAACTACGACCAGGTCTATCAAAGCAACACCCCCTATCTTGAGTTCAAAGAACTCTACCTTGCGCGCTCGTGGAACGAACTTGACCTGAAGGCGGGCATCCAGCGCTTTGCCTGGGGAAGGCTCGACGAATACCCGCCGAACGACCTGTTCAATCCCTGGGACTATACCCAGTTCCTCAGAAAACCGCTTGAGGACCGCAAGATCGGCGTACCGTCGGTGTCGGCCACGATGAGCAGGAACGATTGGACCATGGAAATGGTCTGGGTACCCGTCCTCGTGCCCTACCGTCTTCCGCTGCCTGACGAACGCTGGTCGGGTTCGGGTCTGGCATCGAACCTTACAACAGCCCTGCCGAATGCTACGATCGTGGTCCGGGAACCGGACCTCCCGGACCGGACGATCAGGAACAGCAATGCCGGCATCCGCATCAAGAACGCCGGGGCCGTCGATTGGGCGCTGAACCTGTATCACGGCTATG
>JBGQDI010000067.1:0-11233 GCA_041495765.1 Nitrospirota bacterium
CCTTTCCTACCTTGCCACATTCCTGAGCTTTGCCATCTTCCGGATGAGCAATAAACAAGCAACGGTGAAATGGGCCAAAAAAGGGGAGATGGCGCGGACGCTGATCATCGTCGGTTCCAGCGTCGGAGTCCTTGCCCTCGGTCTCTACAGCTATGTCGTCTCCGCTGCGGTGCGGGTCAAAGTGCTCTCGCCTATCCAGTTCGGGCTTTTCTTCGTCGCGCTTATTGCCCTCTATGTGCTGGACACCTACATGTACAAAGGTGCAAAGATCATCGGCGAGCCGCGGTGGGGTAAGATGCCTGAACGCTCCCAATATGCGCTCATCGCGATCACGGTCACCTTTACCTGGTTGATGGGCATGCTCGGCTACATGCGGGCAGGTGCCAGGCAGTACTGGCATGTGTATGGGGTCATGAAGAACACGAGCCCGGACGCTTATCTGCCGACCCACGGCTATGCATCGGTCGTCGTCACGATCGTCACCCTGCTCTTTTTCCTGCTGATAGGCCTGGTTTTCTGGAGCATCATGAAGCTCGAGAAGGTTGCTGAGAACAGGAGGGGGAACTGATGAAGAGGGGCGTCCTGAAGCTTGCGATCATTGTCGTTGGCCTTAATCTTATTTTTATGTACATCGGCCTCGAGTTCCTTCCCCAGTCGGAATCCAGGCCTCCCAAGGTCGTCAAGATCGAGGAAGGCATATCCCAGGATGATCTTATCCACGCCGGTGAAGAGATCGTCTTTGGAAAAGGCCAGTGCATGGTCTGCCATCCTGCGAAAGCAGAAGCCGGCATGAGGGCGCCTGCCATGGTCGGGATCGGCGCAGAAATGGAAAAGGAAGCCAAAGAGCGGGGGATGACTACGGAAGAGCAGATCTTCGAGGCATTGGTCAATCCCTCGAAATATGTCGTGAAAGGGTTCGAAGATATCATGTCCCCCGTGCATGTACCGCCCACGTCCATGACGGACGGCGAGATCATCGCGGTAGCCGCCTATTTACAGAGCCAGGGGGGGAAGCTGACCATCTCCTATCCTGGTTCTCTGCCGGTATTGAAAGCCCAGATAGCAAAGGCAAAAACGGGAGGGAAGTAAGATGCAATTCATGTTCCCCATCATACTGCTGACCGGCCTGGCAATCACGATAACTTCTATCCTCAGGAAGTCCCCCTTTTTCAACTATGTGGGCATTCAACTGGCCATATACGGGGGCCTGAAAAGCCTGGCTTTCGTCATGCCGCCGCTCCCGGGGCAGGTCATCGTCATGCTCATGATCACGTCCTTTTTTGCCTTTCTGATCTATTTCTCTATCCAGGACGATACCCTGAGAGCCTTTCTCGAGCCCATGAGGGCGGTACTTGTCGATGATGACAAAAAGATCCTACGGGTCATCATTGTCTATGGTCTCATCCCGTTGCTGGCGGGATATGTCACCTATGCCGAAGTAAAACCTACTTTCGCGCCTCCCCTGTCGCCGAGGATCACTCACCCCGAGCCGCCCTCGGAGATCGACTTCAAGGGAACGACGATAAAAATTCTGGGGCTCGAAAATCCTTTGCGTGCGGACGCGGCGAATCAGGCGAAATCGGTACAGGAAGGAAAGATCATTTACTTCCAGAACTGCTTTATCTGCCACGGTGCGGACCTCGACGGCCGGGGACAGTTCGCCCAGGCATTCAATCCTCCTCCGCCACCGTTCCGGGGCACGGATACGATCGCCCAGCTTCCCGAATCCTATGTGTTCTGGCGGATCGCGAAGGGATGGAGAGGACTGCCGGCCGGAGCGACGCCCTGGGATTCGGCGATGCCTGCATTCGATGATATCCTGACCCAGGAGCAGATCTGGAAGACCAGTCTCTATATTTATGATGCCACGGGCAACAAGCCAAGGACATGGTGAGGGCATGAGAAAATATAACGATATTATTCGATCATTCGTCATCATCGGTTTAGTGCTGGTATTGGCCGACCTTGCACCTGCTGAAGAAAAGGGCAAGGTCCTGTATGACCAGTGGTGTTCATCGTGCCATGGAGAAAAAGGGGACGGAAAGGGCCCGGCAGCTGATTTTGTCTGGCCCAAACCGAGAGACTTTACGAAAGGTACTTACAAGTTCAAGACCACAGGATCCGGCGAACCGGTCGTTGATGCGGACATAATAAGGACGATCCGGGACGGCAATCCTGGCACTTCGATGCCGGCCTGGCAGAGGTTCACCGATGACGAAGTAAAATCGCTGGTCGGTTATCTGAAAGCGTTCTCCCCTGATACCTTCTCAATTCAGGGAACTCCATTCAAGATCGGCAACCCGCCGGGCGGCAGGGAAAAATTGACGGCCTTGGGGAAGGAACTGTATCAGTCAACGAAATGCTGGGAATGTCATGGCAAGGCGGGAAGGGGAGACGGCGAGAAGGGTTGGCAGGAAAAATTCAAGGACGATTGGGGCAATAAGATCTATCCTGCCGACCAGACAAGCCTCTGGGAATATCGGGCCGGGAGCGACGTAAAGGACGTTTTCAAGACGATCTCTGTCGGTTTTGACGGAACGCCCATGACCTCCTATGGAGATACGGTCACGGAGGAGAAAAGATGGGCGATCGCCTATTATGTCGCGTCGCAGCAGCAGATCAGACACCTCGGCCCGGCGCTCCGGGTGAAGAAAGTGGATGTCATCCCTGCATTGACCGACGACTCGGCCTGGAATAGCCTTGAGTACCTTGATATCGCCATGGCAGGTCAGGTGATCTTCGAGCCCCGGGAGTTCACAACGCTCATCACCAATGCCAGGATGCGCGGCGTTTATACGAATTCCGAGCTCGCCTTGATGATCGAGTGGACCGACAAACAGCAGAACAAAGGCGAGGACGGTCTCCCGCCTGATGCAGCTCGCCTCCAGTTCCCTGCGAAGAGCACCGAGGGTGCGCGGCCCTATTTCTTCATGGGAGACAAAAAGCTTGGTGTCAATATGTGGCAGTGGAAGGCTTCTGATAATCTCGTGGTCGAATCAGTTGCAGCAAGCCCGGACAAAGTAGACCTGCAGGAAAAGCAGGACGTGAAGGTTCTTTCCGATTATGCTGAGGGTCGCTATCGGATAGTGTTCAGAAGGAGCCTGCAGGCTGTTGACGAAAAACATGCAATCTTTGAGGTCGGTAAGTTTATGCCTTTCTCCGTTGCCCTCTATGACGGCCGGAACAACGAACAGGACAAAAAAGGCGCCATTTCCGCATGGTATTATCTCATGCTGGAACCTCCGACGCCTGCCACGGTGTACATCCTGCCTCCGATAGCCTTTTTAGGTATGCTCGGGGTCGGTTTCCTTCTTCGTAAAGGTGTGAAGAAAAAAGCATAAACGGGAGCATACTCAACATGTATAAGAATATCTATATTCCCATTGATAATTCAAAATTTTCCAATTACTGCACGACGCTGGGAATCGCCATAGCGGAGCGGTTCGGTTCCAGGCTCATCGGCAGTCATGTGTACAGCGCCAACTTGCACGACAAGCGGTTCCGCGATATGGAGGTGGGGCTGCCCCAACACTACCAGGAAGAGGAGCGGCTGAAGAAATCACGGACCATCCATGATTCGCTGATCGGCAGCGGGTTGAAGATGATCTCCGACGCTTATCTGGAGCCTTTTAAAAAAGGGTGTGGTGAAGCCGCCATTCCCTGTACCGTAAAATTGATGGAAGGAAAGAACTGGGCGGAGCTGGTCAATGACGTGCGCAAAAGCCGGTATGATCTCGTCATCATCGGGATACTCGGTCTCGGCGAGGTGAATGGGAACGTGATCGGCGGCGTTTGCGAGCGGGTCGTGCGAAAGGTCGACTCAGACGTGCTCGTGGTAAAAAACAATGCCGCTCTTTCAGGGCGGGTGGTCGTAGCGATCGACGGGAGCGAAGCCTCTTTTGCAGCTTTTCAGAAAACTCTGTCACTGAGCAAGCGGTTCCCGCTGAAGATCGAGGCGGTGTCAGTGTACGATCCTTATTTTCACCGGAAGGCGTTCCAGGCTCTTGTCGGGGTCCTGTCCGAAGAGGCTGGGAAAATGTTCCGCTTCAAAGACCAGGAGAAACTGCACGATGAAGTGATCGACAGCGGCCTGGGCCGGATCTATCAGGAACACCTCGCTCGGGTGGTCCAGATGGCGCATGCTGAGGGTGTCGAGGTCAAAAGCACGCTTCTCGCGGGAAAGGCGTACCACGAGATCCATAAGTACCTGGAAGCGGACCCACCCACTCTTCTGGTTGTAGGCCGTTCCGGAGCGCACCAGACCGACGAACAGGACATCGGGAATACCGCGGAGAACCTGCTTCGTCTCTCGCCCTGCAACGTCTATATCACCGGCAACGCTCATGCGGAATGATCTGCTTGACCAACTGCATATCCTGTCCTGGAATGTGACTAGACGCTGCAACCTTTCCTGTCAGCACTGTTACCTCCCCGCGGTGGCGTCGAAAAAAGGATCGGCCATACCGTCTTCCGAACTTACCACCCGGGAAGCGCTTCAGTTCATCGATCAGCTTGCTCAGGTCAATCCCGAGGCCATGTTGATCCTGACCGGCGGGGAGCCGTTGCTGCGGGAGGATATCTTCGAATTATCGTCCCACGCCTACCAGAAGGGGATGCTGGTGGTCATGGGTACGAACGGACTTCTGATAAATGATGCGACGGCGCGGACGCTCAAGCAGAACGGGGTGTCGGGCGTGAGCATCAGCCTGGATTCAGCCACCCCCGAGGTGCATGACAGCGTACGATCGCACGACGGGGCCTGGGAGGGAGCTGTTGCCGCGGTCAGGTCCTGCAGGAGCGCAGACCTGTCCGTACAGATCAACACCGTCGTCACCAGCAGGAACTATGACGCCATTCCGGAAATTATCACCCTCTCGCAGACGCTCGGGGCTACGGTCTTTAGTCCTTTCTTCCTCGTCTGTACCGGGAACGGCGAAAAAATGACGGACATCTCCCCGCTTCAGTATGAAATGCTGCTCTCCCGCATCGCCCAGACGGGAGGGAAGCATCAGGATGTCATGGTACGGTCCCGTTGCGCTCCGACGATACGCCGCATCCTGTACGATATGGATCCCGCTTCGATCCTTCTCAAAATGGACAGCGGACGATGCCTCGCCGGCATCAGTTATTGCAGGGTCTCACCGGAAGGCGAGGTGACGCCTTGTCCGTACATGCCGGTATCCGCCGGCAATATACGGGAGCGTCCTTTTAAGGACATCTGGGAACATTCCGGCCTCTTGAAGGCGCTGAAGAACCCCGATCTTAAGGGAAAATGCCGGGACTGTTCCTATCGCAAACTTTGCGGTGGTTGCAGGGCAAGAGCATTTGCTGCGTGCGGAGATTATCTTGCGGAAGACCCCTGGTGCAGCCATATTCCTCAGAAAGGGACCGTGATCGAGCCGCCGTCGTTCAACGGCGCTTTCCGGGATACCTCGACCGCGGAAGCATCCGCCGGGACCGCACCGTTCTGGAGCAGAGAGGCCGAGGAGCGGTTGAAAAGGGTCCCGTCCTTCGTTCGGGGAATGGTCCGAAGGGCCGTTGAACGGTATGCGCGGGAGAATGATCGCCGCGAGATCACGCCCGCCGTGATGGAAGAAGTGAAACAACGATCGGGAATGGGAGGAATGAGTGGCCATCGATGAACTATTAACGGAAAAGGAAGTAAAGTTCCTGTCCAGCGCTGCTGCACGCAGAACGCTTTTTCTTCTTTCGAGCGTGGCCAGTGTCGCCGTAGCCATATCATTTTTAGTTTATCATGGGTTCATCGCAAAGGACCTGAGCGGGCTTCGTTTCGCCGTCATAATCATCCTGCTGCTCTCCGGCCGGGCATATTTGAGGCTTTACAAGTGCTCAGTCATCTTTAACAAGCTGAAGACGCCAGGGAAATGAACGGTAGAAACGGGGCGAGTCTGGAGACCGGCCCCGGTGCGCATGCTCTGATCATGCCGAAGGCATGTCCCATCATTGCAAAACAAAAAGCATGAAAAAACCGATCATCATCGCAGCTCTGGTGCTTACCCTCGTCACCGTATACTTTTGGACCAACCGTGGCAAGACCCCGTCAGAAGAAAAGACCGAACAAATAAGGCAATTCCTGCGCACCGTGGTCGTGAATATGCTGGAAAAAGACTATGCACGGCATGGCATGCAGATCACGGCGATGGTGACAACGCTGGAGATCGGCAGGATCACGAGCGAGGAGAGCCGAGAATATATTTTTTACACCGCACAGGGGAGGGTCTCGTATATAATCAAAGGCGAAAGAGCGTGGCGCGACCGGGAGGGGAATCGGATACATTTAGATCCGGAGGCGGAGATCACCCATGCGTTCACCTGCGGAGTACGCGAAGACCGATATGGCGATCTGTTGCAAGACGACAAAAACCGCTTTACCTTCAATGCTGAGAATGTCATGCCTTGACGTCCACGATGAGGCAACAGCATTTGGTCTAATTTCGTCCAAGGAGGAGTGATCATGCCAGACACGCACGACAAAACACTAGGGACTGAAAAACGGGGAGTGCGAACAATGCGCCATATAATACAATGGTCCGTGATAGGGCTCGTCCTCGCACTGGTCCTCGGACTGCTCGTGCAGCTGCTCTGGAACTGGCTCATGCCGGAGATCTTCGGACTGGTGAGGATCACCATTCTGCAAGGCCTCGGGTTGTTAATCCTGATGCGGGTGCTCTTCGGCAGGATGGGCCAGCGCCGCGATCACGCCGGATACCTTACCGGCAAGTACGGGTTCCGCAGTCTTTTCGGCGGTTCGTGCGAAAACGATAAGAAGCATCCGAATGATTGCTTGCCAGCACAATGAAAAGCGCTTCCGGTTCCAGGGTGAAAGAGAATGGAGGGGGCGTGAGATGCGGACAGTATCCTTTCTTATTGCAGCGATGACCCTGATCCTCCTGTACGAAGGGCCTGATATATCTGCACAGGACCTGCTTGCAGGAACACAGGGGGCAATGATCGCACAGGCAGGCAGGAACGACAACGAAAACGGGGTCAAGGACCGCCGGGTGCCGGACAAAAAT
This sequence comes from Nitrospirota bacterium, assembly GCA_041495765.1. Classification (GTDB taxonomy): domain Bacteria; phylum Nitrospirota; class UBA9217; order UBA9217; family UBA9217; genus GWC2-56-14. The sequence goes on from JBGQDI010000067.1 coordinate 7,038, forward strand.
ATCATCACGGTGTTCTTCGAAGATATTGATGCGCCTGAATCACGTATCAGTCTGGGGATCAGTCACCAGCTCGGCCTGAAGGCAGTCGGTAACTATGCCGAGACGAAAAAACAAAAAGGGACCTATTCCCGGAACCAGTTCAATGTCCTGCTTTGTGAAAATCAGCCCTGCGAACAACTATGGTTCGCATCCTTCGTCTATACCGATGAAAATAGAAAAAGCGATAAATTCAGTCTTAGCTGGAAGCAAACGGTTTTTGCTGGCATGACGCCGTCCGGCACGGTCAAACGGGAATTGCTCTTTTGCGTGAATAACAATTGTAAAAATCTTGAGGACACCTCGGACAGCGGGCGATGCGTTCAATTAACCCCGGACAACCATTGTAAGAGCTTGGAAGCTTCGGCCGCTGCAGATGCCCCGCTGACCACGATGACCGGTCGGTACCAGTTGACGTGGCGGAAGGCAGCATTGGTAGTCAGGCGAACAGACGTCACGCCATGACCGTTCATCGTGGGATGGATAATGAGCCCAGGACAGGAAGGCGCCGAGCATGAGACAGGTTTTATTGGGTCTGGTGTCAGCAATGATGATCGGGCTAACGGGGCTTGTTCCCTTTGCCGGAACAGCGCGGGTCTATGCGGCCGCGGCAGCGATCGAAGACCAGATCTCCGACATCATCATTGAACGATCGGACGGGAAGCGGATAAGCGTCGTCATCCTGGGGTTCAGCGCAATCGGCGCGGGGCAGCTCTCGGAGGATGAACTCAAGGACATAGGAACCCGATGCACAAAAAAGCTCATGGAGCTGATCACAAAAAAGATCACAGACGCAGGCAGGCAGAATAACGTGATTCTCTTTGACAGGACGAAGCTGGACGAGCTCTTGCATGAGAAGAAGATAGCGGTCGCTGGTTTGAACGATCTTTCTTTGGCCGCTCTTGGCCCGGTTCTCGGTTTGGACCTGATCATTACCGGCAATGTCAGGGTGGAAGGCGACTCTTTAACGATAACGGCCAGATTAGCCAGGCTTGAAGATGGGGAGGTTCAGCGCACGGTAAAACAAGAGGGCATGAAGAAAACTGCCTTGGCACCCGGTCCTCCGGTCGTCCTCGTAGCCGCAAAAGAAAAAGTGAAGATCGGTGCGTGGAAAATAATTCCCTTGAACCTTACTTCGCCTGGGCTCCTTAACGTGACGGTGAACGTTGTTCGCGGCAATCCCGCCGATATCTCAGTACTGCCCGGATCGGAACTGGTAAAATTGAAGGAAGGAAAGGCTTTTGACAGCATTGATCTGTTTAAAGCAGTAAAAGTAAAAAAATATGAACGTTCCGCATTTCTTGACGCCGGAGAACTCTTCCTCGTGATCCGCGACACCTCGCTAGGGATGTTTTCCACAGAGAGCAGTGATCTCGAAATTTCTGTAAAATTAATACCATGAGGACGGAATTCGTCACGGTGCCATTGAAGACGGTAAAAACCCCTCTGCGGAATTACAGAGGGGTTTTTAAGCAGATCGCTGATTGGGGATTGATCTCCCTCCCCCGGATTCCGTTATTTGGTCGCAGCAGGCTTATCTGCTCCCAGGCTTTTGACGTAAAGTACGAGCGACTGCATATCCACGGAGCTACTATCAAGCGATTTGCCCTTGAGCATGCCGTTGATGCAGCCATTGATCGTTCCGGCGACGTCGTCGACCTCAGACAGATGCGGCAGATTCTGCCCACCGGCATGGCAGGTTGCGCAGGCCTTTCCGTTCGTACCGAGCTTAGTGTCATTGAACAATGTTTTTCCCCTGTCCAGCGATGCCCCCGATACCGCGAGAACGGTGCCGACCGTGCACAAAAACGCAAGAACCAATAATGCCAATGCCTTTACGGTACTCATAGATAAACCTCCTTGAAATGAGCTCAATACGCATGGTTTAACCATAGCACGCAGTTCTTTAATGTCAAGACCCGACCCGCGCATTCTCCTATTAAGGCTGTTATACTTATTCATAGGAAGTGTTACAAGCAATCTCTTCGCAAAAAACGACAAAAATATCGTCACGAAGACGAGAAGAACGTCTTGGAAAAAATCGAGTTCCTCGACCAGCGAAAACACCCAGGCCTCTCCTCGTGCCTTCGTGTCTTCGTGGCAAAGAGTTGACTCTGTGTTTAGGTTTTACATTATGTTTGTTCGCATAGGAGGCTGCCATGGCGGAGAACCGAAAGATCCGAAAGGTGTTCAAAAGCAAGCCCGTGATCGAGGGGGCCGGGGTTCACTTGAGGCGCGTTTTTGGGAACAGCGAAGTGCCGCTCTTCGACCCTTTTCTCCTGCTCGACGATTTCCGCAACACTGATCCCTATCAATACATCAAAGGCTTTCCCTGGCACCCCCATCGCGGCATCGAGACGATCACCTACGTCCTTACGGGCAACGTAGAACACGGCGACAGCATGGGGAACAAGGGGGTAATTACGTCCGGAGACATTCAATGGATGACCGCGGGGAGCGGCATCATCCACCAGGAAATGCCGCAGGGAGACGATGATGGAATTATGGAAGGTTTTCAGCTCTGGGCCAATCTCCCGGCATCGCGCAAGATGATGGACCCCCGGTACCGCGACATCAAAAGCGCGCAGGTGCCGGAGGTAAAAACAAAGAGCGGCGCCAGGGTCAAGGTGATCTGTGGTGAAGTGGAAGGAACGAAGGGGCCGGTCAGGGACATTGTGACCGATCCCGAGTATCTGGACGTCACGGTCCCGTCAGGGTCGGAGTTCGTCCACGCAACCAGGCGTGGCCACACGGTCATGGCCTATGTGATCTCAGGCAAAGGCGTCTTCTGCAACGAAAAGAACCCATTTGCCTACGGTGCTTTAGGGGAGAACTATTTCGACATGGAGCGCGACCCCTACATCCATAACAAAACAGCGGTGCTCTTCGGCGACGGTGACCAGGTGACGGTCTCGACGCAGGGAGAGTCGGTCCGGTTCCTGCTCATATCGGGAAAACCAATAGGCGAACCCGTTGCCTGGTATGGCCCCATTGTGATGAACACGGAGGAGGAGCTGTCCCTTGCCTTCGAGGAGTATCGCGACGGCACCTTCATAAAACACGGCAGTCCGGGTCAGGGCGGCTGATCCACCGGAGCTTTTCGCCCGAGCGTTACAGTCTGGTGCCCACCGTGTAGAGCACGCCGACATCGAGCCAGAGACCTTCTTTCGTTGCCAGCGCTTTGATCTCCCGGAGATGTTCCTGCTTGAATCGCTGCTGGTCTGCTGCCGTAAGCTGGCTCACCATCCTGCGCAATCCAGCATTCCAGACAATGCTCCACCAGTCTTCGGCGCTGTCCAGAAAATAGCCGAGGTTCATTGTTCGCACGGCGATATCGGAAAGGCCCGCTTTTTCGAAAAGCTCCCTGCATCCCTTTTCATGGGCAATGCGCTTCCAGGCCTGGGGAGGGTTCTGAACGCCGTAGGTTGCGATGCGGTCGAAGAACAGCTCCTTGAGCGGCGAGAAATAGTTCTCCTGAAAGTTCGATATCATGATCCTGCCGCCTGGTTTGACCCGTGATGCGATGTGCGCCAGCTGCGTCTCCATGTCCAGGACAAAGAAGATGCCGAAGGCACAGACCGCAACGTCAAACTGGTTCTCTGAAAAACCCAGGTCCTGCATGTCCCGTTCGATGAATTCGATATTACCCAGGCCCAGTGCAACAGCCTTTTTCCGTGCTTCGGCAAGCATGCCGGACGAAAAATCCACAGCAGTCACCCGGCCCTGCGGCAGCTGACGGGCGACGGCGACCGACGCATGACCCGTGCCGCAGGCGACATCGAGCACGTGTTCGTCTCCGCGAAGCGGGAGCAGGCCTGCCAGGTTCGCTGCGCTTTCAGGAAAGAAGCGGAGCGGCCTGGAGTCATAATCTCCGGACACGGTATTAAAGGTATCGATCAGTATCGTTTTTAACTGTTTTTCGTCCATGGTGGTCCTTTCTCATAGCAGCTCGGGTTTCGGCAACAACGTTGCTGAACAATGTGTCTGCCGGGGGTCAGCGCCCCTGCTGAAAGTCCCGGAGCTCCGCGGTCACGAAACCATCGATGATGGTCCGGTAGATCCTCTCGGCAATAGCGGGGTCCAGTCCCGAGACAACAGCCTCTGCTCTGACCTTTTTAATCACCTGCAAGACCCGCTTCTGATCGCGCACGCCCTGTTCG